>CAZJDM010000100.1:0-16439 GCA_964544765.1 uncultured bacterium
GCTTGACAGAGTTATTGTGATCTTTTGACTACAATGTCTTTAAAGAACAGGAAGGTCATAATTAAAATAACTCTTTATTAAAACATAGTTGTTTATACTATTATTCATTTTCTTCTACCTTAATTTATTATGTGATAATTTTATCAACTGATAAGCTTTTCATCCAAAAAGCATAACACTTATCGGAAAAAACAGTGATTATATTTAATTTTTCTGATTATTGTATTTATTTTGATGGGTTAGTCAATTAACCTCAGAAAACTAGGAATAATAAAAAGTGTAAGTAAGGTAGATACCAAAAGGCCAAAAAAGACGGCAATTCCAAGTGGTTGTATGATCTCACCACCTTCTCCCATACCTAAGGCCATTGGTATTACGGCAAATAAAGTTGTGAGAGTTGTTATTAAAATGGGTCTAATACGACTTTTGGCCGTTTCAATGATAATATCAATATTAGAATTAGTATTTATATCTTTAGAATTAGTACCCATATTTTTTTTACGTGCTTTCAGGTAGCGATCGATCATCAAAATAGCGTTATTTACTACCAGGCCACACAGTAAAATAGTTCCTAGCATTGAATTAAGGGAAATGGTGCTTTTAGTTATATAGAGTCCGTTTAACACTCCAATAAGAGCTATTGGTATTGTTGAAAGTATAATGAAGGGGTATCTAATCGTGTTAAACATAATGGCCAAAGTTAAAAGAACCAGTCCAACACTGGCAAGAAGCGAGTATTTAAAGCTTGATATTGAATCGTTTATTTCTTTATTAACATCTGGATAATTAATATTCAGCTCTAAGGGATGTTCAAAAGATTTTATCTTTTGTTTGACTGCGGAAATCATGCTTTTCTTTTGCTCATCAGTTAATTTTTCATCGAGATTAATGGTAATTTTCTGAGCTAAATCTTGATTTAAATAAAGATAAGGCAGATAAGAATCATTACGAAAATTTATATCTACCAGGGCATCTAAAGGAACGATCTTTTCATTAAGTTGAATGGGGATATTTCTGATGTCTTCAATATACTGGGATCGTTGCTGATCTTTAAAACGTAAATTAAAAAATAGTTGTTTTCCTTGATCATTAAAATCCCCTAAATAAGTTCCCCACTTAGTATGAGCCTGTAAAAATTGGTTGAGAGAATTATTCTTGACAAAGGGTTTGTATTTTAAAGAAATTCCCTCTTGTTTGGCCAACCAAGGTTTTCTAAAGATTGTCCCATTAAAATACCCATCTTTTAAATCTAGAATTTTATCGGCGAAATTTGAAAGTTCAGAATTCTTTGTTCCTTTGAGTATAATTTCTAGATCACGTTTTTTAGGTAAAGGTAATTTTCCGGGATCCCATTTACTGACTGTATATTGAACATCTAGGTTGGTTTTAAATTTCTCTAAAATACGATCCTTTAGTGTATCAAATTGCTTTCTATCCTTTAGTTCAATAGTAATATAACCATTACTGGGTCGGAACATATATGAAATATAATTTTTTACTTCGGGTTGGGTTTTTAAAAATGATTCTAAATTGGACACTACTTTTTTTGTGAGTTGTACATCATCATTTTCGGGAATATTAATATATACATCCAAAAGGCGGGTAGTAGGTTTGGCAATGATAGATTTCTTTATTTTAGGTGCTTGCATGAACGAAGCGCCTGTTAGAATAACAGCTATTGTGATGATTAATAATGCTCCCGCTTTTCTTTTAAGAAAAATACGCAATAATTTGCTGTAGAAATGGTATAGTTTCGCGCTTATAGTTTCTTGGTCAGAATTAGACGGTTTATATTTATTGGAAGACTTGCGTTTGGGTAGTTTGATTATTATGCTACAAACACCTGGTACAATAATAATAGCCGAAAATATAGAAATAGAAAGGATGAAGATGATCGTCCTGGTTAAATCTCCCATGATGGCTTTAGTATAAGAAGAAGTGTATAATATGGGAGCAAAAACCACAATAGAGGTAATAATAGAAGCTATGATTGGTAGGGCTACATCTTTGGTAGCAGATATTATAATATCAAATTTATCGGGTTTGTTTTGTTGAGGATTTTTTCCCGGAGTTTGTTGTCCATAGTTAAAATGGTCAAAGTAGTTAAAATGGCTAAATGATTTAAAAATATTTTCCAAGGTTACAATAGAGCTGTCGACTATCATTCCTACTCCGATAGCCATTCCTCCTAGTGAGATAATATTAATTGATACGTTAAATATGGACATGAGAATAAAAGAAGTAATAATACAAAAGGGGATGGAGATAGCTATTACTAGTGTTCCCGAGAAGGTTCTTAAAAATAAAAATATGATGAATATAGCGGCAAGTCCACCGATTAGAGCGTTAATTAATAAATTGTCAATAGCGGTTTGAATAAATTGACCGGGATTGACCATAATATTATAATCAAAGGCCGGGGTATTTTGTTTGAAATTATTCAGCTCCTTTTCAACTTGGTCACATGCTTGTTTTACATCACTATCTTGACTAAGAGAGACGTTAATCATCTGAGATGGTTTGCCATTTAATCGATATACTCCTTTTTGTTTATTTAATATAGTTCTTACCGTAGCTACATCCTTAACTTTAATTTTTACTTTATTATTGTCATCTAAGGATATAGGGACTTCTAGTAAATCGCTAAATTCTCTAGTTTTGGGATCTACTCTTACGATGTAAGAATTTTCCTTTTTGTCGTCTTGGACTGTTCCTATAGAAGCAGGACTATAGGCTTCTACTATGTGATTTATGATTTTAAATAGCGGGAGACGAAAGTTGATAATTTTATCTCGATCGATCTCTAATATATGATTTTTGGCTTGCCCTCCCCAGAAATTAGCATTTTTTACCCCTTCAATTTTTCTTATGTTTTGTAGTAAACTACTTTCTAAATAGCCCTTAAGATCCTCATCTTTATATAGATCGCTACTTACCGCGATCATCATATTACCTGAAGACATAGTGGAGAGGGGATGTATACTGTAATTAAATTTATTACTGGAGCCAGATTTTAAAGGGGTAAAGATATTTTCTAGTTTTTGTTTAATTTCTTCTTCATCGGCTGACCAACTTAGTTCCATGTTTATGGAAACATATCTATTTTGGTATTGACTGTTTGTATTAATAACGTCTTTAATATTTTTTATTTGTTGAATAAGAGAATTACCATAGGTTTTATAATATTCTTCGCTAGTGGTTAAGTCTTGGTGCCAGAACGAAATATAAAAACCGGGTTTTCGAACGTTGGGGTACATTTTCATAGGTAAATGATATAGAGATATGATTCCGGCTGTAATAATCGAAATAGTAAATATTATAAGAGCTGTTGGGTTGGTCAGATATTTTTTCACATTTAGCCTTTAATTTGGAATATACTTAGTTTAAGTAGATTTCTTTTTTTCAACAATTTCTACTTGTTGGTCCTTAACTAAAACATTTTGATCTGATTTAATAATTATAGAGAGCCCTTTGGTTAGTTGGTTAGATATAATTTCAATGTTATTTTTAAATCGAATGCCTTGTTTAATATTTATTTCTTGAACCTTACCGTCTCGTACTATTTGGATATAGGTTCTATCATCTTTGATTTTGATATGTTTTTTAGGAACCGAAAAACCTTGATGAGGGTTAAATTGGAAATTTATTTTAGCTAGTTTGCCTGGTAATAGAGGTGTAGATTTTTTATTAATATGGATAGTTACCTCTTGAGTTCCTGTCTGGTGATCAATAGAGGGAGAAATACTTTTGATTTTTCCTTTAAAGGCCAGAGTATTGTTTTCTGAATGAGCCTTGATAGGTTGATTTAAGCGAACTTTGGTAACATCTGTAGGTGTCATATGAATCTTAAATTGAAATTGGTCCGGTGAATAAATCGACAAGACAGCTTTATCTTTGTTGATCATATTGCCGGGTAAGGTAATAATTTTAAAGACGATACCTTTAATTGGAGCGGTAATATTTCCGGGGAGAGTATCATAGCCTATTTCTTTTTTCTGTACGGTAGCTATAACCTGATCTTTTGTTACTAGATCACCCACATTTACATTTAATTTAGAAAGTAAACCATTAACTGGTGAAAAGGCAAAATATGTGTGGGTAGGTTCTACTAATCCCCAGTATTCACGATGTTCAGAGATTTTTGTTTTTTTAAGAGGAGTAACATATACTTGGGGTAATTTGGTTTTTTTACTTTCTTTATTTTTAGAAGCTACGGCTAGGAGGCTATTATTAATTGGAAAGCTATTAATCAATGGTAGGTTATTAATCATTGGAAAGTTACTTACCAATGGTAGGTTATTAATTATAGGAAAACTCAAAATAATAAAGAGACCCAGCAGCCAAACTAATATTTTGATGCGATGATTGTGTTTTGCTTGATGAGAACGTTTTCCCCATAGTATTATTTGAGTTAATTTCATCAAAATACCTCCATAATTTTTCCAATTATAAGGGCCAAATCTAGTTGGGTTTTGGTAATTTCGTATTTTAATTGCAGCATGTCTTTTTCGGTTTGGGTTTGAGCGGTCTTATCTTGCAAGACGTCTTTCATAGATATAAGTCCTTTTTTATATCGCAAGGAACTGACACTGTAAATTTTTTTAGTAAGTTCAATTTGTTCTTTTTTTACTTTTTGATCTGCGGTTAAAAGTAGTAAGTTTTGACATAGGGATGCGATACGATTAGTCGCGTCATTCTTGGCACTTTGCAAGTCACGTTGAGTATTAGTGATATTAATCTTGGCTTTTTGTTTTTTGGTGGAGGTGTTGAAATTATCAAAAAGGGGTATATTGATACTTAGTTCCCAATAAGGATAGTCGATGTTCCTAACGGAGGTAGTATTGTTGGTATTAAAATATTGATAACCGGCGGTCACAGATAATTTGGGATAATAGTTACCTTGGATATTTTGCAGACTCAATTGAGCAACCTTGTGTTTGATTTCAGTTTGTTGGTATTGAGATGATTTTTGTAGATAAATATCGAGGAAATGAGCCGTAATTTTACTCAAATTATCAGTATTAAGGGGGGAGGGTAGTTTAATAATTCCTTCGTGATTATCTGGGAAAGGAAATATATCGATAGAATCTAAAGAGGGTGGTGTACCAATTATTTGAGCTAAATCCTGCATTATTTGTTGGAGCTGATATTGGGTTTTTATTACGGTTTGTTGCGAGTTAAGATAATCAATTTTTGCGCGGTCCCAATCAGTTTTAGGAGCGATCCCTTTACGGTATTGTTTTTGTGCGGCCTTTAGAATCTCTTTATTTATATTGAGATTATTTTGTTGTAATTCTAATAGATGTTGGTTTAGCGCTAGTTTTATATAAATCACCCAAATGTTATGGGCTATTTGCTGTTTAGTTTGATTTAGACCGATTTGAGAATTTCGCCAATTAAGTTCAGCTTGTTTTAAATTGTTTAAATCTTTGAAACCATTGAATAATTTAAATGATATAGCCGTAGAAAAGTCTGAATTAAGTGATGGTTTTAAATCAGGTTTTTTTTCACTCACACCAGGATAGTTTTTACTTAATTTACTATTAACTGAGGCATCTATAGAAGATACCCATAATTGTCTTTTGTATTTTTGATATTCTATGTGATTTGACTGCTGATAGGCATTGGCAGATTTTATATCTAAACTCTTATTCATTCCCATTTTAATGAGTTGATGGACACTGATATCGGCATGTAGGGCATAACCCAAAACCAGAAAGTATAAATAAAATAAATAAAGTGAATAAAATAAGTATTTTATGATGATCTCCAAGTGGCCCTTCGAATTTATGCGATAATACTAAAAAATTGTACAATAATCAATATATTTTATATAAACACCTATAAAATATTACAAATATATATAAAATATGGGTAAATACAGTATAAATGCGAGTCAATTACCCATCCATATGGATTATATAGCTCAACTTATTATATTCAAGATTAAAAAACAATTAGAATGTTTTAATTAAAATCCAGCGGGCATTTTTTTATTTATTTTAGATGTGCTAAATTGAAAACCGCCAGGATCATCTACAAAGCCTCTAACTCGATCCATAAGAGGAGAATGAAACTCATCTTGATTCCCGGTAAGTTGTTCAACTAAAGTTTGATCTGACCAATGTTCTTTAACTAATTCTAGTACTTCTTCTTCACTTAACATCACTTTTTGTTGTAATCTAGCGATTAGAGCGGCAAAAAATTGACGTTCCTTACTCAACACCTTCTCGGCCCTATGTTGAGCCTCCTGTAAAATGGCCTCTACATCAAACAACAAATTGGGTCTATCAACCACATCTACATGAACTAAAGATCGTTGCCCAGGATCAGTTGTTCCTAAACCTGTCATTCCGGCCATCTTCTTTGCGGTGGATGTAGCATGCTTGATTTCATTCATTGAAGCTAGAGAAGGTTCACCTAGGATGACATTTTCAGCCGAATATTCTGCCAAAATATAGGCAATACGATCGATAACTTCTCTTCGTAGCATAAGATCTCGGTTCCACCTGGGATCATTAATATTAAAAGTAACAAAGCCATTCTTATCGGACATTACTGAAGTTGTACGAACCAAAGTAGGAAGTTGTCTAAGGGTTTGAATTCCTAAAGTTACTTTACCTGCTAGCCGTACCGCTATAAAAGTATTTTGTGGTTCAGGGGGCATTGTTAATGAATTAACATAGTTAAAAGGAATTTTAAAGGTTTCCTCTCTTCCCTTTGCTTTGCCTTGAGTGATGGTCCAAATAGATCTCTTTTGATCTTGATCGATATCAACCTCTACTACGGTGTTTTGTGTTGTTCCAGTTTTTTTCTTTTTTTGGGAAGTACGCTTTCTTGTACTTGTACTTGCCCTTGTTCTTGTTTTTGCTTTTTTTCTTTCTTTTTCTATTTCACCTTCGACAATAGCGGCCATTCTGGCTAACGGATCTAATGCAAAAGTATCGATTGTTTGTGAAAGAGGTCTTAAACCTTTAGTTGGTATAACTCCTTCATTATAAATTCGATTCCTAAATTCTGGGCTAAAAACCAGCCTGATGCCAAAGTCTTTCGATGCTATACTTGCAATCTCAGCTAACCGACTGTCGATATAATTCTCAAAAGCTTGCTCAGAAAAGTTGGGAAAGACAAAATGCCTACTTCCCAAGCGGCCATGATGTTCAGGACGATATATCGTGGCTAAACCAGCATGAATATCTGATTCTCGTAAACCAGAAGTCATAGTATGAAGCTGGTTGGCTCCTACTACTTCCGGATCAACTAAATGACTGCCTTGAAAAACATGATCTAAATTACCCGCTACAAAAATAAGTGAATGACTTAAGTCTACCTCAACATGTCTGGGAGTCTGTTCGAAGAGTTGTTGAGCCTGTCGTATTAAATCTGGGAATTCAGGATCGTCTGGTTTTACTCCTTCTCTTGCTATTATGTGACTCGATAGACCGTTTGAATCCTGTAAAGCTAAACGTAAAGAACTATAGGCGGGATTGCTTACCATAACCTTTCCTTGATTTCCCAATAGTTCCCAAGCTCCCTGAGCCATAGGTCTTTCAATGCTTTCTCCTTGTGAGTTTCTAGTAGTGATTTTATGAATCTCGTCAAATAATATCACTGGATTTTTAGGCGGAACCATGCCATGAATCTTCAAGCCACCAAAAACAGTGTCTTCGAATAACTCGTTAGTTAAGCTAGATTTAAAGCTAGTTCCATCAACGGAAGATGCTCCAGCATATTGTTCCATATCGAAATAGAAGAATTCTCTATCAAGTCCTAAATGCTTAATTATTTCCTTAATAATAGATGTTTTACCGGTTCCGGTCATACCCCATATGTTTATAATCAATGGAGTTAATCTCGTTCTAGGATATAAGTACCACCCCTCTATCTGGTCAAACAAATGCTCAATGCTACTATTTCTACCCACAAATAGAGATAATACTTCCTTTTTGGCCCACTCAAATCTTTCTCTGGTGAAAGGCTTTGGTACATTTTTTTGAATAACAGTAGAACCGCGATTTGCTAATCTTCCACATGGACCATTACCATTAGTAGTGGTAGGTGTAGAAGGAGAAGGATTGGAGGCGTAAGCTGAAAATGAAAGGCTCAAAATCAAACAAATGTACGTAATTATGCCGCGAATAAAATACACGTCAGACTCCTATATTGCCGTGGGCAATCAGAGAAAACAGAGAAAATCATATCAACAGTAAATATTAGCGCTTCATTGTCTAAACCTACTCAGGATATGCCTAAATTGTGAATGTTAGCGCCATAAATAGCAAGTAATTATATTTGTGTCAATCTAATATTGTAGATTTGGTTATTATAGCGAAATAGATTTGGATAAATAGTGACGTAATTAAGGAGTATCTTCTTGTGTTGAGTTAGAAAATTACATTAATCTTATTTTTTAAGCCACCACAAAACAGATAAGTCTATTTCAATCGCATCAAATGGCTCTGCTCTCACTTTGTCTTCGTCACTAAAAGTTGATTGCAAAAACCATCTTCCGGATTCTAATTTATAGATCTCTAAGGTATTAGCTACAGGATCCAAAAACCATAGATAAGGTATTTTATTGTCCGCATAAAGCGGCATTTTGATTGTTCTGTCGATTTTTGCTGTACTAGGAGATAAAGCTTCACATATCCAGTCAGGAACAACTTCAATTCCGTTAGTTTCAGGGGGTTCAGGCAGTCTTTCTTTTTTCCATCCGGCTAAATCAGGTGCTACAACATCACCGTTCAGCCATAGTTCCGGTTCTACTAAGATAATCCATCCTCCGGGCCCTCCTCTTCCTTTCTGAAAAGGACTAACAAGTTCGTCACCTAAAGAAAGTATAGCCCGAGAATGTTTGGTAGATGGCCTAGGACTGGTTATTAACTCGCCATCTATGATCTCCCCTACCATATTTTCAGGGATCTTATATAAATCATCGTAAGTAGCTTTTTTCTTTGCTTCTTCACTCATATTGATCTCCAAGTGTGTTGTTAAAATCAGTAATAAGCATCAAACAACTATATAAGGCTATAATATTTTGATTTTCCTGTAAATAAATTAGTGAATAAACCATAACTCACATTTCAAAATGATAGCGTCGGTCCAATTAATAAAACTATCTATAAGCCGGTAAACAATAGGAATTACAAAAAGAGTAAGTAAAGTGGATATAGTCAGTCCGCTAATTAAAACAATACTTAGTGATTGGTATAATTCACTACCAGTACCAGAATTAAGGGCGGTAGGTAAGGCCGCTAGTATAGTAGTGAAAGTAGTCATCAAAATAGGCCTTAATCTAGATTTTGCGCCCAGAGTTAAAGCTTGATCTCGTTCTATTTGCCCCTTTCTTAATTTATTGGCGGTATCAATCAGCATAATGGCGTTGTTGACCACAATACCAAAGAGAATAGTAGAACCAATAAAGGCCGGGATATCAAAATGAAAGCCGGTGCTTTTTAATCCGCCAATAATACCAACACTAGTTAAAGGAATAGAAAGGATGATGATAAAAGGATATAAAATTGACTCAAATTGAACCGCTAAAACTATATAAATTAGTATAATCGCTATCAGGGCCGCGGCAAATAAATTGGTAAAAGTTTCATCAATGTTTAAATCGGGCGGAGAGAAGTTCCAGTTCATCGATTTATAAGAAGCAGTAAATATGTTTCCAATAGATTCCTTCAAACTTTCTAGAGTGGACCCTCTACTGGTGTTAAGGGCAATTTCTCCAATTCGTTTTCGCTCTTGCCGAAAAATAGAAATCGGCTGCATAGTTTTCTTGATAGTTAATGCATCGCCTAATTGCAGGCGACTTGGCAACTTAGCATTAACCATTGGAAGCTCTAAAAATTGCTGATAAGAAGGTAAGTGAGAGATATCGGTTTGTAGAAAAACGGGTGTTGGCCTATTTTCAGAATTAATGGAAGTAATATATTGTTCATTGGTATAAAATTGAATATTATCAGCCAGGTCAGATCTACTCAGAGCCAGCGTATTTTGAGCTTTAACCTTGGGATGAAATTCCAGCTTAGGGACGGTAGCTCCGGTTAAAGGGCGTGCCTGTAAAATGCCAAAAGAGTTCTTAAGTTTGGGGATTAGATTGTGGGTCGCTTTATTTAGCCTTTCTGGAGAGTTATCCTCAATTGTTAATAAATAGTCAGCGCGATTACTTCCTCCAAAAAGGCGATTAATAGGGCTTAGGGGGCTAACAAAAAATGAAGAAAAATTGGTATGTCGCAGCCTGGCTTTGATGCGAGCATTAATCAATGGAATTTCCGTTTCTCCATGTACCTGAATATAAGTGTTTTCTGGTTCAAAGTGACCCGAAGTAATAGTGAAGGCAGAGTCTTTTTTTAATAAGGTCTCAATTTGATTTGCTTGCGTATATATATGCTCGAGTGGGATTTGAGGAGGAAATAGTAAAGATATTTTATAATCTTTTTCCGGATGAGAAGAAAAAAAATCTAATTGGGGCCGAAAGTAAAAACAAATTATCATTATAACTATTGCTGTTAAAATAAAGATGGAACTTCTTTTAACATGGGATAATAGATATTCTAATGCATGATAATAGCGGTTTTCTAACCATGAAACAAAAGGTGTTTCCACCGTGTTCTTATGCAGTTTGTCTTCATTTATAAGCGTTGATAATAGTCTGAGGGGGACAAAAGTAAAATATACTAACAACCCTGACAGCATAACTAAAATTATGGTGAGAGCCAAATCACGAAATACAATTCCGGAAACTCCATGGATGAAAATAATGGGTAAGAAAACCACAATACTGGTATTTACCGAAGCGACTATTGGCTTGGCAACAGCTCTAATAGCTTTTTCAACCGTCTCGCGAGGTGATAGATTCTCTTCTTGATGGATTTTATCTAAGCTTTCAACCACTACTATAATCCCATCGATAATCATTCCCATTGCTAGTGCCAGCCCTACCAGTGAGAAAATGTTAATACTGATTTTAAATAAAGGAAAGAAGCAGATAGCTATTAAGGCAATGATGGGTAAGCATAACGCGATGACAATGGTTAAACGAAACTGTCCTAAAAAGAGCCATAAAATCAAAATAGCTAAGAAAGCGCCCAGAAATCCATTGATAGTAATCGTCTTAATAGCGGATGTAATATAATTAGCCTCATCATAAATGACGTTAAGTTGGTATGCTTGATCTTGAGGTTTTTTATTATTCAGCTCTTTTAGCTTCTGTTTTACCTGTTTTGATAGTTCCAAGGAATTAGCTTTACTAGTCTTATAAATTTGAATTTCGATCGAATTTTGAGTTTGGTATGAAGAAATGCTTTTTTCATGAGTTATAGCAAAGGCAAATTTTCCTATCTCTACCAAAGGAACCTCTCCTCTTTTGGTAGGGATGGTTATTTTCTCAAGATCATTAATGGAATTAAGTGGTTGTTTAAAGGTTAGAGGAATATTTCTCTTAGGATCCTTTATTGCTCCTAAATGAGCTTGAATATTTTCCTTTTGGATTTGCTTGATAATATCAGAAGGAGCAACAGAAAAGAGTTGTAGCTTTTGAGGATTCAAATTAAGAATGTATTTTTCTCTACTAAGACCCGATAATTTAACTTTTGCTACCGTAGGAATTTTTTCTAAAGCAGGCTTAGCCTTGTTTACTATTAAACGATTTAGATCGTGAGCCAGTTGCTTGTTACTACTGATGGCATGGATGATAATATTAGGATCGGTACTAGTATCATTATTATCCACGGTAATTTGACAATCAGGAGGTAATTGATAACGAAGTAAATCGATTTTTTCTCTGGTGGAAAGCTTTAAAGATTCAACTTTCATGCCCCAATCAAAATATAAAAACAGATCGACTCCGTTAGAGGTAGTTTTGCTGCGTAATTTGGTTAACCCGTTAAGTGCTCCTAATTCTTCTTCTAGGGGCATTGTAATTGAATTTTCAATAGCCAGTAATGGCGCGCCTTGATATTTAACCCTAACTACTAAGCTTGGACGATCTACATCTGGAAAAAGACGAGTTGGTAGATTGAATATTGTCAAAATACCCAATAGTAAGAACGCACCTATAATGCTATAGATGGCTACCGGTTTTTTTAATATGACCAATAGA
The DNA here is from genome assembly GCA_964544765.1 of uncultured bacterium. Lineage (GTDB taxonomy): Bacteria > Bdellovibrionota_B > Oligoflexia > CAYFLR01 > CAYFLR01 > CAZJDM01. The sequence continues at coordinate 12,107 of CAZJDM010000100.1, forward strand.
ACGTTCATAGTAATAAATCAACCTCACCCAAGCTCTGTCTGTTAACTCACTAAACTCCTCTATTGTTAAATAAAATATAGGTACCACCATTAAACATAAGGTGGATGAAACCAATAAACCAAATACCAATACGATAGCTAATCCTCTATAAATTTCAGAACCTGAACCAATACCCATTACCATTGGTAACAGACCTACAATAGTTGTAAGACTGGTGGTAATGATAGGTATAATTCGCGTTTCAATAGCCTTAACGATAGCGGTTATAGGATCCAGATATTGTTTTCGACGGGTAATAATATGATCAACTAGCAGAATTCCATTATTTACGGTTATGCCGGAGAGCATAATGATTCCAATCATTGCTGGAGCGGAGGTAAATTCTTGACACAGAATTAATCCAGGTATTGCTCCGAGAAAAGTTAGTAAAAAAGTAAATAGGATAGTAATGGAGTGAATGAGAGAGCCAAATTGAAGCGCCAGAATTGTAAATACCAGAATCAATGAAATTAATAACGCTCTTTTTAATTTTTGAAAACTCTCGGTAATTGTTTGTGATTGTCCCACTAAAATAATCCATGGTTGAGGGATTGCGGTCTTAATTTTTTGGGTGATTACACTGGTGGGAATTGCGTTGCTATCAAAATTAGCCTGAAAAAAAGCTACTTTGTGCAGATCGTGGTGAAAAATAGTTTGCTTGGTAGTGGTTTCCTTGAACCTAAAATTTTCAGTTCCTTGCTTATGATGAGGGTGTAAAATATTTTCATTACTTTTTAAAATAACCGTCGAAGAGAGGGGTAGAGAGTTGTTTTTTAAAAACATGGTGTCTTTTAGTAGTTGGCTGGATATTTGTTTGGTTCGGAGAGTTTCTTGGTTAGGTCTTACTTGAAAAACAGTTGTTTCCAGTTTATTTAAATTTTTAATGTTATGAACGGTAGGTATTTGTTTTAATACCCGGAGTAGTTGCTTTTCTTTTTGCTGAAGGTCCTTTTGATCGGTATACGCGATCTTGATTTCCAGAGGAGTTCCTTTACTTTTTTTCTCATTAAATCTGGAAAAAGCGTTAATACTTACTTTAGCTCCAGGATTTATCTCTTCCAGTTCGGATCCTAGATACCTGGTAATTTCCTGTTCATTTAGTGGAGGGTTTTGTGGCACGAAGGTAAGTAGAGTTTCGGTGGGATTGATAGTAATAAAGCTGCTCTTAATATCTATATATTCATATAGTTTATTTTCCATCTGTTCCATGGTTTCCTTGATGGATATAATTGGGGCGTTTTGGGAGAAACTGAAGGTTGCTAAGTAGGATGATGGTTTTTCTGTTGGTAAAAATTCTAAAGCAGGCGCATTGTAAATGGCAACAATGATTAACAACAGAATGCTGGATAATAATAAAATTCTTCGTTGGAAATTCTTTAACATAAATACCGTGGATCGAATTATCCAATCTTGACAGTTGTTACCAAATTTTTTTAGTTTTAGTAGTAATTGGAATGTTGCATTAGTGGGCGAGGAGCCTATTGTTAATCTGGTGGGTAATTTCTTGGATGAACCGTTGGTTATCCAACTGGAAGATAGAGCCGGAACAAAAAGAATGCTGATAAAGTAAGAAAAACTTAGAGAGAAAATTATGGTAAGAGCTAGGTCCCGAAATAAGGCTCCAATGATATCTTGCAAAAATAAGATCGGAACAAATACTGCTAGTGAGGTCAAAATAGATGACAATATCGGGAAGGCAATTTCTTTGGCCCCTTGTATTGCGGCCCAAGGTTGGCCCTTATGGCTTTTCATAGATTGTATTATGCTGGCGACAGTTGAAATGGAACAATCTATTACCATACCAATTCCCAACGATAGACCCGCAAGCGATAGAATATTTTTTGAAACACCGGCCAAATACATCGCAATAAAGGTAAAGGATAATGAAAGCGGAATTGTTACGCAAATTATAATCGTGGAAGTGAAATTCTTGAGAAATAAAAATACCAAAATTATGGTTAGCATTGAACCTATTATCATATTTGTAATCAGAGTAGATTGAGAATCCTTGATGTAATGTGAATCATCTAGGGAGATTAAGGTCGCTAGTTTTGGATGATCCTCTACAAATTGTTTTAAAATAGTTGATATTTTTTGGGTAATATAGAGCGTGTTAGCTTTAGTTTCTTTTATAATTGATAAGGAAATGGAGTCATGTCTATTGGTTCGGGCATAGGATTTTGCGGGTTTCTTTTGTTCTTGAATATTGGCAATATCGGTCAATTTGATAAAAGACATTGGTTTATAATGAGGAACTTTATGAGAAACATGGTGAGGGGTTTGAGGTCGAACTTTATATAGAACTTGATAAGGAATACTGATATTGCTGATGGCTCTGATCTCCTCTTTGGTTGCTTTTAAAGCTATTTGGTGATTGGCTTTTTGTATTTGAATTTGATCAAAACGTTTAATACTAAAATGATCTTTTAAAATCTGATAAACATACGCATATGGAATTTGCAGGCGTTGGAGTTGTTCAGTTTTTAATTTGATCAAGATTTGATTTTCAATGAGACCATCTACCTGAACCCTACCTACGCCTTTGATGCGTGATATTTTTTGCTTTAGATCGGTAACAATTGAAGGTAAATCACCGGTGAAATTATCCTGAGCGTATATGTCAAAACGAAATACTGGGCTGGTTCCTGGGGTCCAACGGTATAAAAGGGCATTATATTTTTGTACCATATCTGAAATTTGTCTCGCCTTTTGATTTAGGTCACTTTGCCAATCTAAATGGACCACAATAATGGCAAACTGAGAGTCCGTTCTAGATTCGATAGTTTTTACTTCTTTAATATTATTTACGGCAATTTCAATGGGGGAGGTAATTTCCTTTTCGGCTATTTTGGGGTCCATTTTGCCTAATGGCACTATTATGGCTATTACTGGGGGATTATAGTTGGGCAGTAATTCGTTGGGTAATCGCTGTAGACAGAAAATTCCTAGTAGAAATAAGGTGACGCTCATGAAAAAGGTGACGGTTTTATGTTCGGTAAAGTATTGAATCATTAGTTCTTCTATATTGCGTTTAAATAATTAATTCTGTTTATCCTGTATATCTTTTATACCTTTTATATCTTGTGTTTTTTGTGTACCCTGCATGCCATGCCTTATATGTTTATCTTGTGTGTCTTGTACATCTTGTTTTCCTTGGTGTGTAATAGAGACGGTATTGCCGTCTTGCAATTCGGCTGCATGAGATACGACAACCGGCGTCTTAGGATTGATGAGAGTATTGATTTCTACCATACCTTCTCTTTCTATGCCGGTTTGTACTCGTGTAAGTCTTAATTTTTTATCTCTTACCAGGAAAATCTCTCCTTCTTGATTAGAAAATCGGCGTAAAAAACAACTAGATGGTAATACAGTGGCATTTTCAATTTCCCTCAAGATAAAATATCCTTCAATTAATTGTCCCACTTTGAGTTTTCTTTCATGGGGAGGAGATATACTGATTTGAATAGAAATTGCTTGGGAAATCGGGTCGACTGTTTGGCTTATAGTTTTGATTTTAGCTGCTATAGAGTGGGTAGAATGAGTAGAATGGCTAGATGAAGAAGAGCTACCAGAATTATTTTTGTAAATATAAACAGGGGTGTCAGGAGAAATGCGATTAGCAACGCTATTATGTACTTTTATATTGGCGTTATAAGAAGAAAGGTCCATAATTTGAAAGGCCGGTAATCCTTCTTTTACTACGGTTAGTGATTGTGTGAAATTTTTTACAATGATCCCATCAAAGGGTGCCTTGATAGTATGATTGTTCTTAGTTTCGGTTAAAAGATCGTATTCAGCTTCAATGGCTGCTAATGAGGCTAGAGCTTTTTTATAAGCAGCTTCAATTTTTTCAAACTTGGCCCTGGATATCATATTTTTGTTAAATAAATCTTGTTGACGGGAGAAAGCATCGGTATTTGCGGCTGCCCTAGCTGCCATAAGTTTTTTTTGCACCGCTTTTAAATTTAAATCAATGATTTTGGCCGATAAGCTGCATAGAACCGTATCTTTTTTTACCTCTATTGATTCGTCCTTTAAACATGATTTAATCTGGCCGCTTGTTCTGAAGATGACGGTGTTGCTTTGCCTGGCTTGTAAAAATGAAGCGAATGTATATTTGTCTAAAAAATTTTGCTTAGAAGGATAGGTAACCTCTACAGAATGAGCAACATTTTGTAGAGATTTTGCTCTCTGTGGTGTGCAGTTTGACAATAAGACAATAATAGTTTGTAATAGTAATAAAAATATTATTTTTGGCATATTATTTGTTCCTTAAATGATAGACCACTTTTTT
>CAZJDM010000101.1:0-16313 GCA_964544765.1 uncultured bacterium
GATTACCGTTATATTTTTCAAACGGCCTTCCTTATGGCACCGCCATTTTTATTGCTATCTGGAATTTTGCAGCCATGCTGCTCCTTTTTTGGTTGTTTCTGCGGCTCTTTCCTTCGTTCAATCGCTATTACTTAGCTACTTTTTTACTTTTCGCTCCTTGGACCATTCTTCACGTCGCTATTTGGAACCCGAGCTACTTACCTCTTTTTGCTGTTTTGTTTTTTATAGGGCTTTATCAAGTCTTTATCGATCCCCACCATTTTGGTGGACACTTTTTGATTTTTTTCACTATCCCCATAGTCATGCAATTGCATTTATCCTTCGTTCTTCTTATAGCTATTCTGGGCCTTTGTTTCATTTTAAAATGGTATAAACCAAAAAACATCCCCGCTATATTAACGGGTCTAATATTAGGAAGTTTGACTCTGTTACCTTATTTACTACAAGAAAAAGTTTCTTCTGGGGCCAAAGGTGAGTTTCTTCTAGCTAACATTAAAATTAACTGGGATAACCTGTTCAACTTTCCTAAATTTCTTTTTCGTCTATTGACTTTTCCCACCGGCGAAACTTCAATTTTTTTCCTTAGAGGAAAAATCTCTTATCCCGAAGCTTGGGATATCATAAGCAATAAAATCTATTTATTACCTTTTATACTTCTAGGACTAATCTTATCCATATTAATAATTACCCTTTCACTTTATTTCTACTGGAACAGAATAAAATTCTTTATTCAAAAGCCAATACCATCAAAATTTTCTCTTTTAGAACGTTTTGATTTTATAGTGGTTGCCATCACTATAATTACTTATTTTTCGTTTTTCTTTTCTATCAAAGGACCTTCTGCTCACACCTATTGGTTATTAATGCCTATATCTTTTTATCCCCTTCTTCGATCTCTCCAACTGAAACAGGACCCTTTGACTAATAAGACATTGAAGTTTCCCTTAAAAAAAGTAGCTTTTATTATTTACATAGTATCAGTTAATTATTATTCGATTCATTTTCATTTTTTATACTCTGGATTGGTTCCTCTTCATCCAACGATTAAAAAGGCCCAAGCACTATATCCTAATGAAATATTAGAGGCATCAGAGCGAGAAGCTAAAGGAATTGCCGCTATATATAAAGTTTTAGACTGGCAAAGTCAGAAGAATCAGCAATAAGTGAGGATTAGAAATATATTAGACTTCTAAGACATCATCTAAGAATGAGATAAGCAAGTATGTTATACAAGTTAGAAAAGATATTTTCCGACCAAGGCATTTTATGGGCACTATCTTTTTTTCTAATCTGTGCTCCTATCTCGATGGCTATTTCCAATATTTCTTTTTATCTTCTTACTTTTATTGTTCTAGGCAATTTACTAATTACCAGACCACCCTTACGCAAAAACAACATTTCACTAGTTCAAATTGCGGTATTAATTTTCATCATCGTCCAAATATTATCTGTATTAACCTCCAGTTACTCTCAAAACCCATTAAAGGAACTAAGAGAAACCTTACACCCAATTTTCTTTCTTGTTCTCAGTTATAAATTTTATAATTCCAAATCTTTGATTTTGCAATTTAATAAACGAATCTGGTTAATTGGTATTGCTATCTCCATTATCCTAGTTTATGTGATTTTTCAACACTTTACAGGTATAGATTGGGCTCATGGCATAAGCGCCTTCCTACACGAAGGAAGAATGGTGGCAAAACAATACCGCATAAGCGGTTTTTTCTCTCATCCCTTAACATTTGCCTATGTTTATCTTTTAATCCTACCTATAACAGCGTACTCATTTCTTTCATCATCAATGCCAGGTTTTAAACGAGCGCTGTATGTTTTGCCCATTTTATTTTGCGCTCTTTGTATTTACCTGACTTTTTCTCGAATGGCTTTAATGGTTTTAATAGCAGAATTAGCGCTTATTCTTTTCTTGGCTCAAAAAAGAACTACCGTAGTTCTATCTGGAATATTAGTAATTCTTTCAGTAGCCCTATATCTTTTTCACCCTCCTTTTAAAGCTCGAATAAAGCAAATGAATCCCCTTACTGCCCAAAAGGCTGAATTTGAACGAGTTATTTTTTGGAAGGCGCATTATAATATATTCAAGGACCATCCTCTTTTGGGAGTTGGAGCTAATTGCAGTCAACATGTTTATGATGAGTATTACGCAAAAATACCCAACAAAATATCCAATCGCCAATATAACGCCCATAATATCTATTTACAATTTATGGCAGACAGTGGAATCTTAGGATTGATAAGTTTTCTATTTATTATTGTAGCTTGGCTAATAGAACTTACATCTTCTATAAGAAAATCAAAATGGAGCCAAATAAACCCAGAGTACCACCTACCTATCTTGTTTACTATTTCCATTTTAGGATTGGTCATTGGCTCTTTAACTCAAAATACCCTTAAAGACTCAGCCGTAGCTATTTGCTTTTGGACTTTTTTAGCTCTAAGGCCCATAAATAAACAAGACGAATAATTATAACGCAAGAATTTTCTCTATAATTAACAATCTTTTATCTAATGATCAATTTCTGTTTGATTTAATGTTTTATTTAATGTTCAATTTATGATAAAAAGAATAAATCTGTGATATGAAAAATGAACCATCTATTATTTCCAAAAAGAGTTTTTTATATGACAACAAATTATGGGCAATCCACTTTAAAAGCACATTTTTCACTCAAAGGGATTAAAGAACAAGGTTCGATTGATTCATCTTCTTTTACAGATTCTAATACTAGTCTTCAAATAAGATTACTCAGACAAAACGTCCTTTGGTTTTGCCAAATGCGATGGGTCGTCTCTTTTATTCTTTTTTCTCTGGGACTTATAAGCCATTGGACCAACTTTTTGCCTGCCATTGGTCTTTTACCTCAAAAATACTGGCCCTTTTATGTATCTGTATCTCTAGCTCTAACCAATTTTGTTTACCTACAATTACTGCACCATCAAATAGGTAAGGACCGTAATATCCTGTTATTTCAAATGATAATAGACTTAATTTTGATAACATTTGTAGTACATTTCTTAGGTATCATAGAAACATATGCTGCTTTTGCTTATCTGTTTCATATTATCCTGGCATGTATTTTCTTTCGCCCTAAACGTTCTATTACCATACTCTTAACCTCAATCGCTCTTTTTACTACTTATTTTATTATTGATTACCTACAGATTACTATTACTAACAGTCTCTTTCTTGAACGTATAAACTTATCATTGATTCATACAAGTATTCCTTTTTTCCATTTAGTAACTATAATAATACTTTGGTTGACCCTTTGGTATATTACATCTCATATGGCCAAGATAATATTTATCGAAGATCGTTTATTGATCCAAGCCAATAAAAATCTAAAAGCACTACAAGAAGAAAAAACCAAACATATGCTCAGAACAACTCATGAGCTTAAGGCTCCGTTTGCTGCCATTCAAGCTAACGCGCAATTAATAGCCAAAGGATATTTGGGACAAGTACCTTCTAAAGTAATTGAAGTTACAGAAAAGATAATGGCTCGTTGCAAACGGCTGACCCAAATGATTGTCGATATGCTTCAGTTGGCTAACATTCAGTCTGAAGTAATAGAACAACAAAATTGTAAGGTCCTTAAATTAGATAAACGGATACAAACCTGTATAAATTCAGTCTATCAGGTTGCCAAAGAAAAACAGATCAATATTAGAAGTAATGTTGAGCCAGTTAAGATTTTTGGAATTAAAGATCACATTAAAATGTTACTTTCTAATATTGTACTCAATGCCATTTATTATTCCCATCCTCAAAGCAATATAAATATAACAACAAAAATCAAAGGCAACCAAGTTTTATTAACCGTCGAAGATCAAGGTATCGGTATCCACCCTGAAAAATTACCTAAAATTTTTGAAGAACACTACCGTACCGAAGAAGCCATCCAACATAATCCTGAATCAACCGGATTGGGTCTATCCATTGTTAAACATATAGCTAACATGCATAACATTCATCTATCTATAGAAAGTGAAGTGGGAAAAGGAACCAAAGTTTTACTTGACTTCCCACGATGCATATCCGAAAATGACGTCTCAACTACAAAGGAGGATTTTAATGTCTAAAATCTTGATAATAGATGACGATAAGGATTTCGTTGACGCAACCAGTATTGTTTTAAATACCGATGGTCATGAAGTTCATTCTGAACTTAGTGCCACTAAAGCTATGGAATCCGTGAACAATCTACAACCGGACCTATTAATACTCGATGTAATGTTTCCAGAAAATCCTTCTTATGGATTTGAACTAGCTAAAAAACTCCGCAAAGATAATAATTCAATGCCAATTATCATGCTCACTGCAATAAATGAGAAATTTCCCTTGGGGTTTAATCAAGATCACACCGATGAATCATGGTTACCCGTAGAATCTTTCTTAGATAAACCTATCGATCTTGATGTCTTAAAAGATAAAGTTTCCGAATTACTCGAAAGGCATTAATATTACTTCCCTCCTTTCTTTGAAAAGAATTTATAATTTAGTTTTTTATTGATTTATTATTATTAATAATATAAATCATCATCACTTGGTTTGAGTTTTATTTATGAAGATTTATATATTTTTCTTTTATATTTTTTTAATTTTTACCCAGACAGATTTCTTTTCCTCTCTGACAGCAATACCTTTGTCTCCCTGCGACACTCATCTACGACAGTTCCTGGATGATATTGATATGGAATCAGAATATCGAACTCACCTCTTATTTGAGTATAGGAGTAAAATAGGTAGAGCTGTTTCCCGTCTAGCACAGAATGTATCCCATAATAGTATTAATACAGCAGATCATCTATGGGACGTAGCCAGAGTTAGTTTAGCCTTTGCCTGGCACTTGCATAGTAAGGGGGTAGTTCGATTTAGTGAAGAGGACTTCAATATTCTCTATCAGGCTGCCATTTTACATGACACGGGACTGGCTGATATTCCACCAGAAATTTCCCGTCAGGGACCGGCTATTGCTATAATTTCAGGCTTTGAAGCCGATAACCTACAAAGGTTGAAGAAAAGTACTTTGCGTACATACCTCCAAATACCTGTAAGAAAGTGGATAATTTGGAGCAAAATTCGCAAAATTGCTATGTTTCACCGAGAATTGTGGAACGGACAAGGGCCATATAAAAAAAAGGGCTTAAGCGTTCCTTTATTAGCTAGAATAATTATTTTAGCTGATGTCTGGAGCCTGTTAAGATCTGATCATTCTGGAAATTCTCTAACAACAAAAGGTGATGCTATTGAGATATTACTTGCCCGGATAGAAGCAGAGCATTTTGATCCTTGGTTGAGCCAGCATTTTATAGCCTTTATTGGTCAGAAAAGCGCCGATAATTTGGTCGCCAGTGGTGACCAACATAGAGTAAACCAATTGTTATTTACTCGCACAAAAGAGTTACTATTATCTGGTATGGTCCCACCTCCAGATGTATTAAAAGGTTTACCTTTATATCAAGATCTTACAATTTTAGAAGTTCTTGAACAAGATGGTGGTTACTGGTCGATAAATGGTGCCATAGCAACACTTAGACATGGTAATCCAAGTCTGGGTGGAGGGGGGAACCATCAATATATGTTTGAGTACCGCCCCAAGGGAAGTGAACCACGACTGGTCAAGATTATGAACATTCCTACTTTAGCTTATTTGCGTCAGGTTCATATGGCTAACCTAGGACAGGGAGTCAGAACTCCAAAGCTATACAGACACGGAAAAACTATTTTTCAAGGTAGGGAATACTTTTATATTGATATGGCTGAGCAACTAAGAGAAGATGGATCCATTGATTTAAAATCGGCCATCATGGATTCTGGATTGAAAGCCAGGTTTACCTCATACATCAAGAACCATCCCGACCTGTTTCTTAGTCAAGTCGTAAACAATTACATAAGTGCTATTGAACAACGTACCTTACCTATCGATCCAGATTTTATCATGAATGAACATGGTATTGTTAGATGGTTTGATACCGGTGATTGGCAAGAAGTTCCCTATTGGAGCCAAGAACATACGCAAAAACTCAACCAAGTTATGGGATTTTTTATCTTATATATTCAAAATATAGATCCTAATACTGGATATCAAATCATACCCAACCTGAAAAGGGAGATAATCTCTTCAGAAAGATTAGAGCATTGGGAAAAGCAAAATCTCCTTTCAAACCTAATTAGTATGAGATACTATTAAAAACTAAAAATATTATATGCTTAAGTATATCTATCTTTTAATACGGTACTACTGTCGAAGCTTGCATTGAAGCAGGAGCAACATACGAAGTTGCTGGAGCGTTTTGGGGTGTCATTATATATTGAGTTGAATAAGTAGTTGTTGGAGTTGGGCTTATATACGAAGTTGGAGCAGAACTAGATGGAACCACAGGAGCTCTATACACCGGAGCAGGAGGTATTATAGAGGCAGGAGCTATAATTGTAGTAACTCTTGGTGTGGGCCTATATACTGCGTTATTTCTATGTGTATATAATGGAGATAGCGCACTATACAATCCATTAGACGGCATTACCGGAGTCACGTTATATGTTGGAGTTGAGCTGTAAATAGTTCGTGGTCGTGGTCGCGATTGTAGTCGTGAGTTGACTGAGGAAGTTACAGTATAAGCCTGACGTACGCTTTCAATCTGACGAATAGGGCTACTTAACCTATCACTTGTATTTCGAAAATCCATCATAGGAATTAATCCCATAGTACTAAGAGTGCTGGGGTCTATTACTACCTCAACCATATTGGTATTATTAATTTGATTAGATGGTTGTGGATCAGGTCGTGGTGGCTCATCTTCGGTTAAATCGATAGCTGGGTGGTTTATCCACATCATCATTTTTCTTTTAAATCCTCCGGCCATAAGGAACTGCTCATCTAACCAGTCTTTCTCCCAGTGCCATCTTGAATCAAACTCACTGTTTGTATAGGTTTCTTCAGTATCATTATAAGGATCCCAGTAATAAATGATCCCTTCACTCTCATCAAAACCCGATATAACTATCCAATGAAGAGGATCGCCATCAACAGCGACCAAGACCGGTATTCCTTTTCTTATCAAGTGTTTAATTGCATAAATTTCCTGTTTCTTGGCTACATGCACGTCACCTTCACCAAAATCACTAAATAACTCTTTTATACCCTCAACACCTGTTCCTTGTTCATGTAAATTAAAAACCATATCATCTCTTCGTTTATTTAATACTTCTTCATAAGTCGCTTCAGTATGCCCATAAAATTGCAGCATTCTAGCTGTAGAATAAATACCACAACTCCAGTTATCATCTTGTCTTCGTCCCAGTGTTGGAAGAGGTAAAACAACTCTACTATATTTTCGTACACACCACTCTTGATCCAACCAAAATCGCTCTTGGGAGCAAAAGTCTTCAGTAGTACGAGGAAAGTTTAATAAATCCTCATCCTCATGAGTAGCTGAATCTATTAGATTTCCAACAACAGCTTCAGCTCCACGATAAACGTTCTTAATTCCATCCCAAACATCTCCAAAAAAACCCGCGTTTACCAAATTAGCTTTAAATTGTTGATCAGAAGAAGAATCATATTCTGGGGACTCCAAAAAAGCTCTCAACAACTTTAATTGTTCCAACCTCTCACTTACTTCATCTAAAAGTTCAATTCTATCTCGGTCAGATTCAAGCTTATTGTTGTACATTATCTTTAATTGTTCTAAATAATCATCTCTTTGCTCTGCCAACTTTCCTTCTTTCAATTCACTTACTGAGATACCTTCATCTATTAGTCTGATAAAAAAATTGGATAAAAACTTTTTCATAAACTTAGGTTTGCTTTTAGCCAGGTTATATATGGAATGAGCTAATTGATCATCTGTCTGCGGAACATACCTTTGATGGTCCTCATCCTCCGCGTCTTCCATCACATCAAGACTAACTCTAATAATATCGTAATACTCATCTACATCCTGCTTAAGAAACTTAGCTACGGATTCTTGATCAATATTTTCAATAGCTTGCTTCAAACCATCTACTTTTTCTATTTCATTATTAAGATACGCCTTAAAACCAAACTCGGATGATCTTTTTACACCACTTTTAAGACCATTTACAGTCATACTATACTGATCTCGTTGTTTAGAAGTAGTTTGAGTCTGCTCTCCATTGGCTACTATTGAAAATTGGTTAAACCAATCAGAAAACACGATAAAACTTGGATAAAGATCCTTATTTTCTTGAACCTCATCTGTCTGAGCCTCATTAATAACAGTCAGAGAATTCCTCATATAATCAGTATCTTCACGACAGCCTTCAAATAATACTATTGATAATATGATTATTAAATAAGATCTTAATATTTTTATTTTTTTTCTAAAATAGTACATTAATCCCCCTAATAATTACTTAAAAGTAACTACAATATTCCTATCGGCATGCTGATAAATAGGCTTTAGATGTCTTTCTTTTATTAGGATTTAATTAATATTTTTAATAGGATATACTAGAATAAAATAAAGTTATTAATCTTATAATATCAATTTATATCAAGGACGAAACAAACGATGATTAGATTATTAATTGTTTGTGTTAATTGTATGGCGCCATACTTTTTGATTATTTTAATGATATCTTGCTTCTCAACTAAATCAGAAAATACTGATCAATCAAGACTATTTGCCCCTCAAAAACACAAAGATTTACTATATCAACGCTGCTCTACCGTAACTGAGGCTTTAAATGAAAGTAATAAAGATATCCCTTATAAATATAGAAAGCAAAAATATCAAAAAATGAAAAAATCTCCCATCAAGTTTTTTCGAGGTACCAGTCACCTTTTTTGGATGGACATTCTTTGTCCCAAGGGTATTTTTTCTACTCTACAAAAACATAAAAATATTTATCAAAGAATGAAGCTTTTCAGTAATAAAAATACTTTGGCTTGGTTGTTAGCTGATATGCATATTTATAATATCGGCGTTTTTCAAAATAGAGTTGATAATGTTGTCTTTGATTTAAATGATTTTGACGAAGTAGTGGTAGGAGATTATCAATTAGATATATGGCGCCTTGCTGCAAGCCTTTATCTAGTAGACTTTAAAGTTAACAGAGATAAGAACCCACACAATGATATCACTTTAGATGATATTAATAACGCGGTAGAAATATTTACCAAGACCTACTTGCAAGTTTTATTTGATAATCAAATATCCAGACCAGGTAAGGTTATCTTTGATATTGATCATACAATCTTTCATGATCATAAATCTAAAGATGGTCTGAACGTTATTGGTAGATTTTTAAAAAAAGCCATTTTTAAACCTAACCTAAAATCCAAGTATTTAAATAAGTGGACTTTTTTAGATGGTAATCAACGTCGATTCTTACTTCAAAAGAAAAATAAGAAGTTAGCAGATGTTACTGATATTGAAAGACAAGCTATTACCAGAAGTCTTTACAATGAGTATATTATGAATTTAAAGAGAAAACCTAAATATTTTCAATTAGTGGATATAGCCAGAAGACTACGGGCAGGAATTGGTTCTCTTGGTCATGATCGATATTACGCTCTAGTGAAAACCAAAAAGAATGGAGGGATAAATGATTATATAATTCTGGATATTAAAGAACAGACTCTATTTCCCAACGCTTTTCCCTATTTGAAATATATTAGTCCTAAACTACCAGAGGGTCACAATAGGTTTGCTTCATCCGGAGTCAGAATTATTTCGGGCCATAAGGGACTAGCGAACAGTGTAAGTAATTGGGCGGGCTATTTTAATGTCTCTCTTAATAAAAAAAACAAATTGTTTACGGTTATCGATCGCAATATTTATAAGGACTCCTTTCCTATAGAGAAACATATTAAAACTAACCATGATCTTAATCAATCGGCAATCATATGGGGAACACTATTAGGTGCGGCACATTCTAGGTCCGATCGAGATTATAAAAAAGGAACCATTAAATCTTCACTTAATGAAGCTGTAAAAAATCTAGTTGAAACCAAAGAAATAGATTTTGTAAATTTGGTCAAAGATGTAGCTTATATTTTTGCTGTGCAAGCTAAAGAAGACTATCGTATCTTTTCCAAAGCTTGTTTTAATCGAAAAGAAATTAAAGAACATTGTACCTGCCTTTAAGTAATTATTTATATGCGCTTACCGTGGCAAGATACTAATTAACTTGATGATTTTTTCAAATTCTGATAATCTTACATGGTGTGAATCAATGAGAAAATCTATAAGGGGTATGTTAATGAACAAAATTACTTATTTGATTATGGGCTTCATTTTCCAGTTTGTTTCCACCTTTGCATTTGCTTCCGGAGGAGAAGGAGAAGCTTTTTCACCTCCTGTGGTTTCCGTTATACCATTTTTCCTTATTTTAATGGTAATCGCTACTTTTCCCCTTATACCCAAAATAGACCACTGGTGGGAAAATAACCTAAACAGAGCTATTGTTTCAGCGGTCTTAGGTATTCCTATGATTATATATATATGGATGAACCAACCTTCCCAAGTTGTCCATACCGCGATTGAATATGTTCAATTTTTATCTCTCTTAGCGGCTCTATTTATTACCGCTGGCGGTATTCACATTGGAGGGAGCATGATACCCTCTCCAAAGAACAATTCTATTATTCTTCTTATAGGCTATGTCATTGCCTCTATTGTTGGGACAACCGGTGCCGCGATGATTCTTATTTATCCCATTATCAGAGCTAATAAACCTCGTAAATATGTAATGCATACCATTATCTTTTTTATTTTTATCGTTTGTAATACCGGTGGATTACTTTCTCCTATCGGTGATCCTCCCTTATTTCTTGGTTTTTTACGAGGTATTGATTTTTTCTGGTTCTTGAAATTATTTCCTCTATGGGTTGTAAATGGTATTTTTATTTTTATTATCTATTATCTGCTTGATGCTTATTACTTTAAAAAAGAGGATCAAGAAAAAGTTATGCGCAACGGTGAGGCGGCAGAGCCTATCCATGCCGTTGGTTTGATAAATAGTATTTTTCTATTAGGAGTAATAGTAAGTGTAGCCGCTGCAGTTCCCACACCCTACCGAGAAATTATCATGTACATTATGATCGCGTGCTCACTATATTACTGGAAGAAATCTGATGTAGCCAAAAAGGGCAGGGAGCTTAATGAATTCACCTTTCATGCTATTATCGAAGTAGCTGTTGTATTTGCCGGTATATTTGCTACTATGATGCCTTGTTTAATGTATTTGGGTCTTCACGGAAGCGAACTTGGTGTTGATTCTCCACTAAAATTCTTTTATCTAACAGGTATTTTTTCCAGTTTTCTGGATAATGCTCCTACCTTCCTGGTTTTCCTTGAACTGGGTCTTAGTGTAGAGGGATTATCAAAAGCAGCTGAAATGATGACAGGAAAAGCCGCCATTATATTAGGCGCTATAAGTGCAGGTGCGGTTTTTATGGGAGCCAATACTTATATTGGGAATGCTCCTAACTTTATGGTTCGGGCTATCGCGGAAGAAAAAGGTATCAAAATGCCATCCTTCTTTGGATTTATGGTATGGTCAGTTATCATTTTAATACCGATCTTCTCTTTTGTAGCTTGGTTATTCTTTGTTAAACTACCTTTCCCTCTTTATTAGGCTTTTTTTATTAGACTATTTTCTAAAATAGTGAAAAGAAGTACTTTGTACTTTCCTTGAAGAAGTTAAATCGAACATGGCGGTTACTTCAGTTTTAATGCCAGGATGAACATTAAAGACCACTAAATCGGACATCCCTATTATCATAAAGGTACCTCTGCCAGCTCCTCCTTTTCCCATTGCTTCGTTGATAGATCCAGCCTTGCCTTTAAAACAAGTATCAAGATAACTAAAAATGGTTTCCTTTTCAAAACCTCCAAAGGGATCTATTACCGAAACCGCAAAAAGAATTCCATCACTAGCATATCGCAACTTACCAAATTCATTTGGTTCAAGAATAACAGGCGTACTTCTTGACTGGGAATTATATTTAGAGTTACCCGCTTCATCCACTGGAGCATCATAAATTGCATTCATTAACATCTCTTCGGCCACTACTGTTGCTCGGGAACTAAGATTATCTCTAATTCCTATTTGTTTCATATAATATTGCATACCTTCCAGTAGTTCTTTGCGCATTTGACTACCAGTAACCTCAAATTCTTGAATCTCAATTCCCCAATTCAGATATTTCTCCAACCCAAACAAGTCTCCGGTGATCAGCTTACTAATAGTTGTACTAATATGTCTAATTAAGTGAACCTTATCATCTCTCCGACGAGAGACAACATTACTTAAATAAGAATGATCATTAAAATTTTGCATAAACTTAAAAGAATCTTCATCGGTCATCAGAACTGAGACAACCTTTGGATCACGCTGATAAGCAAAATCTGCCAAATTCAATAGTTCTACATTAGTACAAATAATGTCATAATTGTACTTTTCCAGTTGACGCTTGCCTGTTTCTAAATCGTTAACAAAATCTAACTCAACTCCCATACCCCCAAGGGCCAATTTAATAAGTGTTTGCTGTTTCTTTACCGTTTCAGCGATCAAGATCCGTTTCTTACTATAACAATTTACCTTGTCCTTTTTGTCTTTAATACTTTCCATGACTACCAAAAAAGCAAATTTAAAACTTAATATGTTTGTACACATTTTTCCTCGGTCAAAATAAAAAAATATTTACTTTCTCATTCCCTCAAGAATTATCCTCACCTACCGAGAACATATTTATAACTTGAGGATAAGATGAAGAAAAATTTATACATTCCGTTGTTATTTGCTCTTTGCATTATCAATTCTCAGACTTGCTCAAACAATGAAGAAAGAAGTCAATTGACCTTTAAAATGAACGGGTTTCCTGAAAACGGCGGCACTCCTACCCGAAGACATTGGTTACCCGTTAAATGTAATGGAGGGGGGTTGTATATCCGAAATGAATGTAGAGAAAAATCAACTAAAGTAAAATATGGAATCCACTACACTGCTCTAGATCTTAATCTCACTCCCAAAGACATTCGTGAAAAATTCCAAAAAATAGATCCCAAAGATCCATTGAAAGCATGTGTTAATCATATTTTCAAAACTGCAAAAGGTAATATGAGTCAATATGTCGAATTTAAGGAATTTTTAAGTAATTTGTGTTTAGAAGCTGGAGCAGGCACAAAACAAGTAACTCCTGAGGAATGGTAAATTATTTTGCAAAATACACTTTTTTTAAAACAAATATTTATTATCATACTATTAACATTTTCATTTATTGAAAAAAGTTTATCCTCTCCTATTGAAAGCCTTAATATAGCTAACAACAAACCCGTTTCTCTAAATACCATACAAGTTGAACTTTTATTTATTGCTCCCACCAATCAAGAAGGATTTTACTTTGGACAAACTGCTCTGCGACTGATAAATCCGCTCAATAATTTGGATAAAGTTTACCACACTTTTGATATCTCACAATTAGAAAATGCTGCCTCTTATCCGATCTCATCGCCTTTTATTACCAATAAAGAAGTTATTCGCCAAACTTCTTTTAATCAATTCCTAGGAAAAATCAAAAAGCAAGACCTTGCTTTAAAAGGTTATTTATTGATAATTCCAATTTTATCCAAAAAAAGATTAATTAACAGCCTAAATGACCTTAGTTTTTCTTCCCAGGGAAATACCTATGATAATCTAATCAGGCCCATCTTACCTAATCACTCGAATATGTTTAGAGACTTATTAAATATAGCTTCCAAGAAAAATTTATCCTTTTTCGATCAACAATTTAATTCAACTGATGAACGAATCCAACTTACTTACCGAAGTATTTCTCGTTATAAATATAAAGATCAGCCTTTTTTATTTATTTTATGGGATATGTTCCTCAATCATATAGTTGATCAACCAATGTCAACCTGGAACCGTCTAATTTTACCAACTGAACTTGATGACATTGTAAGTAATTTTTCCCGAAAAAAACAAAATTCCACTGTCTATGAACAGATATTTCGGATTGAATCTACCAATATTTATAACAATTCTTCTGAAAATGAAAATTCTTTTTCATTAAACAACATTGGACCCCAAAAATTGTGGGTACTATTTTTAGCGCCTATTTTCATCCTTTTAATGATGTTTATAATCTTAAGAATAAACCCAGAATTAAGCCCTCTTTATGTATATTACGCTCTTCTTTTCGATGCCTTCTGCTCTATATGGGGTTTATTAAGCTTTCTAATCAGTACAGGATATGTATGGAACTGGATATTTTCTTCCTATGAGGTCTTAAAAGGAAATTTATTATTACTATTATTCTGGCCATTTGATATTTTACTACCTATCATAATCATACAAAAATACATGCAAAGCAAAAAGAGTCATTCTTCTTTATTAAAATTTTCCACTTACTATTTTGGAGCTCACATCATTGGTATATTTATCTTTAGTATTGTTCAATTTACATCAGATGTAAATCAAAACATTGGTTATATAGTTTTCTACAGTGCCTTCATATATATCCTACTTTTCCATGTCAGCAAAGAATTAGGAAGATTCAAAACGATTTGACTTAGAATATAACTGGAACTTCTTTAAAGGAAGATAATACTTCTTTGATACTATTATAACCACTTTGGATATATTTTTCCTCTATTTGCTGAAATTTATTATTAGCTTCTTCAATATTAGAACTGGTATAAACACCAATTCTTTTTTTATCATCATAAAGCCCTAATGGACCTTCTTTTTCCACTACAACATATACCTGATCATCTCTTCGCAATTCTATGATTTTTACGGTCCCTTTTGCCCTTACTTTAATATCATGCACTTCGATATCCTGATCCATATCAATATAAAATCGTCTTTTTAATAACTCAACATAGCCTTGATCTTGATACTTATGGTAGTATGAATTAAACAGAGCCATCCCATCCATACGTTTTTTTAAATCAACCTGTGAAATTTCCTCATTACCATAATCAAATAAATCACCCGACAAAACGGTAACAGTAAATTTTCCATCTATATTGGTCCAAAGCAGAGCCACATATTTTCCATGTTGACCTTCTAGTACTAATCGTCTAAACCCATAGGCCTTTTTCAAATCCACAATTGGTTTTTTAGACGCTTTATGAATAGAAGTACCTTCCTCATAAAAACATTTTTCCATAAAGTATTGAACAGACTTCTTTTTAGAAATAACTCTAGAAATAATTATAAAGCGTTCAATTATGGCAATAACTACTTGAATGGGCAAAGCAAAAGGTAATACATTCTGAATTATGTCATGCAAACTAATTTGAGAAAACCAATCTTCAATAGATTCGAAGGTCAATTGACCTAAATCCATATTTTCTTTAAGGATATTTAAATAAGATAAAGATGTTATTGGAATATTATTACTTGAAAATCCAAAATCATTATCAATGAGTTTAACTAACTTATCTAGAGGGAGCTGTTTATCTTGAGCTTCCTTATTAAAAAGAATATTCTCTACATTTCTATCAATTTGCCCCGTAATAAAATCCATAACCGCTAATTTCAGTAAAATCCCTTCCTCTATTACTTGATCTGGTAATTTGTTGCCTAACTCAGCAATATGTCTCCATTTATCACGATTTAAATAAGGCGTTATGGATAGTTTCTTTCCCTCATTAGAAATACAAATAGCTGCTGGTATAATAAAATCCTGTAATCCCAAAATTTCTCTTCCCAACCAAGAAAACAGCGCTTCTCTCTCTTCAGAGCCAAAATGTTCTATATCACCTTCATCTTGGTATAAAACCATATCTTTAGAGGGATCTTCTTTGATAAAGACCCTGGTAATATCTGGAAAGTGATGAGACTTAAATGATTTAGTTTTTAAAAAATGAGTATGTTGCCATTGCTCCAGATCATCACGTGTTGTAACGGCTGCTTGTATTAATGCTTTATTTAATGTGGCCCTAGAAAAAAAATCATAAAAAAAGATAATTTTTCTTAACTCATGAAAAGGAACCATTAAGGAACTGCCTAATTTCATCAGTTCTTCTATTTCATCTTTGGTATATCCAAAATAAGCGGCCAATGCTCTACAGAAACTATGAGATGAGCCATTTTCGGTAGTATACGAACAGACAGGACATTGCATAATAATCCTTCTTTTAAGCTAATTAGTTTAGTTTTTGATACACATGCTAACGATCATTTAATCATTAGATTCTAAATCTGCTGGATGAATTTTCAGAAAAACATAATCATCATAATGCATATCATCTATACTAATTGTTGGCTTAGGTAAATACCCTACTACCATTTTTTCAATATTATATTTTTT
>CAZJDM010000102.1:0-16285 GCA_964544765.1 uncultured bacterium
TGAGAACGGAAGACTGATAACTGAAGGCTGCGGACAAAGTCCGCCCTATGATTATGAAACGCTTTAACACCGATTCACTGTAGTGAAAGAGAGGGCTGTTTGGGACAAATATATACGGGTTAATAACGATATAGCAGTATTACAAGGCATATCTAGTCAATCAGTTTATAATTGAGTTCAAGCCATACGTCTCGCCATCTGGCCCAACAGTCCAACCACTACTTTCCCCAAAATCTGGATCAGTTGAATCATCAGGTGATATAGTAGTTCCGGCTTTTCTATTTTTAACAGTAAAACATTTAAAATTGAAGGAGTTCTGGTAAGAAGCGAACCAAATGACACTGTTGAAGAAGGTAGTTGTAAAAAAAACAAAAAATGTTACGAAAGTAAATGCTTGCCTTCCGAAAGGAAATGTATCTCTTTAGTAAGGTAATACTAAAAAATATCTTAGAAACAATTTTAAAACATTACCAAAAAATGAAGCCCATGACTCTATTTTAACTATTTAATCTTTTTTTATATTCCCACCACAAAGTTTGAAGACCCAAATTAACTAGCAGCCTTTCTATTACTAATCATTTGCTCAATTCTATCACTAATCCATACTTTGATTACTGCCTGTCTATTAATTCCCAATCTAATTGCTTCTTCATCTAAAAACTTGAGCATCCAAATAGGAAAATCTACATTTATCTTTTTTGACCCTTTTTCAATATCTATATATTCCGTAATATTTTCATTATTATCAAATTTTTCATCGAAACTTTTTGCTTTGATAGTCTTGGATTTAACTTTCATAAAGTTTTTTCTCCTCTTGTCTAGACTTACGAACAGAAATTATCCTTATTTTATCAGGCTTTCTTATTGTAGTTACGGCAGTCCAAAAAATACCGTTAACTTTCCCTATTAGAATAGATCTTGACTCACCACTAGTTTTTGCAGGAAATGAAACAAGCCCTCCATCATCCCATAATTTTTGAGCATCAATAAAATCTATTCCATGTTTTTTCTTGTTAGATTCACTTTTCTTGGGATCAAATTCGAATTCCATAAATACCTTATAAGTATACATCAAATACCCAACAGATACATTATTAACACAATTAGAATAAAATTACTAGTCCGTTTTTTACAATAAACCAATTACTTAATTTTTATTGGCCAGCATGGTGGCGGGATATTCTGCCGCCACTATGCTTTTAGTAAAACTCTTGAAAATATTAATAAAAATCTGTAATAAAATTCCGACAGGATAAAAGGGCAAAATCAAGTTAGGGGCGTGAATTGGGCGTGAGGAATTCGATTATTAGTGTGAAATAATGGGAAATGACAGGAAGTAAAAAGAACCTTTAAATTGTTGCAGATGAGTGCATATAGCTAATTTTGTTAATTTTTAAAATTAGTGTTGTACGGGTTCGACTTCCGCGACCCTTTTTATGGATTATTAACTATATATCACATACATATTGTACCCAGTGCCGGAAATCTCCTAGCCCTTTTTGTGGTATGTTTTTGATGTGGAATTTTTGTGAAACGCAGGTAAAACGAGGTAAATTGAAGTAAAGCTAAATAAACTCCTCCACCTTGATAGGTAAGGCATCTAATTGATTTTGTTAATAGGAAAAAACACATAACATATAGTTCAAGTCCGGCCCTGGGCATTACCCCTAATCCCTTTACAATCAGTGTTTTCAGCAGTTCGCGGTAGGGTTGTGGTATGATTTTTTTTCAATATTTCTTTCCGAACCCAAATGGTATGATTTTTTCATACCACAAGGTTCAAAACTAACGACACTGGGTTTAACTAATAGGGGTTAACAGTATTCGCTTTTATATCAGGGCACACGGATATCTATGGCCGACGAATACTGTTAACATCGTGTTGGTCTAAGCTGCTCTCTATTTCTTTTTTTACTATGAGGAAATTAAGAAACGGCTAGTTGAATCTTTATAATAACGGACTATTAATTGGCTAAAAAAAAGCAAAATACTCGCACAAAAATTCGAATCGACCTCAAATTTAATAATATTACCCCAAAAAAGTGATTTTAGAATATAAAAATCCATGGCCATCATGCTGGTTCTTAAAAAATAAGTCATGTCATCCTCCGTTTTGTTTTGGGGGGACCATTTGCTGGTGGAAGTCTAATAGTTATTATCCGTCTGTTATTGGATTTATATTAGTTACATATAAAGAAGGTTATCCAATTGCCTGGGAAGTGGTTCCCGGTAAAACTACGGATCAAGCTGCTTTCAGCAAAATAGCAAAGAGAATATGTAAAAAGTACAATGTAACGGAAATCACTTATTGTTTTGATAGGGGCGTTGCTTCACTGAAAGTATTGTTCCGGCAGCTGCGCGTAGATTTTTTTTAAAAATTCAATTTACTAACTAAATTGTTCAAGTGATCTTTAAATTTAGGCAGTTTTTTGCTGTTGAGCATTCAAATATTCCTTGTATGCCCATGGTGTAAAATTGACGGGATCTGTTTTTAAATCTTCCTTGTTAATTAGGCACCAGGTAAGATAATCTACTGGATTTACGCTATGCAGTATTGCCGTATAAATAATAGATCTTAATCGATCAGCAACATCAGCTCCATTTTGGGTCTTATATACCCGTGAGTTGTTCCTATAACGAATAATCAATTTAATTATCTGTTCTACTAGATTGCTGTCTAGAGGAACTCCGGGATATTGTAAAAATGCTGTTAATCTGGGCCATTGATTGGCTATATAGTTTATTGCTTCTCCCAAAGAAGAGTTAGGTTCCACTGTTTTGCCGCCAATTTTTTCTATTAGCCATTCACGAAGCTTCTCCATCAACAGACCAGAATGTTCTTGATGAAAAGAAAGTCGCTGATCATCATCCAGATCTTGATTTTTACAATAAGCATCATGTTTGTATATTTTTTTATATATCTCTCGAACAAAAGACACTTCATCGGGAAAATCACTCTCTATAATTCAAAGAGGACGCCTTTTCCTATTTCACTAAAAATATCTTTTTGAACATCTGCTTTTTGCTCCAGACTAACATTCTGTTTCATATTATCCTTCAATTTCTTTAAAACTTCAGCATTTTGATCACTGTCTATATGGATATGTCCGTTTTGAGGATCAATACCAGTAATGTCAATTCCCGCAAACCAGGTATTAATATCAAAAGCTACTCTAAAGTGTTGTTCAGAATCCTTAGTTAACGTCATACCTTCTTTACTGGTCAGGCGAAGAACCTCAGTGTGGTAATCAACTATGCTGAATAAAACTTTTTGTCCCTCAGAATTTATAAAATATCCTTGAAGCATGAAGGTATTACCAAACAAAGGATCGTTTTTATTCTCTGATAAATGCCTTTCTATCCTAAATTCAACTCTCTGATAGGTTCCATTTCTTACCATCACTTTCTCAAGTGGAGGATTTAATTGATTATCCAACAAATCTAGTACATACGGACCAACAAATTTAGTAGATGGATCAAGCTCCTGCTCCTTATCTAAGCGATATTCTCTTTGCTTAAACATTGTGTCAAAATTATCTATAGTTGTCTGCAAGTGCTGTTGTTGAGTACTCATATGATTTTCAATTTGTTGCATAAATTGTTCAATTTTATTTTCAAATTGTTCAGCTGAACGCTCAATTTGATCGGCTTGTTGCTCCAAATGCGCCTCTATTTGCTCAGCCTGCTGTTCCAATTGCATTTGCTGTTGCTCCAATTGTGCTTCCATTTGATCAGCCTGCTGTTCCAATTGTATTTGCTGTTGCTCAAGTTGTGCTTCTTGTTGCTTAAGTTGTGTTTCCTGATGTTCAAGCTGCGCTTCCTGTTGTTCAAGCTGCGCTTCCTGTTGTTCAAGCTGCGCTTCCATTTGCTCAGCCTGCTTTTCAATCGGAAAATTAAAGTCGACCAGAATATTCTTTTCTAAGTCTAAATATTGAGTTAGAAATTTCGTTTCATCATCCGTTGGCTCAAGTGGGGCTTTTAATTTAACAGCCGTAATATTGATTTTAGCACCTATAATATGTAATCCATTAGCTAAAACTATTTCCCTGGGAGAATCAGAACCACTAATTAACTTAAATGAAGAATGGGAGGAACTATTTGGAGTATTATTTGCGGTTATCAGATTAAAAGCTACCATTTCATTTTGTGAATTAGAGGGCGCTATTTCATTCACTGATCCGAGTTTATCAATAGGACGAGCATTTACTCCTATCGGATTACCTGTATCAATGCCGCCTCCTTTAGATTGAAGTTCCTGTTCTCCTTCTGAACTTTTTTTGGAACAAGTAATAACAGCAAACGAAAGTATTAATAGTAGGGTCAAAAACCAGATAGTATTTGTTTTTAAATTTCTTTTCTTTTGCATCTTAACACCTTGCTAAAGGAAATAGTTGAATGTTTAATTGATAAACCAAAGAAGGATCATCACTATCAGCAGCGATTTGTAAAATCTCTTTCCTAAATCGCCTTATTTTTTCCTTAATTTCTTCAAAGGAATCTAACGAAATACTTAGAGTTTGAGCCCCATATTCTCTTTGAGGTGACTCAATCTTTTCTAAAGCAATTTTGGCCTGGTCAATAATATCAAGATAATATTTTTTAACAGCCATTGAGTGGACCTCATCGCCCGTGGACATTACTCGGTCCTTTACTTGTAATTTACCTTGGCACTCCTCGATTAAACCTAACTTTTTCAAAAGTTTCATACTGCTTTGAAGTTTGGCTTTTGGCACCTTGGTTTCCAAAACATCGTAAATCCAATCAATATCCTCTTTAAAGTCCACGGTATTAATGAGTTCCAACAGAACTAGATTATACCAGTTGGAATAACATTGATATTGATCCTTGCCAAATAATTTGTAATTTAATCTTCGAGCTGATTGTTTGAGTGTGTGGTAGTACTGAGCTTTTTTGTTTACATCTGTCTCTTGATTAAAACATACAAGAAACTTAAAATATTTTGACTTTAATTTTTTTAAACCTAACGATTTGATGATTTTATTGATAGATTCTTTGGACAGATTACGTTTACCATTGATCACTAATTGAATAAAATTGGATCCGGGAAAATTTAAATCTGTAGCAAAATCTCGGTAGGTATAAACTCGTTTTTTTTCTTTGAGCCATTGAAAAAGATCGAATAAATATAGGCGATAATCAGTATATTCACTAAGATGAATATGTTTTTTGGCTTCTTGTACTGATAATTTCACCATCTTAATACTCGATTTAAAGATTGAAAAAAAGGTCATCCCTGACCTTTTTTTACTGGGGGTCTTAAAAACCTATATATAAAATCTAAACTTCCTCGTCTCCATTTCGTACCCTTATTGTACCATCAATAATTTCGACAACACCACCGTCAGTTCCTGTAACCGTTATGTTCCCATCACTAATTTCTACAGCATCTTCACCGTCATAAACGGAAATTTTACCATCATCAATAGAGATAACACCATCCATCTTTAAGAAAGAAATTTCCGTCTCATCTGCTAAATCAATATCAACCACTCCATATATATCATCTATGGCCCAAAACTCTCCATCGTCTGCTGCTGCATTCATAGTAAGATTACTTTTTAGGTTATATTTTACCCTGTTTAGGATAGACATAGCAACGGGGTTTGTACTGGTTCGATTAGAAATAGTCAAATCTGCTGAATCTGAACCCACTAATATAGATTCCGCTATTTGCGCTCTAATCTCACCAGTAACTTCTTCCCAGGACCTTGCTGCTGATTCAATATCTTGATGGAATTCTTCACGATCCTCTTGTGGCACTTCTGAAGGCATTTCGGCTAAAGTTTGTTCCAAATCTTCTTGCATTTCTTTTCGATCTTCCTCAATATCAGCTAAAATTTCATTCATAAATTCTAGTTGTGAACGTTCAAATTTTTTATCAAAAACTAAATCTTGAAAATCCACTAAGTCAATACCATTGAACCATTTATTTAAATCAAAAAGAACAGCAAAACTTTCTTGTTCTTCCTGAAGTTTAAAACCTTTATCGGTAACCAATTTCAAAAATTCTGTTTGGTCACTGATTAAAGAAAACTCTGCTTTTTCTCCTTCTTCATCAGTAAAGTATCCTTTTATATAGAATACGTTACCGTTTAAGGGATCTTCTTTTTCACTTTCTGAAAAATATTTTTCTAATCTAAACTCAATTCTTTTATATGTCCCATCTACTATTTCAATATCCTCAATTGGAGGCGTTGAGGTACCACTCAATAAATCGATAACAAATGGTCCGGCAACTTTAATTGATGAATCAAGTTCTTGTTCCTTTTTGCGAGCTTCTTTGGCGTTTTTATACTCTCGTTCTAATGCTTCTTTGGCTTCAGCTCTAGCCTTGACCACTTGTTCTTCTACATACCTTGCCATTTGCGACATATCAACTTCAGCTTCTTGCTCTAAGTTATTTAATCCAGAGAAAAGATCTTCATGCACTGAACGCATATTTTCAAAAGCAGCCTTCTTTACTTCTGCTTCTTCTTTAGATTCTTCCACGGTACTTTTAATCTTAATCATACCAACACTGATTCTGGCTTCAGTAATTACGATACCATTGTTAAGTTTTACTTCATTATTATTAGTTGAAGTTTCTTCTTTTTCACTGGCCGTAGCTTCTTTTTCCACGTCTGTTGAAGTTTCTTCGTTTTCACTGGTTGTGGTTTCTTCCTCTCCAGATACTAAGTTGAAAGAACCTATTGTTTGATGATCTGACTTTTTAAAAGACATGGTCAAATTTATTTGGTTTCCTGTAGTATCAATAGGTTTTGGTTCCAATTGATTACCTTCATCAGATTCTGATTTTACAGCGGTTTTTTTATTATCTGACTTGGTTTGGGATGTACCTTTAATTGTTTCATCTGTATGACAAGCACCAAGCATAAATAACAGACTGAAAATAATGAAGAAAAACTTTCTCATAGCTAACCTCTCATATTAAATGGAATTAGTTAGGTGATCACCAACCCACTTTTTAGATTATACCAAACGAATTTTGAAAAGTAAACAAAAAAATTAAAATTTGTATATAGCTAGATAGCAAATATCAATATAATTAGTATATTAAGAAATGTTTTTGTAGGATCGATTGTTATTGCCACTTACTGACAACTTACATACTTCTATTCTATCTTATTAATTTTTATCCTTTTTTCATATATTTCTTTCAATTTATAGAGATCCTGCTGTAACTCAAAAAAACCATGCCAATGAGCATAATCTGGAGCGCCCATCATAGCGCCTTGACGAGCCCTGCGTCCTTCATGATGCCATAAGTAATAGAATATCTTTTGAAATTCATCGGTCCAGGGATTGCTTTTGAGTAATTTTTTGGCCTTTAACTCGTCCAGCATTTTTTTAGCTGGTTGATAATAGGCAACATTGTATAATTTAACGGCTTTATCACCTTGTTTAAAATAGTTTTCAGTATGTAATTTACCATGGCAAGAAACACAGACCTGCTTCATTTTTTTTCTTCCAGCTGGCCCATCCCCGGTGAGAGGACTCATTGCATCATTTGAATTTCTAACCTTGGATTCCTTGGCCCAGAGATTCCAATACAAACGCTCAGAAATATTATGGGTTGTATTTAATGCACCTATTCCAACCATATGACAAACAGCACAAGTGGGTCCTCTATAATCACCTGGTTCCCAAGCATCAGGCGCACTATCCCATTTCCAGGTCATTCCTTCAGTCTTAAAAATATGACCATGTTTACTATTTTCAAATATTTCAATATCAGGATGGTCAGGTCCTAAATGACAAGACGAACAAGCATCTGGTTTACGAGCTTCCGCAATATCAAATTTATGCCTAGTATGGCATGTTGTACAGTTTCCAACTCCACCATCTGGATAAATATTACCCATTCCGGCATTAGGCCAAGTTTCAGCAGTGGGCCTTTTGTCCTTATCAAGAATTATTTTGGTTCCATGACATTGCATACAACCAGTTTCATTGGGAGCATTCTTGAGTTGAGGATGATTTTGCCCCTCATGAACATTTACCAAGGTATGTAGATTATCTTTAGGAATTATTTGAAGATAGGACCTATAGTGCCCACTTTGATTAAATTGCTCTAATTCGCTAACATGGCACCTTCCACAAACCTTCGGAGAAACCAATACCGAAATGTAAACATCTGTTCCAATTAATGACTCATGTTGAGTTGCTGTTAAAGAATCCTTTTCAACTCGATGGCAATCTAGGCAAGAAACACCTACATGAGCATGCCGGCTATTTTTCCAATCATTTATAATTCCAGGATTATCTTTTAAATGACATTGAACGCATTCCTTGGCAACTTTACTGATTCCTCTGTCAATCTTTATAGATTTAACCTTACTAACATCACCTATATGTTGTTTAATCTTCTTAGGCGTCCCCCAAAGACTACCATCTGTATTTACGAGTAAGACAGCAGCAAAAAAGAAGTATACATAATTAGTTCTATTCATTATTTTGCTCCATAAAATTTGGTTATTGAAAATACTAAATCCTTATGCCCCACATGGGGATGGCAAAACACACACTTTACTGAAGTACGATTTAAAAAATAAGGTTTATGGGCTACAAAAGCATTTGGATCACTCTGAGTAGATTCTTGTAAATTACTGTGACATTTTAAACAGCCAGAATCATAAACAAAATCACCTCTTCGATCACGCTTGGCCAGCCAATTTACATGATCTGCTCCTGTTACATGTTCCACCCAAAAATCGTAAAAACCAGTTATTGTTTTTTGAACAAAAAAATTGATCTGATTATTATGAGGAAGATGGCATTTAGTACACTCTACTTTAAAGCCTGAAGAATTCTTTCCGCCATGAACATCCTGAAAATATGATGCTGCAATTGGTTTCATGGAATGACATTGTCCACAAAAAGCAACATCAGAAGTAGACAAAATAATTTCTGATAATACGAACCAGGAAATAAAAGCAAAAATGGATAAGAAAATACTAATTAAGAATATAAAAGGATAGCCGTGATTTTTTCCTAATATGGTAAAAAAGCGCTCCTTTATTGCCATAGAAATAAACCATCATTATTAGTAAATCTATTGTAAAACTAAAAAATCAATAAGGCAATCTAATATGTGAATTATTAAATTATTTATTATTTTGATTATGTGATGTGAGTTTAAGCGCCCATAGTCCTTAAACTACGAAAAGCCTCATAAACATCATCTGCTGTAAAGGGTTTATTTAATTTGATATCAGCATTACTAAAACGTTGTTCCTTTACACTACCTGTTATAGCAATAAAATAAGTTTTTTCGGCAATGTTACGGCCCTTTTTTATTAGCTCTGTTCCACCCATGTTAGGCATTTTAAGATCAGTTAGAACATATTCGAATTGTTCTTTTTTTAACATTTCAAGTGCAACTTTACCATCTTCGGCAGACTTGGTTGTAAGTCCAAGTTCTCCAAGATAATTAGACAAAACGTCTCTGATATATTGCTCATCATCAACTATTAAACAACGGCCAACCAAAGGTTGTTTAGCAATTTGCTTTTTCTTGGTAATTTTCTGAAAAGATGTCAAAGGTAACTCAATCGTAAATGTTGTCCCTTTGCCATATTCAGATTCAAAAGAAATTAACCCTTCCATACTTTGGATAATTGAATGTGAAATGCCTAAACCAAGACCAGTTCCTCTACCTACCGGTTTAGTAGTAAAAAAGGTATCAAAAATCCGTTGTTTATTTTCTGGTTTAATTCCCATCCCCGTATCGATAACCATTACAACTAATTTATTTCCTTTATTCATTGTTCTGATGATAATTTGCCCATCGCTTTTAATGGCATCACGTGCATTAGTCAGTAGGTTAATTAATACTTGCTGGAACTTTCCACCATCGCCCGCTACAAACATACGCTCAGCTTCTAACTGAACATCAATATTTATATTTTGTTTCTTATAAATTACTTCTATTAATTGAAGTGAATCCTGAATTACTTTATGAGTATTTATACTTTCAGTATTATGTTCACTCGCGTAGGCATATTTGCGAAGACCTTTCACTATATTGGAAATCCGACTAACAGAATTCTTTATCCCTTGAGAATACTTGGGATTAAAATCGTAATTACGTTCTAAAATAGAAAAAAATCCCTGAATAACAGTTAAGGGATTGTTAATTTCATGACCAATGCCTGCCGCTAACTCACCAATTGAAGCCAAACGAGAAGATATTGCTACCTGGGCCTGTAATTCTTGTCGTTTTTGGGTACTGGTGATGATATATTTGGTAACAACGATTCCTGTCCCAATGGATAGTAAAATGCATACAATAATTGCCAATCCCAAAATAATTCTACCTGATTGCAAAATCTTCGATGAACCCTGTCTAAATTCTAAAGCTTTGGCACTAGCAAAAGTAACTAAAGCACTACATTCTTTTAATAACATCTCAACGTAACGAGCACCCTGTTGTTGAGTAATGCTTCTTGCCTGATCATAATTATTTTGATCAAGATGCTCAACAACCTTATTACGAATGCTTTGCCAGTTGATAAACTTACTTTTCAAGTTGAATATATCTTGCTTATTTCCTAAATATCTATCTAATAATATTTCAAAATCCTCTATAACATCATTCTCAATAGCTTGAATTTTACTTAGAATACCTTTTCTCTGCGATTTATCGACTAATGTAACATCTTTCATGTCACGATGCATAGCTACAATATCCAATTTGATATCTTTTACCACATTACTTACAACAAAAGGATGATCATGCAATTCATAAACATTCTGAGAGATACGTTGTAATTGATATAAAGAAAATCCACCAATGATGACTATTAAAAAAGTTAAGACCGTAAAACCGATAATTAATTTTGATTTCATATTAAACTCGTTTGAACTCTATAATCCCCTTAGATAATTTATATAATCAGCCATATCATATTCCGAATATTTACAATTATATAACTACAATTAGATGTTTAAATTTATTGTTTATGTATTCCAAGTTATTAATTATGCTTAAGTATTTGAAAGAATGATCAAAACTAATCTTCATGAAAATCCATACCACAATTAAATATATAATAAAAGCTTTTATTTTACTCCTTTAATACCTTTGGCTACAAAATACTCATATTCCGACCTATCAGGTAATACATCTAATAATTCAGCTCCTTTTGTTCCTTTAACACAATGTTTGTTCCATCGAATATCCATATCTTTTCCGGATGGAGCGGGGCTGAATTGCGGATGTTCCTCATCAGCATGATAAAGAGCATCTTCAAGATGGTCCTCTGCCGATGCAAGTTTATATTTTCCAAAAGGAAGCATAGCCAATAATTCAGGTACTATATTCTCAGCATCTGGAACAGGTAATTCATCTGGGCAAATATATGTAAAACCTTTTAATGAATCCACAAATAGAACTGCCGTTGTTTCTATTTTCATGAGGTCATCTCCTTATATCTATCCTTATCATCCGATATCATTCATTAACTTAAATTATCCTTAATTATCCTTAACATTTAATGTCTTTAAAAATGGTATACTAGTTGTACGAATAACCTGTTCACCATGACATTCATCTAATGCACATCGTTTGGGAACTTTACAATTCTTGTCAGGAGAATCAATATAATCGTCCTCTCCTAATACCAATACACCCTCCACTACCTCAGTATCAGCATTAAATACTGGTGATCCTGAGTTACCGCCAAAAGCATCTAACGTTGCCATAAAGTATAGGTAATGATTATTGTTTCGCACTTGAGCCTGAGCAGCAATTTTAAGGGGTAATCCACTAGGATGACCAATTATTACCAATTTTTGATGATCATCAATTTTACCATGTAACCTAACTTGAAGCGGCTCTCGATCGTCGACCGAACGATCCAATAAAACTACCGCATAATCATTTTCAAAATATTCATTAATAGGATCAAAATCATGTTTCAATATCTCACTACAACCATAAACCTGTGATTCATTCACCTGAACATTCTCTTGATCCGAGTGCTGTACCTTAAAGTCAAAGACCCAACTAAATTGCTGACAATCAAAATCATGACGCATACAGTGCCCCGCTGTAATCAAAATATTAGGAGCAACTAAAAAACCTGTACAACTAGCAGCAATTCTTTGCTGGACAAATCGTTCATCTGAACAAACGTTAAACCGATCAACTAAATTACTACCTAAAATATTAACGACACCATCCTCTGAAGGCAAACTCATATTGAGTATTTTGGCCGCTACTGATCGAGACAGTTCAATATAACGATTATTAGTCGATTCAAATACATCTACTCGATTATCATCACCATAAATAACGCGAATGTTATCTTCAGCTCTATCATCATCCTCATGCCCTATAATTTCAGATGAATACAAATTAAGTATAAGTAGTATAAGTTGTAATAGTAAGGGTATTGGCCTTAAAAACATCATGACATCACTCCTTGATGAAAATGAAAAAAAAGATAGGAATATTAGTGATTTTGTATTATATCCATTCGAGTGTTGTCAAGCTGACTTATAGATATAATTCGAATGATGGGTTGAAATCATTTAATAGATTTAGTCATTAAGAGCGTTTGGCCAATAATCAAGCATTGTCAGGTAATCTGTTTGATAAATATCGCAAGCGATAATTAGACAACACATTTACTACATATATAATAAAAAGTCCCAAACATGTACCCAGAATTCCGATATAAAGATCATCGACATTCTGCCAAAACCCTTGATGTTCTGTATTGCGCCAGTAAGTAGTAAAAATTACCCCTAGTATTGACATAAATACAAACTGCCAATCACTTATTTTATTGGGCCAACAATATCCGATCATGACTGGTAATAAAAGACAAGCGGCAGAATAGCTACCTAGGGTTTTCCAAACCATACGAATATTTCCCTCAAACATATTAGCTAATAAAATGGCTAACACACCAACTACAACCACTCCTAGGTGTTGTAATCTCACCTTACCACGCCACTTTTTAGGTACTAAATCGTAAGATATTGTAGTACCGGCCGTAAACAAGTAGGAGTCAAGCGTAGATAAAATTGTCGCTAAAATTCCAGCTAGAAAAAACCCTCGTAACCCATTTGGCAAAAGCTGCATAGAATAGAGCATATAGGCTTGATTAGATGCCGCCTTGGGAATAACGGCCGCTGCATACATACCTCCAGCGGTAGTACAAATATCAAAAAAGAGCCAAATTACGGTAGATAGTAATATACCACGCCTTGCTACTTTGGTGCTGGAAGCAGCAAAACATCGTTGATAAAAATTAGGGTCAACAAGAGTTGATAACGCAATGAAGCCCCAGACCATGGTGGTTAAAATTCCTTGACCTCCAGTGAAAGAGAAATGAGCAGAGGGTAATTTAGTTTGTAGAAAATCCATTCCACCAAAGGTTGTCATGGAAAAAATAAAAACCAGTATGACTCCGGAACACATGACAAAAAATTGTACCAAATCAGAAAACACTACCGCCCTAAAGCCTCCGTAGAAAGAATAGGCCACCGCTAAAGAAACCCCTAAGGCAATCATTACCCACAACTCTCCTCCCCAGAGTAGCTGCAAGAACAATCCCAGACTGATAGCATAAGCAATTGGCAATACATTAAAAAAAGTAAATACCGCGCTAAGCTTAGCGGCTTTAGGCCCAAACATCTTGCCTACCAATTCCGGCAAGGTAACGGCACCATCTTTTCGACATCGACCAACGATCCACAAGGCAAAAATAATATAAGTTACATACCAAAAAATTCCTTGGGTAAGGAAATTATAAATTCCTTTTTCAAAGGCGATTTGAGTAACTCCGAATATTCCGCCGTACCAGGTGGCTACCAATGTTCCAATAAACATGGGTAAGGTTAAAGTTCGTCCCATCAATAGAGTATCTAAGAAAGAAGTTTTCTGATCGGTTATTCGCTGTTTGGACCTCAGTTTGTTTCCATAAACCACAGCTCCAATGGTGATTACAAAGACTATAGTAAAAACAATCCAGTCTTCATTAGTTAACATTGACGTTACATTTAAGTTTGATTTAAAGGATGATAAGTTCATAAAAGACCTCCCTACGCTGGCATTACCCAGATCAGGTTTAACGAGTTTGCTCTCAGCCCAAGCTTTGCTTGAACACCCCGGATTGATTAATTAACCTTATAAATCTTTAGCAAACAAAAACACACTAAGCAAGTATTTTTATAAATATTTAAATAGATTAAATATTGGTCTACAGGAAAATGACATAATTATTAAAGCTAATCAGATTGTAATAATTCATTAGAAGATTTAGATTACTTTAAAACAACGGTTAAACGTGGAGATGAGGCAACTTTACTGGTTATTCGAGATGGTCAAAATGTCGAGTTAAATCTTTTAAATTATTTCTACATCCCGAGATGATTGATTTTGAAAGAGAGGTAGTGGTCTCATTTAATAATCAAATTGTATACCAACAAAAAGTATTACCCAGAGCCAAATTTTTACTTGACCAATACCTGTCAACATGCGATCGTAAACGGCTTTATCTTAATGAGATCATAATAACCATTCCAGTACAATAAGACCCCTCTGAAAAAGTATCTGTTTATAGAGAATCTGATGGAGAATGGTCAACGGTTAAAATAGATAAATATGGTTATTATTTGGCTGATATTAAGATATTTTCCTTGGTACCTTCCATTGCAACAATTTGGCAAAACTTACACATTTTCCCTTTTTGAATAGCGCTATAAAGATTGTTATGGGTCTGATTAGGCATATTAAACCTCCGTGTTGTTAGCGTTTGTGACAGCTTATAATTTTAACACGGATTTTTGATGATTCGTCAGACCCTCTTAAAGTGAAAAAACTCCGCACTACTGTAAAAAACGCGCAGTAGGATGATTTAGAATCAATCTTAAGAAGGCAACCAGTGTAAGCTGTTGTCAGTATCCTGTAGCCCGGTTCAGGACCAGGGCCAGGACCGGATTACAGATAACTGCCTATACTGATCACTGAATACAAGTTACAAAAAACATCAAATAAACACTATAATATTAATATTTTACATGATGAGTGCGAAAATACGAGATCAAATATTTCAACAGGCAGTAGGATTACGGAAAAGTTTCAGCAAGGGCTAAATAAAGATTTGCAAAACTCGATTCTTAAGGTATTGAATACAAACTCATGCCATATAGTAAAAAGTAGGATCTTCTCATAATAATGGTTGATGGCTCTCCATGGCTATTTTGTAATTTCAAATAACTTATTTGACCACTTTTGGAGTCCAATTTATATCCCACCACTACAATAGCATGGTTACCAGATAGATATGTTGTATCTATAATGTTATTAGCTATATCTAGAATACCAGTTTGCGGGTCAAAATGCTTAGCACTATGGTAATAACCCAATAACAATGGTTTTCCTTCATCTATATTACTCTTAATTTCTTCAAAGGCACTTGTCCAAATAGAACCTAAGGAGTCTTTTTGTAATATGAGAAATTTAAATTTTGTCGCAATAGAACTCACCCCCTTTACCTTAGCATGTCTATCTTTAAAATGAGGTATGTACCTGGAAATAATAGTATCTATCTGTTTGTTTATTTTCTGTATTAATGATGAGCGATCTTGTTCACGTCCCGATGTCAGAATTACAGAAGCCCTTTCCGAATACTGCTCCAGAGCAGCACTTAATGCTGGAATATCAACATGAGTATCTGATGGAAAACTACTTTCAGTAGCTAATGCAACTTGCTGAATAATGCTTAACATTTCATGTATATTATCGCATTGAGCAAAAAGATTATCAGGATTAGTTATTCTAGAAAAAGCTGCTACACGCAAATGACTAGCCACTAAAAAATTCACTGAAAGCGTTGTTCCTTTCAACACAGGTAGATATTCAAAAAAGCGTATTAACGCCGCTGCACAGCAACAAAAGGCACATTGATTTTTTGCTGGAAGTAATTCTAATTGACGAGTGAATATCATTTGATTTGTAGCATTGGTGCTTACAACAGGAAAAGTAAGCGTTTTAGTATACCCTGTATTTTGATAATCTGACAGGGTTTTATTTAATGCATCGTCTAAACTTCTACAAATATCAGCTATAGGGTCCTCTGAACCTTGAATCATTATAAAGTTGTTAAAATGAAAAAAGAATAAAAATGATAAGATTATATGCCCAAAGCGCATGTATATCATTACTATATGAGTTCTTACAGTCATGTCAATAATATCCCAGGTGGTAGACCGAATTATTTCTAATCCGGCCCCCAGTTCTCACCCGTCGTGC
>CAZJDM010000103.1:0-16258 GCA_964544765.1 uncultured bacterium
GTTTTGGAAGTTTTTAATTTTTCAGGAGTTATGCAAAAGGTGGGACAGTCTCATACTTATGGTTCCTATTAACTTATCGATAAATAAAATTGTCGAAGATCCTAACTGTGATTCAGAATCTGAACGATGGCATCGATTTGGTCAAGACGATCATGTTAGATTATACTCTAAACAAGGGTTTGTTGACAGAGCCACAGAAGCGGGATTTACAGTCGAACAACTGGGCCAACATGATTTTGGGATTACGACATTTTTGAAAAATGGAATATCACAACAAAGCATCTTATACGTAGTTAATAAAACCTAAGCTATGTATGGGATATTCCCAAGTTTCCGTAAATTTGCATAAGTTATGTCCATTTTAGACATGGACATCATCTACAAACCTTTTATTTTATTAAACTTTTACCAGTTTGTATTTTCAAGTTAGCTTCTAATTGCAAACAACATTAAAAAAGTGTAATGAATATAAATGTATATAGTGGAATCATCAAAATTAAATATTTCATATGTCAATTAAAAAAAACATTATTGCAAACAATTTAGGTCAAATTTATGTGATCATCGCAGGTGTCGTAGTCACACCTTTTTATTTGAAATATTTAGGAAATGAAGCTTTCGGATTAGTTGGTTTTTTTGCTTTGATGCAGTCTTGGTTGAGTATTTTAGATATGGGTATGTCACCGACACTTTCCAGAGAAGTTGCAAAAGTTAAAAATGGAACTACTGAGCAATTATCTTTATTTAAAAAATTACTTCATAGTTTAGAAATGATATTTATCTTATTGGGATTAATCGTATCTATACTTATTTTGCTTCACAGTGATTGGTTGAGTTTAAATTGGCTTCAAGTTGAGACATTAAGCATAAAAGATGTTTCTTATTGTATTAAGTTAATGGGTGTTATGATTGGGCTTAGATGGCTTGGTAGTCTATACAGAAGCGGCATAACTGGAGCTGAAGAGCAAGTATGGTTAAATATTGCGAATGTTATAATTATAACTACCAAGTTTTTAGGTGTTCTTTTGGTTCTTTCTTACATAAGCACTGATGTAAAACATTTTTTTGAATATCAAGTAATGGCCAGCATTCTAGAGTTAATAATTTTGTCAACCAAGTTTTATAGGGTTATGAGTATTGGAAGATTTAAATTCTTTTTCTCAGCTGAAGCCGTAAAACCCATTTTGCCATTTGCAATGGGTATAGCTTATGTTGGTACGATATGGATATTTTTAACACAATTAGATAAATTGATATTGTCCAATATATTACCCCTCAAAGAATACGGTTATTTTGCATTAGTAGGTATGATCGCTAATGCCATAATTCAAGTTTCAAATCCTATAAGTAAAGCAGTATTACCTCGATTGGTCAGTCTGCTTCATCAAGGTAAAGAGTTAGAGATGTTGAAAACATATAGGAAAGCCACTCAATTGATGGCTGTATCCATTTTTTCAGTAGTAGGCGTTATATCTATTTATTCTTATGAACTTTTATACACATGGACCGGAAATATAGAAGCTTCGAAATGGGCTAAAGATATACTTTATTGGTATGTTTTAGGAAATGGCATTGTAGTAATGTCAGCTTTTCAATATCGTTTACAATTTGCACATGGAAAAATAAAAATGCATGTGCAATACAATACTGTATCAGTTCTTATTTCAATACCGTTAACCATTTGGGCGGCATACACTTATGGCCCCACGGGAATAGCTATTACATGGTTTGTGTTCAGGGGAATTTCGTTTTTAATATGGACGCCAATTGTACATAACAAATTTGCGCCAGGTCTCCATAATAAGTGGATGTTAAAAGATATTTTACCCGTATTATTGTCTACGATTCTATTTTTATGGATGCTTAAACTAATACAAATAGATTTTAAAGATTATGGAAGAGATGTTATTTTTTCCATTTTAATAACGATAGGTTTGGGTTTGTTGGCATTTAATAGTTTGGTTTCCAGTGAAGGAAGGGATATTCTATTAAAAATGATAAAGAGAAAAATAAAAAAATGCTAGATAAAACAGAAAAAGAAATAATTGAAAATTGGAAACTATCTGAACAACCAACAGCCTCTATTTGCTGCATTACCTATAATCATGAACAATATATTGAAGAAGCTATTGATAGTTTTTTGAAGCAAGAGACAGACTTCAAGTTTGAAATTCTAATACATGATGATTTTTCTAATGATAATACTAGGAATATAATAATTGAATATGCTAAAAAGTATCCCAACA
The DNA here is from genome assembly GCA_964544765.1 of uncultured bacterium. Classification (GTDB taxonomy): domain Bacteria; phylum Bdellovibrionota_B; class Oligoflexia; order CAYFLR01; family CAYFLR01; genus CAZJDM01. The sequence continues at coordinate 2,247 of CAZJDM010000103.1, forward strand.
TTATAAGAACTATTTTTCAAACTGAAAATCAGTGGTCACTTGGTAAACGTATAATGCCTATAGTATTAAAAGAGGCTAGAGGTAAATTCATGGCCCTATGTGAGGGAGATGATTATTGGATTGCTTCTAATAAATTGCAAATCCAAATAGACGAGATGGAAAAACATAAAGAATGTCATATAAGTTTTCACGCGGCTTATCTAAGATATGATGACAATTCAAACAAACAAAAGTTATTTTGTTATCATTCACCTGTAAATAAAATCTTCAATACTGATGAAATAATCCAATATGGTGGTCCATTAATGCCAACGGCTTCTATTTGTTTGAAGCGTAATTTTGTTGATTTTCTAAAGACATCTACTGAAGATTTTTTTGTATATAGTATTTCGGCGTTTTTTATACAAGTATTCTCTTCATTAAATGGAGGAGCACTTTATATAAATAAAATAATGTCAGTTTACAGAAGTATGAGTACAGGTTCATGGAGTAAAAAAGTTGCAAAGAATTCTGATTATTCTTTATTTTGGGCTCAAAAAAGTATCAACTCAATTGGGTATGTAGATAATTATACAAATAAAAAATATTCAAAAGAGTTTAAACGGCTAAAAAAAAAGCACTATTTTACTATTTTACTTAACGATAGTTTATCTGTAAGCGACAAAGATGATTATTTTGTTAAGTTTAAAAAAGATCTTAATTACAAGGATTATTTGAAATGGCACCTAATCTATAGGAACAAAAAGCTACATAAATTGCTAGTTAAAATTAAAAAAAAATTACTAAATTTTGTCTGAAGGTCAATTTATGATGTACCATCTTGATAAAATGATAATCTGAAATACTGGTTTTATTTAGCAGCATAGTAGACCACAAACTCGTCATTTTCTTCAAACAGTAGTTTATTGGAAAATTTAGAAAGCGATTCCAAAAAAGTCTTAGAATAATGGGTACTGGGATTACATATTCCTGCTTTCCAATGACCAGAAATTTCCCCCATACTGCTATGACATTTTCTACCCTTATTGTATACTATACATCTTGTCCCTGCCAACTGACTTTTCAACGCGGTTAAACTCACCTTTGGAGCCTTTGATAATAGCCAATTATCGTCATAACGATATTGCTGGGCATGGAACTCTATAGAAAAAACTGTTATATATTGGCTCGTATAGGCATCTGTTATAACCTTCTGACAGCGCCTTTTCTTTAAAAGAGGAAATAAAGTCGATAGGTTCTTACCATCTTGATTTCTTTCGGGTATATAAAACAAATTATATGACCTACCACCAATGACAGGAACAGGTATAAATGAAAAGGTAACCAATACAAATAAGATTCCTCTGAGACCAATTCTTGATAATCTTCTGTTTCCAAATATTTTATAAATAGTGAGTGACAATAAAAAGGGTAAAAATACCCAATAATGGGTTGTATATATAAGCCGATAAATGGTCCAGGGAATAGCTACCTTGGTAAACAGCGTATAGGTAATTGGGAAAATTATAAATACTATCGGAGAAATACAAATTACAAAAAAACTGTTCAATATTGAAACAGTCCCTCTTTGTACAATTTTTGGTATCATAAATATGGAGTAGATTATGATCACCGCTATAGCTAAGAAACCTATGGTACCAAGAGTTAAATATATAGAAGAATGTTTGCTAAAAATCGAACAACTTTTTAAATCGAGTATACTCATATTAAAATAAGACATAAAAGAAATAAGGCATAGTAGAAGAGCTATAAGAACAGTTACCTTTATTTTTAAATTGTGCTTTTTATACCTATAAAATAGTCCTAAAAAGATTATAATTCCTATACTACTAACCAATACAAATAATGACTCTTGTTTATGGTTTATGTACGTAATCAGAATAGACAAAAAAATGCTTAACACATATGTAGCTCTTTTCTCTTTAATAAAGCCAATAATAAACAAGAGAGCTTCCAAATAGATGACGTAATTAAACAGTGCGTTTGATAAAACATAATATCTATAATACGAAAAAATGCTTGTACCCAAAAAAAGTAAGGAAAAAAGACATCCCCAGATAATAATTTCTTTTGATTCAAAAACAAATAGGTAAAGACGATAAAAAGAAAAAAGTAATACACATGACATTATTGCGGCATAAAAATCTAGAATAATCCTGTTCTCGTATAATGGGTTGGAATATTTAAAAAAAAGGGCACTTAAATAGTAGAGTGGTGAATATTTCTCAGCAAATAGAGAGTTTGTTGGAATAGATGACTGATTGTTTCTAAGGAAATAATTAATGTGTTTTAAATGAACAACAGGGTCTGAGGGATATTCAATATATGCGCCTACATACAAGAGTACTGTGAAAAAAATTATACTAATTATTACAATCTCTTTATGACATGACAACTTGGTCCGCCACTCCTTACCGCGCTTTAATAAAATTGATAAATAAACCAAATTGGCTAAACCAAATATAAATATTATAGTGTTGTTAATAGTGTTGATGGGTACATTAAACCAGTTCAGTGTTAAAAATGTAATAGTTACCAAAAAGAGTCCATATGAAAAACTAGGCGAGATTTGATTATTATTACCAAGACAATTGGAAATAATTCTGGTAGTTGAGAATAATCCTCCCAAAAGCATGCCAATGTATAGCAACTGTCCAATTAGCATTTTTTTAAACCATGAAAATAGTATGTATAAAATAACGCAAAAATATAGAGAAAAATATTACCTATCAACAAATCCCCACTAAACATAGCATTTACAAAACTAAAAACGACAAATGTATGCAATAACAGCAATCTGTCATCTTTATAGCTTAGCTTAATATAAAAATACTTTATTGGAGTGGCATAAATAAAAAAGCTAACTGCTGTTGCAAAAAAGATTATACCCGGCAAACCCAGCTCTAAAAATGTTTCAATTATTATATTATGAGGATAGCTAAAACGCTGCGCCAATCCACCTAACTCGTAAAAGTTACCAAAGCCTAACCCAAAAAAGGAGGCGTTATTAAGATTAAATAAATAACTAAACATTGTTTTCCTATAAGCAAATGAAGGGAACTTAAAAAAATCAATATTCTGCCATAAGTAGATTGCGAATAGAATTGTAAAAAGGACAAACAGTGGAATTAGAGCCCGCATATAACGACGTACTATAGACTTGTAGTTATATCTTATTGTTATAATTACAACGTAAGTCAAGGATAGACTAAGGCTTACTATCGGTCCTGCGGACCCCGAAGAAATCAACTTGTTAGAGATTAATAACAATAAAGGAATAAGGTATATATTTCTTCGATGGTAAAAAAAATCAAATGTTAAGAAAATAAATAGGTAACCGAGTAACCGAGCGAACCAGATGGGATTCAAGCCGATTGTTGTTAACCTTAATCCGTGATAACCTGGGAAAACATAGGAAATAAAAAGTAAAAAAATAAGAGAAAACTTAAAAAACTGGAGAACCTGCACAATAGATTTATTTGACCGTAGTGACACTATAACATAAATAAAGTTTGCAAAAACTAAATATAAAACGCCGTTTACCTTTGATAGCGCATATTGATTGTCTCCCTTAACCAAGAAAACACCATTTATATACGCATACAAAAAAAATACAAAAAGCAAAAAAACAAATGGTGTTCTAAAAAATTCTTTACTTAATTTGAGGTTAATTATTATAATAACAGAAAGTGCAAGTTGAATAAAACTCACACCACCACTTAATCCTAATCCTTTATATAAAATAAACTGCCAGTAATGATTACAAAACAATAGTAGAAAAGCAATAAAGGCAAGCAGGTTTTCTTTATTGATAGACAAATTCTTATAACTCACTAATCTCCAGAAGATACTTATGGACAATACCGTTAACTAAGCTTTATCCCGTACCTTTAAAAGGGTGGAACACCGGTTTCTGTTGTGTTTCAATATCTCTATAATGGCAACTAAAATAAGTGCTGTTCCCAAAAGAAGTAGTGAAAGATATTCAGATCCCATTGTTTGTAAAGAAAATGCCGCTGCTATAAAAAGGATATTAAAAGTAGATAAAATAACAACTATATAGTTGTCTGATAATCCTATATCACGGAGCAAATGATGAATGTGGTTTCGATCTGCTGTAAAAGGTGATTTTTTATTTAAAATTCTAATAAAAACAACTCTAATTGTATCAAATGTTGGTATTAGTAAAATACCTAAAGCAACTGCCGGGGACGCTATTACATACTGTGGACTCCTCCAATTAACCCTATTTATCTCAATAAATTTAATGGTTAATATTGAAATCACAATACCAAGTAAGAGAGATCCTGTATCACCCATAAACATTCTAGACGGATGTTTGTTGTACCTGAGAAATCCAATCAGTGGCCCAACCAAGGAAAACGCAAGGACACTCATTGCATTGTCACGAATAAAATAGAACCACACTCCATATGCCGTTGAGACAACAATTCCAATTGATGCCGCCAATCCATCTATCCCGTCTATAAAATTAAACGAATTGGTTATAAACAATATCGCAAAAATCGACAACAGAAAACTCGCAATAAAAGGGACCTGATAAATACCAAACATACCATAGAAACTTGTTAGCCTAATATTACCCCAGTAAACCAATATAAATGCTACTACAAATTGCGAAATTAGTTTTTTATTCACCGGTATACTAACAATGTCATCTTTAATACCTATAAAGGACATAATCAACACAGCAGAAATTATAAATTTCATTTGAAAGAAATCTGCCGGCCAAGTAAAAAAACACAGGGCTGTAATAAAGCCCGCAAAAATAGCTACGCCCCCTAATGTGGGAATTACACAAGAGTGGTTTTTCCTTTGGTCCGGCTCATCATACAATTTTTTAATCCTAGCAACTTTAATTAACGAAGGGATGCTTATCAAAGTGATTATTAATGAAACAATACATGTCCAATATATATTACTCATTATTTAACTTCCTTTTGATACTTTCAGGATCATATCAAAGAAGAAAACAACAAAGAATCCTAATATGATACTGATAACCAAGCTTATACCTACTACAAACAAAGGTCTAGGTTCTATTTTTAATGCGGGGATAATGGCTTCCTGGTCCACACTGACGGTCTGTACATTTATTTTGTCAATATCAATAGATTCTAAATTAAAAAGCTCTTCTTGTAGGCTCTGGAGATCTGCAATTGATGCATCATCATTTTTTCGCTGCTTTAAGATTTGAATTTCTGATTCCAAAACACTTGGTTGGAGGTAATAGACAGGAATATCTTTAATATCAACGATTAAAGTGGGACTGTTTTTTTCTAATATTTTTTTTGATATCTTTGGTCTTCCCCTATTAATACTTTGTTTAGATATTTCAAGAACTTCATGAAGACTTTTAACTCTTGCTAGTCGATGTTGCTTTGCAATTTTTCGTTTGATTTCAATCCTTTTTTTGATTGTTGCAATACGTACCTTTACCCTTCGATCTAGATTTAAAATATTCTTTAATGCAGTTGAAGAGTTAACATATTTTATAAAATTATTAACAAAATTAGATATATCAATCTTGTTTAAACCAGTCAGAGTGATAACAAATGCCTTTTTCAATAACTTCGAAGGCTCGATTTTCATATCATTAGCAATTCTATCTAGACCTATTTTTATAAAAGAGGTTAGCTCATCACCATTCAAGTTTTTTGATAACCCTATATTTTCTAAATAATTTCGTTGTTCTGAACGTGATAATAAACTCTGTCTGAATTGTAAAAACAGGGTCTTGGGATTGATAACCTGTGGTTCTAATAAATTAGTAATTTCCCGGCTCATCAATGATTGCACTTCGCTATAATCTGGAGCCTTAATTATTGCCTTAGCTTCATAAATAGATGGCGTAAAGGTCAGATACAGAACACCACTCAAAATCACAAAGGCATTGATTATGAAAAACAGTTTTCGATGAGTTACTAACATTTGCCAAATATCAACTAAGCTGATCACATCATCGTTATCTACCTTTTGTTGCTGACCTACCATTACACTCCTTCGATCTAAATTTCTCAGGCAGGATATACTAGAAATAATTTCTAAGTCAAGATCAATTTATGTAAATTATTTACCTCCTTAGCAGTCGCACCAACGACTAGCTATTAGTCTTAACGTTTATAGCTACCTTCCATCAACATCAAAATAAAGGCTAGGGTCCATAATGAGTATGACCATGAAGCTGAGAGAAAATTAAATCCCAAGTAGTTTTATATTGTGTATTTGAAAATTTTTCTCGAAATCGTTTGATTGAGGCCATTTGCATTTTTTTCAGTGATTCTGGATTTTCAACTAGATTTATTATTAAATCAGCTATACTTTCAGGCGTTTCGTGAATCAATACATAAGCGCATGATTCATCCACAGTTGATGCTATCTCGCCTTGATTTGTAGTAAGAACGGCGCACCCTTGAGCCATAGCTTCTATCAAGACAATAGGTTGTGCTTCAGTGGAATATCTCGTTGGGAACACAAAAACATTTGACTGTTCAAATAGTTTTTGTTTTTCTTGCCCATATGCTCCTTTCACCCATATAATATTAACAAGACTGCTTTGATTTATATAGGCAATTTTATCTAAAACCCATTTTTCGTTATCTGGTACCCCTTTTATTTCTGTCTCAGCAGATTTCGTCAGCCTTCCACACAAAACAGTCTTAACCCTCTTGTTAGAAGATAGCTTATCAGAATTAGTGGTAGTCGCTTTAAAGCGTTCAGCCACAATCGATATAGCCTTAAGATACGTTCGGTAACCTTTTGATGTAATTAAGTTGCTAAGATACAGTAATTTTATTTCAGAAGTCTGCATACTACTACTGTATTTGCTACTACCGTGATTATAATTGTCATCCCCAAAATATTCCTCACAGGTATTATTTACCACTTTTACTTGGTCTGACTTAAACCCTAAAGCCAGCATACGCTTCTGTTGAACGGGACCAAGAATGGTAATAATTTTTACATGGGATAGCAGGTTTTTAAATAGGTAGGTGATTAGCGCGGTATCTCGCCAAAGAGTAAAATTGTGCCCATGAAGTGAATAAACCATTTGGGCGGACGGCTTTATTAAATTTAAAAGATAAAGGGGCAATGCGTCTCGTAACAAACTAATATATGTTTGGCTAATGTTTGCATAAATTATTGGTTTCGGTTGGAGAGCTATTTTAAAAACAACAAACCAAACTTTCATAATTCTATACAAGTAGTTAAAAATATAGGAAAAATTAAACATCTTATTTCTATCAAAACCTGGAAAGTGAGTTGTTTTAAACTGGAATTCATTTTTTAAACATTCTATTATTAATTTTGAAGCCATTTCTTGACCGGTTAGTTGAGGTAGATGGGGATAGAAAAAATAGATTGTTTTGCAATCTTTCATGAAATTCCCTAATAATAAAGTATAACCTTACGCGAACAACAGTAACTCCAAACTCTGTTTAAAACTATATTGACTGCGCCCTACTTACTTTTATACATTGTCTAACTATGGATGTGTTTCCAATATCCATACATCCCAACTTGATTTATTTTCTATTATATGTAAAGTGTTATTCGTTATTGAAGCATATAAAGAAGCACATATGAACAAAAATAAAACATACATTAAATATGTATAAGAATTTAAGAAATAAAAAAAGAATATAAAACGAGCATAAAACGAACATAAAAAGTACATAAAACGAGTGTAAAACGAGCATAACATGAGAACGAATATAAGAAACTTTTTAGAAGAAACTGCCAAACACTGCTCCTTAAAAGATCCTTTGGTCGAAATCGGTTCTTATACAGTTAAAGGGCAGGAAGAATTAGCTAACTTACGACCTATATTTCCTAACAATGAATATATCGGTACCGATATGCGAACTGGTCCTGGAGTGGACCGCATTGAAAATGTAGAGTATCTAAATTTTAAGGACAATTCCTTAGGTGGAATTATTTGTATTGACACCATCCAGTGTGTCCGAGATATTTGGAAAGCTAAATTAGAAATTAATAGAACCTTAGCTAAAGATGGGATCTTATTTATCGCGTCCGCTATGAACGCACCATACAATATTCAATATTTTTATAATTACTGGCGATTCACCCCCAAAGGCTTTGATGTATTAATGGAAGATTTTCCTCACCGTGTCATGTTTATGCAAGGAGGAGAAAATAATCCCCATACTATAATTGGAATAGCTTCAAAAACGGCAGAAGTCATAAGACCATTACAGGACTCTGCTTTTATAAGTGCCGTACATAATCTTGAAAAAGAACCTTTCTATCCTTATGATGTAAACAATATTCATAAACAAATACTGGCCGAAAATATCAATAACGCTGGTAATGTCTAAAAAAAATAAGTTTTTGCTTATGAAATGGTTCACTAATTTTTTTAAATCCTGGCAAGAAGTTTTCACCTACAGAGAAGTAGTAAGAAACTTTGTAATTACCAACCTAAAAATGAGATATAAAAGGTCCTTTTTAGGTTTTATATGGACCCTTTTAAATCCATTAATGATGATGGCAGTCACCTCTGTTGTTTTTTCAATGTTATTTAGACACAATCTAAAAAATTTCGCCTTATATATTTTCTCTGGACTGGTTCCCTGGGGATTTATTAGCGCCGCAGCCATTAACGGTTCGCTTGCCATTGTTCATAATGAGGGATATATTAAAAAAATATACATACCTAAACTTGTGTTCCCGGTAAATGTCTTAACCACCGAAATGGTCAACACTCTTTTAGCCTTAATGTCTCTATTTTTATTGGGGTTTTTTCTACATTTAAAAATATCAATTGAAATTTTGTTATTACCTTATGCTTTTCTGACTCTATTTATCTTCATATTGGGTTTGAGTTTAGTGTTATCCGTAATGATGGTTTATTTCCGTGATTTAAATCATATCGTTCAGATTTCATTTAACGCCTTTTTTTATTTATGCCCAATTATTTATCCAATTAATTTTATTCCACCTAAATATCAGCATTTTTTTGACTATAATCCTTTTAATTATTATATCACCATGTTTAGGGACGCTATTTATTATAATCGCTGGTCCGAACCTAGAATACTGTACACCTCGGCTATTATTGCCCTAGTGTCACTTTTAATAGGTTATATTGTTTTTAAAAGAGGAGAAAAACACTTGGTGTACCGTTTATAACTTAAATATGAATAAATCCTATGAGTTGTGAAATTTTTTTAGAAGATGTTAGTTTAATTTTTCGTATATACCATGACAAAGGTATGTCATTGAAGGAATTTGTCTTAAATAAGATAACCCGTAAAAAATTTCCTGACCCCTTTACCGAATTTAGCGCCTTGGATCACTTCAGCCTGCGAATTAAAGAAGGAGAACGGCTAGGAATCATTGGATTAAACGGAGCTGGCAAAAGCACCTTATTAAAAACCATTTCGCAAATATATGAACCACATAAAGGTAAAGTAAAAGTTAAAGGAAGAATTGCTCCCCTGTTAGAAATAGGAGCTGGTTTTAATCCTGAATTTACCGGCAGAGAAAACATCTATCTAAACGGAGCAATGCTGGGTTTTAATAAAGAAAAAATGCAAGAAAAAGAAAAAGATATTATTGAATTTACTGATCTGGGTCATTTTATTGACATGCCGGTTAAGTATTATTCTACAGGGATGCATTCTAGACTAGCTTTCACTATTGCCACTATGGTAGATCCTGAAATTCTGGTGATTGACGAGATATTTGCTGGCGGAGATGGCAAATTCATTGCCAAGGGAACCGAGCGGATGAACAATTTAATTAATACTTCTAAGATTGTATTAATGGTTTCTCATAATTTGGACATAATAAGATCTATTTGCCAAAGAACTATTATTATTGATAAAGGAAAACTGATTGCTGATGGTCACACGGAGGAGATTTTAGATTTGTATTATAAAAAAGTAATCAATTAACAAATTTATGACAACGACAACAGATAACAATAACAAATGTCTAGTTATAGGTGGTAGTGGTTTTATTGGTTCTCATGTGGTACGTAGTTTAACTTCAAAAAATTATTTTGTCCGAGTATTTGATCGCAATAATGAATTATTCAAGAAAAATTTAGGTGATGTAGAAAACATTGAGTTAGTAATAGGAGATATAAGTAATTTTGATGACGTAAAAAAGGCCCTAAAAGGAATCCATCGTGTTGTTCACTCTGTTTATACAACTTTACCCTCTACTAGTATGAATAATTTATCTTATGATCTTGATTCCAACATCTCTCCGCTTATTAATTTATTAGAACTAATAAAGGAAAGTAAAACGGTAACTAAATTAGTTTATCTTTCTTCTGGTGGAACAGTGTATGGAAATCCTGTCAATTTAGAACCTATTGCAGAAGATCACCCTACAAAACCTATATCTAGTTATGGTTTAACCAAACTTATCGCTGAACATTACATACGCCTTTGTCTAACCAATAGTAATATTTGCGGATATGTTTTACGACCCTCTAACGCTTACGGTGAAAGCCAAGATATAAATAGACCTCAAGGTGCTGTGGTCCATTTTTTAAAAGCTCTGTTAAATGATTTACCAATTGATTTATATGGTGATGGAGGGATAATTAGAGACTACATTTATATTAAGGATTTAACCGAAGCGATTGTGCAATGTTTATTAATACCAAACCATCAACCAGGAAAGATAAGTTCCTTTAATGTTGGAAGTGAAAAAGGTGTATCGTTATCTGAAATAATAAATACCATTGAGAATGTTACGTCCCAAAAATTAACAATTAATCATAAGCCAAGTAGAGAATTTGATTGCATTTATAATGTATTAGATTGTACTAAAATCAAAAAAGAATTAAATTGGCAAACTCAAGTAAGTTTACATGATGGAATTAAGGCAACTTGGAAATGGATGCAAAACAAAAATAATTGATAATAAATAATAAATAATAAATAAAATTCAATAATAAAACTATGATTTCACTACAAAATTTTAAAAACATCAAAGATTGTAAAAACCTATATACTCACCCGGACTGCCCCCCTATATCCTATAATGATGGAGATATTTCCGAAGATTATTTACTAGAGATTATAAAAAAGGCCAATGACGTCTCTACTACCTCCCTACAACTAAGACAAGCAATTAAAGACTGGGCCAGTGAATATCATTTATCTCCTGCTCGTTACAATCTTTTAAGACCCTTTAAATTTAATCCGGAACAAAAAATATTAGAACTGGGTTGTGGATGCGGAGCCATAACCAGATATTTGGGAGAACAAGGACTCCAAGTCGAAGCAATTGAAGGTTCCGCTAGGAGAGCTAGGATTACCGCCAATAGGTGCCGAGATTTAGATAATGTTAAGGTCTTTAGCGCCAATTATAATGATGTAGACTTTCCGGCTAACACTTATGATTTCATAAGTCTCATCGGTGTTTTGGAATATGCCCCCTCATTCTATGGAGGGCAAGATTTAACATCGATTCAAGCCATGCAACAAATTTTAAAGTATTTACTTTTAAGCCTTAAACCCGATGGGCAATTTATCATTGCCATCGAAAATAAATTGGGACTGAAATATTTAGCCGGCTGCACTGAAGATCATACCAATATAGAGTATGAGGGAATTTTTGATTATCCAAATAGTAATAAAAAAAATAAAAATAATAAAATTGCAACTCTATCTCGCTATGAATTGAATAGTTTATTAAAATCATTGGGTGTATCTAATGTTGAATTCTATTATCCCTTTCCTGATTACAAATTACCTTCCAGCATATTATCCAATGATTTTATTAATACCAATGGAGCCTCGGCCTTTATATATCCATCCAAGGATTATGTTAAAGAACGAAAATATCATTTCCCAGAAATCATAGTCGGTCAATCTCTAATTAAGGCTTCACTTCTTGCTGACTTTTCTAACTCCTTTTTAATCTTGGCCTCTAGAAAAGATCTTTTTCCAAACAACTTTGATTTTGTTCATTTCACCAGCCCCAATCGAAAAAATAGTTTTCAAATAAAAACCATTAAGCCTAAGTCCGAGCCAATCGTTAAAAGAAGTTTTTTATTTCCTTCCTCAACACAGACAAAAGAAGGCATTCTCAGTCAAAGGCTCTGTAACGAATCTTATTATGCTGGAGAATTGTTATCGGCTAAACTATTAAAAGCCGCCTTAAACCAAACTTCCTTACAAGGATTTTTTAATCTCTTAAAACAGTACTACCAATTTGTAAATACTTTTTGCCAAAAAGAACCTCAAAATGCCGTTGATCTAATTTTTTCTAATACCATTGTTCAAGATGATGGATCATTAGTGGCTTTTGATCTTGAATGGGTAATTGAGAATAACGATTTTAATTTTAATTTTAATAAAGATAATTTACCATCATTTTTATTATTTCGATCCATCATGTATTGGACCAATTTATACGCTCCATTTTTACCTCATATTAAGGACAATTTTAAGATCAATACGTTATACGACTTCTTAATTATAGTTTTTAAGGAAGTTGGTATATCAAAATATGATGAAGCAACCTTACGCAATTTCTCCCAATTCGAAGCTCAAATACAATTTCATGTAAACCAATATTGGGATCAATCTACCACCAAGATGGCTAATGATTTGTATCAATCATTAAATGATCTGTGGCCGACTAATGACCTGCAAACAATAGTTGACAGATTAAATGATGAAAAACAAAAACAGCAAAAATATATTGAAGGACTGGAAAGCTCTGTAAAAGAACTAAAAGGTTATAACCAAAACATAATAAAAGAAAAAGATATAGTCATTAATGGCTTAAAAGCGTCTATAAATGAGCTAGAAAATTATTCTCAGCAAATAATTCAAGACAAGAACAGCATAATCCAAGGATTAGAAAGTTCCGTCAGCGAATATAAGAACTATAATGAACATCTTATAAAAAACATGCATATCAAAGATTGTACTATTCAGGATTTAAGTTATGACACGCAAAATCTAAAAGCAATTTTGGATTCAGTCTATGCCTCCAAAACGTACAAGTTAGCATCACTCATCAAAAAGACCATGCTCTCCCCCAAAACTATTACTAAGAGTGTTCTGGGTGATCAAGGTTTAGATCAACTAAAAATTCAAATAAGTAAAATAAAAAATAATACCTCTGTAAGTAAGTTAAAGAATAAAGATCATGTCCGTATTTTGGTATTAAATCCCTACTTTCCAACTCTAGGAGGTGGGGAAAAACATATGGGATATTTATGTAAATTTTTTGAAGATTATTTTCCTAATGTGGAAATCCATATCCTGGTATATAATGTAAAGGACCTGAAAGTTCATTCACCTAATTTTCCTCAAATCTCTGATCTAAACGCCCGCTTCGGATTATCTTTAAAGAAAACATCATTACTTCCCTTCAAGGAAATTAGTCCTAAGGAAATAGCTGGTTTGTCTAAATCTTATGACTTATTCATAAACTTTATGTTTTTAAGTAAACATATTGGTTTAGCCGGCAACAATATCTACATGTGTATGTTTCCTCCCAAACCATCTTCTTTTGATAGCAAGCAATTCAACAACTGGTTAGCTGATACTAATTTTAAAGCTAGTTATCACAAAGTAATATCCAACTCCCAGTTTACCAAAAACTGGTTCCAGAAATACTGGAAGAACAAAGAAGCAAAAGTTCTATATCCTCCTGTTTTCAGTGAAGTTGAGCTACCCTCTATGTACAAGGATAGTTCCAAAGAAAATATCATTCTTTCTGTCGGCCGTTTTTTTGTAGGAGATCATTCTAAAAAGCAAGATCTTTTAGTTGATTTTTTCCTTAAACATCAACAATTATTCAAAGGATGGGAACTGCATCTGGTAGGTGCCTTAGAGGAAGTTGAGATACACAAGACCTACGTGGAAAAAATTAAATCTAAAATAGCAGCCAAAGCAGATAAAGCTACTAAAGGAAATAAAGAAGGAGACAAAGGAGATGAAGCAAAAGGACCGGCAATATATCTGCATGTTAATAGTCCCTATGATCAATTA
>CAZJDM010000104.1:0-15789 GCA_964544765.1 uncultured bacterium
AATTATTGTTAAGTGAGGATAATCAAAATTTAGGACCCAGGTGAACAATTACAAATTGATAGCTCTGAATATAATTATAATCAAATCAAGGTTCAAATAACTACTTTACCCGATGAAAGTAATATAAGGGTGGACCTGTTTAATCAATTTTTTGATAATAGGGGCCTATTAAGGCAATGGAGTGAAAAGTCAGCAATAAATAACCCTAATTTTAAAACTAATAGAGAAACATCGGTTGGTCAAGTGATCAGGGATCTCTATAATCAATCTTTAGAGTTGGAGTATAAAAACAACGATGAGTTTCTTAAAAAGAAAGCTACCGTGTCTATGAGTTGGGTTTTAAAGGCAGATGTAGCTTTTGCCAGTAACAATAATAAAATGGGTAATCGTTACTTAAATCGTTCAAGAGTTTTATTAGATTACGCAATCAATCATCCAAGAGTTAAGTATTATGGCCAATACAGTATGTCAATTAATGCTATACAGTTGTTTAATGTGGACATAAGACCTCACGATTATATGAGCTATCAGTTAGTAAGTGTTAGTAGTAAAATTGCTTCCGATATGGAAATACAAAATCCATCAATTTTAAACACGGTGACGGTTGGTACTTTTAATCAGGCGCTCTCCCATAGTCAAAGTAAACCTAGTATTCAATCTCTTATTCATTTTAATGACCATCTAGATACTTTGTATGCAATTTATGATGATATATTAAATGGCTTACCAAAATTGAAAAAATTGTTATCATCCAAAGAGTTGCATGAGCTTTCCGGGGGGTATATATTTGGTTCTCAAGAAAGCATATATATCTACGATGCTGATAGCAAAGTTGAGGATATGGGATTGACATATAATACTAATTTTCAGACAGGTAGAGCAATCGGCTTAATCTTAGGTGGGACAGCTCAACTCCAATTTGCCGCACCTATAATAAGTGCCGTTGGTAATGGTGTTGGAGCTGTCTTTGATTCTACGGGAGTAGGCGCTGCCGTGGGAGTGCCCATCCATGCAATAACCATATCAATATCCACTGTTGTGGCTGGAAGAGCAACTGTTCATATTGCCAAAGGGACAGCTCTTTTATATAGTAAAGGCGGGAATTTACTATTTTCATTAGGTAAACATCTTAAATCTGGATTCGTTAAAGATTATAGTACAAAAAATACTAAAAATGTTTCTGGTCAATTCAATAATGAGAGAGAAGCAAGGGCATTAGCAAGGGAAAAATTAGGTAAAGAACCTATTCAAATTGAGCCAGGTAAATTAAGAAGCGCAGACGGTAAATGGCAGTATCGAAGTAAGCCGGAAGATTTGAAAGGTCATGAGAGCAAAGATACGCCGCATATACATTTAGAACGTTTAGATTCAAGTACTGGAGAGATATTAGAAAATTGGCATCTCAGATGGGATTAAATGTGGAAGGTTATAACATGAAAAGGTTTTTTAAAATTGACACCATTGAAATAAAGACAAATGAAGTTGTGGTGAACGTTCAATGGAAAGATCTAGAGAAGTGGTACTTAGAACTGAGTCTTCTCAATGAAAAATTAGTCGAAATTTTGTCAATTGCTACAAATGATGGAAAAAAAGTTCTTATAAAGAGAGGTAGTGTTGATGCAGACAGAACGAAAAATATTTGCAAGCAAACCCGAGAGCAAACAATAGAGATTATCTTACCTCCTAATCAATGTGAGTATATTCTTGCAAGTATGCTGCAAGCATATCGGGATGACGCAGCTGACGTAAATCATATTCATTTAGAAGGGTTTTTAGGAAAAAAGCCCTATGATTTTAACATGTTCTTCGAAAAAGCAAAAGATGCTTTATCATCTGATGAAATTGAAAAAATGATAAAAGATTAATGTATTTCATATACTTAATTATTTCATAACCTATATTGATTAGGTAGCCAGCATATTATAATGATCTTGAATTAACTATCACAAACAACACTAAATTATGCAAATATAAAATATAAATTGACATTTTAGTAAATTGAGTTTAGAACACAATTAGTGTACTGACCTTAATGGCTTCGTTGGAATAGTTTTTTAGGAGTTAGAAATAAAGCAAATTATCATGGATATTCCGAAAATGTATAAAATCGCTTTGATAATAACTGTTGTTATTATAGTCTCCTTTGCATTTTATATAGCTAAATTTGAAACATCAGAAGAAAATCAGAAGATTATCAAAGTAGGTATTCCGGCATATTGGGGAACTGTGGTTCCTTCTTTGCAACATACTGCCTATGCGGATATTATTTTGAGTAATCAATTTGAGCCTTTAGTGAAAATAGGGCATGATGGTACGATTAATCCATCAGCTGCTAAATCTTGGTCTATTAGTCCAGATTATCGTATACTTACTTTTAAAATAGATACATCAAAGCAGTTTTCAGATGGAACTAAGTTAAAAGCCCTCCATTTTAAGGAAGCCTGGGAATATGGAGTCAAGCTTGCTCCTAAATCTTCTAATAATAATTTGATGGACATACTTTATAAAGTAGAAGGATTTCAAAAAGGCAAAGATGATATTCCTGGTCTTGTGGTTATAGACGAAGAAACGTTTCAAGTTCGATTTGAAAAACCATTTCGCATGGGATTGGAATATTTAGCTGGAATCAGAATAGCTGTCTTTTTAAAGAAAGGCGATGAATATCTGGGAACAGGTCCTTATGTTATAAGGGAAGCTCCCAATAAAAAGCTTATTCTAACAGCAAACTCTTTTGCCAACCCAGTTCCAAATATTAAAAAGTTTGAAATAGTACAATGTCCAGCAGATAAAGCTTCTGATCAATTGAAACAAGGAGAACTTGATATTTACTATTTTGCTCAATTAGCGACCGTCGAAGAATGTCTTGATGACAGTAGTAATATTGGATGCTGGATGGGACAAGAGACACATCATGTCATATTAGCAATGAACGGAAAATCAGATACTTTTTTTGCAAATAAAAATTATCGTCAAGCTATCAATTATTTGATTCATAAAAAATTAAATACAGAGAATCTGCCTAGACATCATCGAATTAATAAAATGAAAATAGATCCGCAGTTTTACTTACCCTTTCAAAGTGGCAGATTAGAAGAAGCAGAGGTGTCTGAGTTACTTAAAGTTGGAGAAAAGTGGATTCAGGAAATGATAAAAGCAACTCACGTTAATCCCATTCGTATTGTAACTTCTGAGCCAGTAAATTGGATTCAAGAATTACTCGAAAAGGAAGGTATGAAGTTTTCAAATGACTCTGGCTGGATTTCTACGCCAGATCGTTTTAAAATTTTCTATAAAACTTCTAATGCCGATATTTTGGTTGGTGGTGTGGGTGTTGCTCTTGGAGATCCTGATGGCCTATATCATGCTTTAGGTAAAAATGGCGCCATCTTATCTCCTATGGTTTATCGGGAAA
Source organism: uncultured bacterium (assembly GCA_964544765.1). Taxonomy (GTDB): domain Bacteria; phylum Bdellovibrionota_B; class Oligoflexia; order CAYFLR01; family CAYFLR01; genus CAZJDM01. The sequence goes on from CAZJDM010000104.1 coordinate 3,413, forward strand.
AGGTAGGGCAGTTATTAGAAGAAGGGCGCGCTATTCTAGAACATGATCAGCTTCATGAACATTATAAAAAAGTATCCCAAGCGATCTTAGATGAGGTTCCTTTTGTTCATTTGGGTTTTGCCTTTGGTAATACGGCCTATCGAAAAGATCGCTTAAAAATTTCGCTCGGTATAAAAAATAGAGAAGAAGAGGGGCTTTATTTATTTTCTCTTCGTTAATATAGAAACGGTTATAAATGATCAGTAAAACATTTACTAAGTTAAAGAAGGTTTCTTTTGGGAGTATCTATGATACTCTTCTTTCTTACATTGGTGGCCAACAGTACTTATCCATACAGTTTGATATTACGAATGCATGCAATCTAAATTGTAAACATTGCTATCACTCTGATCATGTAAATAGTAGCTCATTAGCCCTAACAGATTGGAAAGTAATAATTGATCAATATGAAGAACTATGCGCTAAACTACGCTTGAAGCCTTTTATAGTAATTAGTGGTGGTGAACCTCTTACCTGTAATCTATTATTGCCAATTATAAGCTATTTAAATGATAAATGGAATCAAGTGGAAACTATGATTCTCACCAATGGAACAAATGTTACAGATCAGTTAATGTCTGATTTATCTCCTTACAATGTATGCTTTCAAGTTTCGATTGATGGACCAGATGTAAAAACCCACGAAGAAGTTCGAGGAAAGGGATCGTTTTCTCCTACTATTGAGGGTATTAATAAACTTAATGACAATGGTTTTAAGGTCAGCATTTTAGCTATTCTATCTTCTAGAACTCAATCTTTCATTTCAAAGTTCTTCGAGTTAGCTAAAGAGCTGCCAATTGAGTCTTTTAACTTTACTCGCTTTATTGCTGAAGGAAACGGAAACCTTTATGTGAAAAAGGGAGAGGATTCACCTCTACCACCTGTGAAGTTGAAAGAGGCTTATTCTCAAATAGTCAGTCATTCTGGACGTACTGGAATAAAAACTAACACAAGTCAGCCTTTATTTCACTTGCTAGATGCTAAACTTGGTGGAAATGGTAAATTTGGCTTTCAGGGTTTAGTAGTTGATTATCGAGGCAATCTGAAAGTGTCCAGTAGAACGAATTATGTATTGGGAGATCTTTTGAAAGAAGGATTAGAAAATTTGTTTTTCAATAGTCCTATTATGGACGATCTACGTAAAGACAAAATAGATAAATGTGGAAAATGCCAACATTATAGGCAATGTGGTGGAGACAGAAATGCTGCCTTTGCAGTAACTAAAAACTTTCTATCAAGTGATCCTGGATGTTGGTTAATAACTTAATCAATAATTATAACTAAGTCAATTGGAGGTGTAAAATGAAAGAGAAGATAAAAAGACAGTTTTTATTATTTTTAGCAATAGTACCCATCGCAGCTGTGTCTTTTGCAGCTAAGACTGCTTTAGCTAAAAACCTTGTTCCTGTATCAGATATTCCTGATCCGGAAATTGTTAGAATAAACGATTTTAATGGTGGTGCTACGAGCGGTTGGAGATAAAGTAAACTTGTATGAGCTGCTTTAGTAAATGCGCAATTGCTATTAATGCATTGTGGAGGTAAACTGTATGACTGAACTTGAAACATCAGAAGAAAATCAGAAGATAATCAAAGTAGGTATTCCAGCATATTGGGGAACTGTGGTTCCTTCTTTGCAACATACTGCCTATGCGGATATTATTTTGAGTAATCAATTTGAGCCTTTAGTGAAAATAGGGCATGATGGTACGATTAATCCATCAGCTGCTAAATCTTGGTCTATTAGTCCAGATTATCGTATACTTACTTTTAAAATAGATACATCAAAGCAGTTTTCAGATGGAACTAAGTTAAAAGCTCTTCATTTTAAGGAAGCATGGGAACATGGAGTCAAGCTTGCCCCTAAATCCTCTAATAGTAGTTTGATGGACATATTATATAAAGTAGAAGGGTTTCAAGAGGGCAAGAATGACATTTCTGGACTCGTGGTTATAGACGAAGAAACGTTTCAAGTTCGATTTGAAAAACCATTTCGAATGGGATTGGAATATTTAGCCGGAATCAGGATAGCTGTCTTTTTGAAGAAGGGTGGTGAATATCTTGGGACAGGTCCTTATGTTATAAGGGAAGCTCCCAATAAAAAGCTTATTCTAACAGCAAACTCTTTTGCCAATCCAGTTCCAAATATTAAAAAGTTTGAAATAGTACAATGCCCAGCAGATAAAGCTTCTGATCAATTGAATCAAGGAGAACTTGATATTTACTATTTTGCCCAATTAGCGACTATTGAAGAATGTCTTGATGACAGTAGTAACATTGAATGCTGGTTGGGACAAGAGACACATAATGCAACTCTAGCTCTAAACTGTCAGACAGGGACATTTTTTTCGAATAAAAATTACCGTCAAGCTATCAATTATTTGATTCATAAAAAATTAAATATAGAGAATCTGCCTAGACATCATCGAATTAATAAAATGAAAATTGATCCGCAGTTTTACTTACCCTTTCAAAGTGGCAGATTAGAAGAAGCAGAGGTATCTGAGTTGCTCAAAGTTGGAGAAAAGTGGATTCAGAAAATGATAAAAGCAACTCAAGTTCACCCCATTCGTATTGTGACCTCAGAGTCAGTAAATTGGATTCAAGAATTGTTGGAAAAGGAAGGTATGAAGTTTACAAATGACTCTGGTTGGATATCGACGCCAGATCGTTTTAAAATTTTCTATAAAACTTCTAATGCCGATATTGTGGTTGGTGGTGTAGGGGTAAGTCATGGAGATCCTGATGGCCTATATCATGCTTTAGGTAAAAATGGTGCTATCTTATCTCCTATGGTTTACCGGGAAAAAGTGGGGCAGTTATTAGAAGAAGGGCGCGCTATTTTAGAACATGATCAGCTTCATGAGCATTATAAAAAAGTATCCCAGGCGATCTTAGACGAGGTTCCTTTTGTTCATTTGGGTTTTGTTTTTGGTAATACTGCCTATCGAAAAGATCGTTTGAAAATAACGCTCGGTACAAAAAATAGAAACGAAGATGGACTATATTTATTTTCTCTTCGTTAATGGAAAAGCTTATCAATGAAAATAATTACTATCAATGAGTGGTTTAATAGAAATACGAAGAAGCCTCTTCTTATTATTGTTGCATCGGTATTTTTTATCCAATTTATGTTTTTAACTTTTTGGTCCATTTATAGCAAATCTAAACAACATCAACAAATTGATCAGCTAGTTCGTATAGCTAGCCATGGTATCAAGCATAATAACAGACCCTTATTAGAGTCTATCTTAGACATGGGATTTAACGAATTAAACTCTAGTTTAATTGTTATATGTAGGCAAAATACAGTTGTCCTAGCATATCCGGTTATAAAAGGGAGATGTACCAATATACAAAGTTCGATTTTTCAGAGCATTATTATAAAAAAGGCACATGGTAATCTTGATTACACGTTTTATTTTTTAATTCCCCTGTTACCTAGCTTGAGTCTTTGGCTTTTACTGCTTTTGATCACTATAATCATACTATCTAGCGGAGGTTATCTGACATGGAGAGTACAAAAAAATATTAGCAAGGAAATTCTTGTTCCTTTGCAGACAGATTTCAATCATGACCATCCAATGGGTATAAAGGAATTAGAAGACTTACGTCAAAAGCAACGTAAATATACTGAGCTAAAGGTAAGAAATGCAACTAATGAAGCAATCGCAAACCTGATCAAACATCTCAGTCATGATATTCGCAAGCCCTTATCTCAGGTTAAGATTATGTTGAGCGCTTTTGATATGTTTAAAAACAACCCTTCAAGACTAAATGCCGCAAAGGCAGATGTTGAAAAAGCTATTAATAATATTCAAGGTATGCTTGCAGATGTGATGAATTTTAGTAGAGAAACGCAATTAGAAACAAAACCAAAAGCATTAAGTAGTATTTTTGATTTTGCTATTAGACAGGTAGTGCAGTGTTATAAAGATAAAGATATTGATATAGCCTTTAGCTATGATTTTAAAGCTACGAAGATGCCTTTAGTGGATGAGCCTAGGTTCAGTCGTGTTTTATCTAATATTATAGGCAATGGAATTGAGGCTATTACTGAAATAGGTAATAACAAAAGTGGTCTTATAGACATCTATACAGAGGAATGCAAGCAAGCTGAAGCCTCTTACATTGAAATAATGATTGGCAATGATGGACCTTCCTTTCCAGCTGGAGTTGAAAAGAAATTATTTGAAAGCTTTTATACCAGCGGTAAAGCTAAAGGTACCGGTCTTGGTCTTGCCTCTGCCAAGAAAATCGTTGAACTTCATGGTGGAGAAATATTTGCTAGGAATAAGGATGTTGGTGAGGGTGTAGAGTTTGTTATTCGCCTCCCTATATCTAACATATCAGAAAACATAGATGAAGATCTTTTGCCTCTACATAGCGATGATGTTTTTCTGCCAGAAGAAGATATGTCAGCTATTGATGTTCTAATTCAGAAAATGGAAGGTAAGGTTTATAAGGTAGTATTATTAGAGGATGAAGCCCTTTATCGAGCCTGGGTAAAAAACTTAATTCAAAGTAATGAAAACCTACAAAGGGCAGTAGTGCTTTATGATGCGACAACAGTTGATGAGGCGCTTCAATTGGTTGCAAAGGAAGAACCATCTTTTGCCATTGTTGATATTGATCTACATAATAAGAACCATGGATATGATTTTTTAAAGGCGGTCAAAGGAAATCTAAATCTAAAAAGTATTGTTCATAGCAATAGAACTTTAGAAGAATTTAAACAGAAAGCTAAAGATCTTGGTGCAAGTGACTTTGTACCAAAACCATTGCCACTTTCAAGCTTGGTTGAATTTTTAATTGGAGAAAAAATCGAAGAGAGAGAAAAGCAAAAAAAAGAATCTGTAAAGCAGATCTATGCTTGTGATGATACTCAATTGATAAGAGAACATCTCGAACATATATTAAATGAGTATCTTCAAGATAACTCTGGTGCTTTTGAATTTGAATTATTTGAAAATGGTGAGGAATTAATCAAAAGAACCAAAAAAATTAGACCTAATTTGGTATTTACTGATTTAAATATGCGAGAGTCAGGCGGACAACTTGATGGATATGAGGTGATTAAATCCGTTAAAAAGATTTCTAGAAAGATAAAAGCTTATCTAATATCAAATGAACCTTTGATGCTTTCCGAAGAACCGACTAAAAAAGCTGGTGGGGATGGAGCTCTTGAACAGCCATTAAACAAAGAAATTATATTCTCGCTTATTGATAAATGGATTACATCTAAATTGGGCTAAATTTCTAAATTTTTAAGAAATTGGTCAGCCTTTTGTATTTTACAACCTTTTATTTCTTTTTCTAATTTTAAATTTAGAACAATTTGAAAAGCTAAATCAAGGCTTAGATGTTGTCTAAAATATTGAAGAGGGGAATGAAGGTTATCGTCACTGGTTTTAACTTCAATCAATTGCTTAGGAAGGTTATTTTCTGTAACAAGGAAATCAACTTCACGATTATTCTTATCTCGGATATAACTTAATCCCATATACTTCCCCATAGTGTCTTCCCAAAAATGATTTTGCTTTAGAAGGTGGCAAGCAACAATGTTCTCTAGTTTTGCAGATGGACCGGATGTTACCCGGCCAGTGTCATAGAAATAAATTTTAGGTTCTTTCAGAATTGCTTTTGCTATGTTGCGAGAATATGGTGTTACGATAAAAACAACGAATAGAGATTCTAGTATATTTATCCACCTCTTAATAGTATGGGAAGATACTTCTAAATTTCTAGCAAGGGAACTATATGAAGTACTTGACCCTACTCTATCAGCTAGTAATTGAACTAAAATCTCTATTAATTTCAATTCTCTTACGTTTTCTAGATCTAATAAATCTTGTCTTAAGATTACATCAATATGAGTTTTTCTCCAGATAGCCGCTTTTATTTTATTATCTTTTAAAAAGGGTTCAGGAAAAGACCCTAGCTCCATCATTTTCTCTAAACATTTTTGGCTATCTTTAGGATTTACTTCGTTAATAGATAATGGATGCAATCTGTATTGATAAAACCTTCCAGCTAATGAATCCCCTGCTTTTTTCCAAGTGTCTAATCTAGCTGAGCCAGTAACTAAAATACAGGGAGGGATGCCTTCAGTATCGTATATACCTTTGAGCCACCTTTTCCAATTTTTCATTTTGTGTAATTCATCTAAAATTACTAGAGGGGTTTCTCTTGTCCAGATTTTTTCTCTAATAATTTTTCTATGTGTTTCTTCATCAAAATTAAGATACACATGTTCTGATGGGAAAAATTTTTGACTTAAATAGGTTTTTCCTGTCTGCCTTGGTCCGCTGATTAAAATTATTTTTTCTGGAAGGCTTGATTCTATGAATGGTTCTAGATATCTTTTCATTACTATTTAACTCTAACACAACAAAAACCCCTTAACAACTATTTTTACATAAACTTCAAAATGGCCCGGACTATTTTGAAGTTTATATCACAAACTTACAAAATGAATGAAAAATTGAGTTTGACCTCCGAAGTTAAGTCAGGAATAAACTGCTATAATTGTTGCAAAAGTTGGTAGTATTTCTCTAAAGAATTAAGATTACTAAATCCCAAATATTCGGCTATCTTATTTTCATCCAAACCGGATTTGATCCAGCGTATGGCAGCATAATGCCTAAAAGATTGAGGTGTAATACCAGATAAGGAAGCTAGGCGAGCATTGTGATAAATTAAATGTTTTACACCATGTCTACTTATTGTCGGCATTATTTCTTCTTCTCTGTTGCCTCGAAAAGAAATAAATATAGATGGATATTTTTCAATTTCCACAATTGATTTTTGATAGGTGGATAATATCGAAAAAAGAGGTTCGGAGATAGGAATAGTTCTACTGTTTTTTCCCGGAATATGCAGATAGGCGGTATTTGCTTCTAAATATAGATCATTCCATGTTAGTTTACATAATTCTCCTACTCTTAAACCAAGATACCCTAGAGTCAAAATCAATGCCCTGTCTCGTTTACTTTTAAGTGAATCTCCTTTTATGATATCAAAAAAACAATCAAATTCATCTGATGAGGGAACTTCGGGTAAATGATCAATGCGAGTAGGTACTTTGAAATAGTTTACGTGATTGTGTTTTATATGATTAGTGTCAGTTAAAAAGGCGTAAAACCTTCTAACAGAAATAATCATTCTGCGAATGGTGTTAGGTCCTTCGAGTGATTCGTTTTTTAGGTATTGTTTGAAATGTTCTAAGGTTTCAGGTGACACTTTGGTATATGGGATAGCAAATTGATTTAGAAAGGTTTTGAAAATTTTTAAATCCGAATGATAGCTGGAAATAGTATTCTCGGCTCGGCTTATTTTTCTTAAATGTATTAAAAACTTTGAAATTAAATTGCTTAAATTGTTCAAATTACTTGAATTGCTTAGATTGATATTTTCATTCATGGTCAAACTCGAAATATTGTATATTAATGTTTGAAAAATTTACAAATATTATTGGCAGTGCTAGGTCCAATTCCAGAAACTAATTGAAAGTCATTACAGTTTAAAATTTGGTGTTTATCTAAAAATAATCTCGCTTTGTTGGAAGTTGCGGGCCCGATCCCAGGGAGTAGATGCAATATTTGCTTTATCGATTTAGGGGTCAAATCTACCTTTTGTCCAAGAGTTAATTCTTGCCATATATTAAGCTGTTTTTCTTCTATATTAACTTCTATATTAGGATATAAAAGTTGGGGAAGGGTATCATTTAATAATGGTATGTTATTTATGAACATAGTAATACTTAGTAAGGAGAAGGGAAGGATCAAACGTTGTAAAATAGCTTTTATAACCTTTTTCATTTTAATTAAAGATAACTGATATCAGAGTGACTGACAATAAAAAATAGTATATAATCATTCGGGCGAAATGTATATTTCATTATGATTTTATTTCTTATAATTTAAAAGAATTTTAGGAGGCTTTAGATGTCAAAAATAGCTAGTGTTGTAGCCCGAGAAGTTTTAGATTCCCGAGGTAATCCTACGGTTGAAGCAGAAATTATTACAAAGTCTGGCATTTTTGGTCGGGCTATAGTTCCTTCAGGAGCATCGACTGGTGAGTTTGAGGCTCATGAACTTAGAGATGGTGATAAGGACCGTTACTTGGGTAAAGGAACCCTAAAAGCGGTGGAGAATATAAATAAAAAAATCGGACCTGAGTTGATTGGTGAGGATGTTACCCAACAAGGTGAAATTGATCGAAAGATGTGTCAAATAGATGGTACCGTTAATAAGTCGGAGCTAGGGGCTAATGCTATTTTAGCTGTTTCCATGGCAGCCTCAAAAGCTGGCGCGGAATACAGCGGATTACCTTTATATAAATATTTAGGCGGCGCCTTATCTAGTCGTATGCCTGTTCCTATGATGAATATATTGAATGGAGGTATGCACGCGGATAATAATGTGGATATCCAGGAATTTATGGTGGTACCAATTGGCGCTACGAATTTCAAGGAAGGGTTTCGCTGGGGAGTAGAAGTGTTTCACTCCTTAAAAAAAGTTTTAAAACAAAATGGATATAATACCGCGGTAGGTGATGAGGGTGGTTTTGCTCCTAACTTAAAATCAAATAAAGAAGCATTGGATTTAATTATGCAAGCGATTGAGGGAGCTGGTTATATAACGGGTACCGATGTTTCTATTGCTTTGGATTGTGCTGCCTGCTCTTTTTATAAAGATGGTAAATACAATTTAGCCGCTGAAGGGAAAAATGGGATTGATGCTGCTGCCATGACAGAATTTTTATCCCAGTTAGTCGATTCGTATCCAATTATTTCCATTGAAGATGGTTTAGACGAGAACGACTGGGAGGGGTGGAAGCACTTCACAGGAAAGCTTGGAAATCGAATTCAAATTGTTGGCGATGATCTCTTTGTTACCAATGTAGAGCGTCTTACAAGGGGTATTAAGGAGAAAAGTGCCAATGCCATTTTAATTAAGTTAAATCAGATTGGAACCGTCCGGGAAACATTACAAGCAATAGATCTAGCTAGAGTTAATGGCCTTAAATATGTGATCTCTCATCGATCCGGTGAGACGGAAGATACTTTTATAGCGGATCTAGCGGTTGCCACTGGTTCAGGGCAAATAAAAACTGGGTCCGCCTCTAGAACCGATAGAATTTGTAAATATAATCAACTTATTCGTATTGAAGAGGAATTAGGTAAAATAGCAGAATATTACTGGTAGATTATCTAATAAGTTATCTAGTAAATTATTTTGATTTAGTCGTGTCAGATGGTGTTATTGCCTTTTCGGGTATTTTGCCATAAAATATTTCTCCCTTAAAAATTGAGAAGGCAAACCATCTTCCGGCTAGACGTTGGTAGATTACGTTTAGATTCTTTTTTAGTTTGCTTGATGATGTATTAGTTGATTGATCCATCATATCCCCCCCCAGTAGTTTGAAAGATAATGAAAGTTATTTTTCTTTAAATTATCAGGGTATTACTGAATTGATCGGAGTAAAAAAAAGAATCTTTAGATATAAATTTGGCTTAATATTTCTTTTATTCTTTAGTTATAAATGCTACTGTCAATGTCAGGAAGGGTGACTGTTGCGTGCGGGGATATTAATTGCCCCAAACCTACAAGTACACAAAGGGAGTCGTCCCTTGTTATTGTGAGCAGGCCCTGTTTTTCAGGGAAGCCTGATGTAACGACACGATGCCCACCTTTATAGGAGGGTTTGGTCGGTTTTATCAAGACCCGGCGTAAATGGTTCCTTCCTTCCTTCCTTCCTTATAAAAGTATCTTTTTTGAATCTATATTGTAAGTTCTAGGTAGTTGTTTTGATTTTGCAACCAAATGGGCCTGTTGATTTCGCAAATATTGAACCAAGTATTTATTTTCGGTATTCAGTTTTAAGTTATCAATTTTGTCCTGCAATTTTTCTATTTGTTCTAGTGGTGATAAATCTTGCATGGCATCGATAATTTCATTGAATCGATTTTTATCTTCTTCTGATAAACCCGAGGTGTTAGTGTGTCGATGGTATTTATCAATTATCTCAGCTCTTGTATCTACTGATACAGAACCATCTTCATTTTTTTTAGTAACAACACCAGGGTTGGTGTAAATACCAGCTTTTGTTATTAGATCTCCAATCTTTAAATCGGTTCTCATAATGACTCCTTAATGTTAATATTTTTATTGATTATTTATTTATTAAACATCAATTGATTTTTCATTGATAGTGTATTGGGCTGGATGAGTCCGATATTTTCTCATCAAATGGAATAATTCTGCTTGCAAATAATTAGCTAATTTTTGTTTACCTTTTGTTTTTTGAAATTCATTGATTATATCTTTTAATTCATCAATTTTGTTTAGAGGTGTTTTTTCGCTGCTTTTAATGTCATCTAGTATAGAGTTGAAGGTTATTTTATCTTCAGCTGTTAGTCCATTTATGAATCCATGTCGATGGTACTTTTTAATTTGTTCCTTTTCTGAGTTTAATTTTATTTTAGCGGAATTTTCTTCAGTTTTTTCTACAATAGCTGGTAGACCACCTTTTGAGTTTAAAAAAACAACATCACTTTTAACTGTTTTCATGATATATCCATATTAATGGGGTTTAATTAAATAGTAGCTTATTGTATAAGAACTAACAATGGGCAATATTTTCCTATTGGGAATTAGGTAATGAGGAAGAGTAAAGGTTTTTTTTCAATTGAAAATATTTTATTAAAGATTAGCGAAGTGTTTCCGGTCCCTACAGGATATGAAGTTACTTTTATAAAGGGATTGTGGCCGGTAATTGTTGGTAAAAGTTTAAACGATATTTCTGAACCCCATTCTTTAAGGGGGCAAGTTTTAATAATTTTATTGAAAGATGAAAGATGGGTTTCGGTAATGAATATGCATAAAAAAGTCTTATTAAAAAAACTAAAAGGTGTGTTAAAAGATCATCCAATAAATAAAATTCACTTTATAGTATGAGCAGATAAGGTTCTTCTATTATTTACTTTAATAGTAGTTAGTTGGTTAGATCTAATTGTGAATTTGTGAGTAGGACTTACTAAATCATTGTCATTGGGTTTTAATAAATGACGAAAGATATATTCTCCAGGTAATAATTCATAATAATTAGTTGCTTGAAGAAAATGTTCCGCAGATTTTCCGGTCATTTTGCTTTCAGCGATACCCTCTATTCGCCCCAATTCTTTTTTAGAATAATTAGGATAGAGGACCTTTAAGATACCTGTTGTCAAAGATATAACTTCCATAGATTTAAGATTTATTTTGTAAACTGTGCCCTTGGCATCAGACATGCTTATTCCATAATCATTGGGGTAGAGTACTAAATGATTATTAACTTCTGTTTGTTCTAGTTCTATTTTATTAATAAGATCATATGCTGTATAAGTATTGGGTTCTGAACAAAGATATTCTAAATTGGTTTTACATAAATTGGTTTGATTAATTTGTAGAATGGAGGTTTGAATATATTTAGACTTGCCAGGTAAAATATAAATTTTCTTTTTAATCTCTCCGAGACCTAAGGAAATATTATAAAGACCCGGTATCAAGGGATAATAATCGTTGTAATTTAAAATGTGTTTTTTATTAATAAAAGGAAATATATAGTTACTTTTTAAAAACCTGGTTGGGTATTGAATAAATAATTTCCCATTTTTTAGTTTAAGTGGTTTGTTATTTGTTAGCAAAACCTGTTTAGTAGAACTATTTAGTTCAACAATATAAGTATCTGGTAGAAGGTATAATTTATGACCAATAAATTGATGGATTGTTTGTTTGTGATTTTTAGGTAGGTAAACGAAAAATTTGTCTCTAGAAGGCTGAGAAGAAGTAAAGGTGATATAGTTGGTAAATATGCGTTTAACAGGGGATTGTAAAGATAGCTCAAAGCTGATTTGTTTTAGTAGAAAATTGAATGAATATTCACCTTCAAATAAGTGAATGGCGGTGTTGGGCCTAAGATTCACGGTGTAATTACCAAATTCTTTAATAGAACAATTTACAGGCAATTTATCTTCCGGTTCGAACCTATCATAGGTATCAATTAACACATAATTGGTTAAAAAGGTATTACGGTGCTTGGGTTTTATTTCGACTGCTCTATAAGAGCAATTGGATAAAATTATGTATTTTCCTGGAGGTAGAAGGATTATTTTGTTAAATGAAACTTCTTTTTTTGATATTGCAGATATAATAGACCGATGCCTTGCCGGGACAATATAATAAGTTCCCTGCGTTTTGGCCTTAACAATCAGTTCCCCATAATTTTCTGAAGAAGGGGTACAACTTATATTAAAAACCTGAACGAAGGCCAATGCCATACAGAATGGAAGAAGAA
>CAZJDM010000105.1:0-15758 GCA_964544765.1 uncultured bacterium
ATTGCAGGAAAAACATCTCCTTAAATTTTGTGCTTAGTTTTAGGACAATGGTGTTTTACAAAAAAGTATACACGTTGGTATACATACTTTGTTTTTTCGATTTTTAAACATCTTAAAACAACTCACATAAAACAACTTCAAGATCCTGTTTCAACAAGATGGCTGGCAGTTAATTTAGACAAGATTGATTTGCCGTGTATTGGCAGGGGGAGTAAAATGGCCCCAAGAAGAATCGAACTTCTCACTAGGCATTAGGAATGCCCTATTATATCCACTTAACTATGGGGCCTCTAAAACGGGAGGCCATATTAACATTTTTAATTATCAAGTCAATTTTTAGTTACCTTGTCGCCTAAATCGCCCAAATAATTCTCGCCACCCTTCTTTGTATCCAACTACAAGGGATAATATAAACCAGACACCCAGGCACCAAATAAAAACATCACCTATCAATCGAAATAAACTAAAAAGAGAAACAATCTTAACTTCAGATATTAAGTTATCCTTAACAAACATATCGGTAATTTTGGTTTTATAATTACCCATCGCATCCATAAAAACTGATCGACCAGAATTAGACACCAATAAAGTGGGTATTCGATTTTCGATACCCCGAAATCTTATTAATTGTAGAACACTACCAGAAGCCCCTTCCTTGCCAAACCAGGCAAAATTAGCCTGATTTATTAGGAATTCAGCTCCTTCTAAAGCAAATCCCCTTATATTTACCGGGTCAAGAACATCCATACAGATAGTTGAAGCAATTTTGTATCTCCCTTGAGATGGAAGAAGGGTATACTCACTACCAGCAGAAAAATTCGAGATATTATCAACAAAAGATTCTAAAAATTTTTGAAAAGCTGGAAAAGTATCGGCAAAGGGGATTCGTTCTCCAAATGGAATTAAATACAACTTATGATATCTGGACTTTATCTCTCCATCTGGAGCAATTATATATGAACTACTAAATACTTTTTCAATAGTATTTTCTTCAGTACCTCCTTCAACATCTCCTTCAATACTCTCTTCAGTATCCTTTTTTTGGTTATCATATTCCAATTTTTCAACTTCAATTTTTTCTTCTTCAATACTAAAAGTAGTAAAAATTAAATCAACCCGTATGTCTCCAACTAGTCTCATCAAATCTCTTTGAATCAAAGAATCTCTATCATACACAAACCCAAATGTAGACTCAGGCCATACTATTAATGATATTTTTCTATTTTGCTTTTTTAATTCCCGAGTCTTCTCAATCATGCCTAAGAAATTTTGATATTTCTCTCTTCTTGATAAACGTTTATTAGAAGCTAAGTTTTTTAAGGAAAGGTTAGGTTGAATAGCACCTACCACCATGTTTCTATTCGAGTTTTCTATCTGCTTCGATATGGTTAGATATCTGTATAACCCATAACCATGTAATGTCAAAATCACTACAAATGCTGCCAACCTTTCTTTTTTAAACGAACATTCTGATAATTTAAAATAAGAAAGAAAAAAAGAAACAATTAAAAAATTTGTAAGAATAACAAAGTAGCTTAGACCAAAAGATCCAACTAAATCAGCACCTTGAATGAACAATAAGTTCTTAAAAGCTAAATTCCCAAACGTCCAAAGAAACATTTTAGGAATCCAATACTCAAGAAAAGTCATCCCAGCACAAAGAAAAAACCACGAAGGAGCCTTGATCCAATTTCTAGTTAGATACCATGGTAATAAAAACATAAAAGGATAATATAAACCTACAATAATGGAATATAAAGTATAAGAAACCAAGGCTATAGGATAAGGAATGTGTCCAAAAACAACACCCGTTTCAATAATCCAAGTAAATCCAATCAAACAAGATAAAAAACCCGTTATCCAAAAATACTGAATCTTCTTTTTCCAATTGCTTTCAAGATAAAAAACTATAAAGGAGGGCACTAAGGCAATAAAAATTAACCATGACAGGTTGTGTTCTGGAAAACATAAACCAATTAAAGTTCCACTTAAAATTGATAAGAATAATTTCATCTTCAATACCTTATCATTTTTCAATCAATTGACATTAAATGCAAGAAATATTACATATGGTAGAATGCAGGAATAGGCCTTTAAAGTAAAGGAAGAAAATTTACAATTTCTGTGATATAATTATGATTATTAGAGGTAATAATTGTCGTTAGCAGATTCTAATCAAAATTTATCCCCAAATAATGATGATGATCTAGCAGAAGTACTGTGTCTAGTTGAAAGCTATATTGAAAAACCTAATACTGAGTTGATAAAAAAAGCATATTATTTCTCTAAAGAAAAACATACCGGTCAAAAACGTAAATCTGGAGAACCATACATCACTCACCCTGTAGCTGTGACCAAGTTGTTAGCCCAATTCTCTCTTGATGAAGAAGCGCTAGCTGCTGGGCTACTTCATGATACCGTAGAGGACACTCCAGCGACTCTAAAAGAGATTGAAAAACAATTTACCGAACCTATCTCAATAATGGTAGACGGGGTAACAAAACTCAATAGATTGAACTTTGTTTCCAAGAAAGAAAAGTTGGCAGATAACTTTCGCAAAATGATCTTCGCTATGTCTAAAGATATTAGAGTAATTCTTATAAAATTGGCGGACCGCACTCATAACATGCAAACCCTCTCTCATATGGCTACAGAAAAACAAAAAATTATTGCTCAAGAAACATTGGATATATATGCACCATTAGCTAATAGATTAGGAATTTTTTGGATTAAATCTACCTTAGAGGATCTAGCACTTCGACATCTCAAACCTGAAACTTACTATATGATAGTCTCCAAAGTTAATCAAAGAAAAGCTGATAGAGAAGGTTTTATACAAGATGTCCTAAATATAGTAGAACTTAAGCTCCAATCTCTCAACTTTTCCTATGATATTACCGGTCGTCCAAAACACTTTTACTCCATATTTAAAAAAATGATGTATCGAAATATTGCTTTTGAACAAGTCTCTGATCTATTTGCATTTAGAATTTTAGTAGATACCATTCCTCATTGTTATGAAGCCTTAGGAGTCATTCACTCATTATGGAAACCGGTCCCCGGTCGTTTTAAAGATTATATCGCCATGCCGAAACCCAATAATTATCAATCTCTTCACACAACAGTAATAGGTCCCCAAGGAGAACAAGTAGAGTTCCAAATTCGAACAAATGACATGCATGAAATCTGTGAGCATGGTATCGCAGCTCACTGGGCATACAAGGAAAAAAGAAAAAAACTAAGTTCGGTAGAATTAGATAGTTTTAAGTGGTTAAAACAAATGGTCCAATGGCGAGATGAATTAGTCGATCCCAATGAGTTTCTGGAAAGCATACAATCTGACTTGTTTGAAAATGTTGCTTACTGTTTTACTCCAAATGGAGATGTGTTAGAACTACCAACCAATGCCACACCCCTTGATTTTGCCTTTCATATCCATACTGATGTAGGGATTCATTGCGCTGGAGCCAAAATAAATAATCGGATGGCCCCCTTAAGAACTCCTCTTAAAAGCGGTGATACTGTTGAAATAATCACCTCAAAAAATCAGCACCCCACTAAAGATTGGTTAAAATACATTACTACTTCCAAGGCTCGGAACAAAATCAGATCTTATCTTAAAACCGAAGAACGCGAACAAAGTCGAAAACTAGGTCGAGAATTACTTTCTAAAGAATTCGATAAACATAAAGTATCTCTCGATGAGCAAATTAAAACTAATAAACTTCAATCAAACTTAAAAGTTCTTAAATGTAACTCTGTAGAAGAACTATTCGCCAAAATTGGATATGGTAAAATCGAAGCTAAAGACATAGTAAAAAAGATTATCCCTCAAGACATCCCACCCCCCGACCCCCAAGAAAAGCTTGAAACTATGATCAAACAACCTACAGAGGTAAAAACGACTAGTGATATTTCTATTGATGGAATTGATGATATACTTGTCAAGTTGGGTAAATGTTGCACTCCACTACCAGGAGAGGAGATAGTAGGCTTTATAACTAGAGGACGTGGCGTAACCATCCATAGAGCTAACTGTGGATGGGCTCTAGCAATTGACCCCGACCGAAAGGTACATGCAGAATGGAACACAAAGAAAAAATTAACTTATCTTGCATCTATAAAAATTATTACGGCTGACCAAACTGGTATTTTGGCCAACATTACTAAAATTATATCTACTTTAGAGGTAAATATTCTGAAAGCGGATATTGTATCCACCGAAGAAGGAAAAGGTATATTGGTATTTGATGTTCAGGTACACAACCTAAAAGAACTGGAGGAAATTATTAATAAAATTGAGTTGGTTAAAGGTGTTTATACAGTACAAAGAGTCTATCGCTAGATGTTGGGTAATTTTTATGCATAAGATGTTTGTTCTAATAACACTAACAATCTTATCTGTATTATTCTCTAACTCGATATATTGTGTATCAAAAATTATTCCATTAAAACCTATTTATCTATTATCAAAACCAGATAAAAACACAAAAAACCCTTATTTATTATTACTTCAGAACGAGTATACTAAAAGTTTAAGAGAACTAGATCAATCTAAAGTTAGGACAGCCCTGTCCAATTACCAAAATATTTATATTCGAACTTTAAACTATTATAATTTAGCTATTTTTTATTACGAAATTAATGAGATTAATAAAAGAGTTTTTCCTTCATATATCGAATCACTTATAATGTCAGACATAAAAAATAAAGCTGTTCTTCCACATTTCTTTAATACTGTCTATCTGATGGGACTAAAGTCAAAAGATCGTCTGTTAGAGGCATTAAATAGTTTTAACAATTTTAAAAAACAAATCAGAGGTAAGCCTAATTTCTATAGATATTATTATCTCTCTTCTCTCTACGAGGGTTATATACTGGGTCGTTTAAATAAAAAGCAACTAACTAGAGAAATATGGGAAAAAACATGGAATTCTTATATCTCAAGATTACCTACAAAAAGTATAGGTTACCTGGAAATGGTATCTGAGTTACTTATTTTATCTATCAGACTGAATATTAGACCTCCCAAAATAAATGACAGCCCATCTTTTTTGAAAAATATGAATATTAATGATTCTTTTGATATTCATATTGCACGCAATCTAGCTTGGCTCTTTTGTTATAATAAACAATTCACTAAGGCAATTAAAGTCCTTAAAAACATGAAAATTCAAAGAAATCATTATAGTGAACATCCCGAAAAGAATAAAGAAATACTCTTTCATCACCCTCAACTTTACAAAGACTTAGCCTCAATATATTTTAAACTAACCGGTTATTTTGCCCAAAAATTAATAATGGATAGTGTACCACCTGAAATTCAACAACAAGCCCTGTTCCTTTTAGGAGAAATCGCCTACCTAACCGGTAATATAGAATTATCGACATATTATTTAAAACAAATACCAACTACTCACCATCTAGGGGTACAATCCCAGATTTATTTATATTTAGCTTCTTTAATAAATAAACCCAAAACATTACAATCTAAGAAGGATCTGAGGAAACTGTTAACAAAATTTCCTCCTAACAGTTATCATTTCCTATTTCTACTCAAACAAATCACTAAAAGATACTTCAATGACATTCTATCTCCAGAAGAACTCACAGCAACTTATAACTATCTTTTACATTCCAAAACTCCTACTTCTAAAGAAGTATTATATGAATTAGGATCACTATTATTAGTTAAAAAATTGGATAAAAAAGCTCTTTTTGTTTTTGAACAACTGAGAAATAAGAAGTTTCCCGCAGACATCCGGCGCAACCACCCCATATATTTGACATCATTAGCATCCGCTTATTTAAGGAACAATAAATATTCCTCTAGCTTAGATATCCTTTTTGAGTTAGGAACTCACTTTCAAGAGATTACTCATCTACAAAATTATATACAGGGATTATATTCTAACCATGAGAAAGGTTCTGGACAAGTTCTAATACAATAAAAGAGTTTATATATTATTAATTAGCTTAAGCGGCTTCTTTTTTCAGCTTATTTACTAAGCTATTAGCCATTCTGAGTCTTCTAGTTATTAATCTAGCAATATTCAACATTATAACACCAAAAATTTTGGGTTCATGGTTATATAAATTTAATATTTTTTGAAACTTGATCTCCAAAATAAAAGACATTCCTCTGGAAACAATAGAAGCTGCCCTAACTTTTTCATCAATTAGAACCATTTCTCCAAAAACGGCACCTTTTGATAATGTGACTATTCTATGCATTTTACCATCGGCCCCTCTTTTGAGAACATCCACCTCGCCCTCAAGAACCACAAAAATTTCTTCTCCCTCTGAACCATCTTCCAAAATAACTGTCTCATCTTCAAAAGCAAACACATCAGCGTTTTTTACTACCTTTACAATCTCTTTATCGTATAGTTCATAAAATAACGGACAACCATCCAAAATAGATAAATCCATAGATTTCTCCATCCATTCCTACATTACGCTGCTTCTTTATCAGAAGTGTAAGTTTTAGCGCTTTTACTTTTACTAGATTTCTGAAAGTGTCCACCAACTATTTCCGCCTGACCTTCGATTCTTTCTAATATCTTAAGTACTTTTTCCTGATAAGGATCTATTTTACTACCATGAATTCTGTACCATAATCTTTCAACAGAATTTAATAAATGCTGATATATATCGTTTCTAACTACCTTAATTGGAAAAAGTGTATTGAGTAAAGTCAAGGTAACCGAAAAAATTATCCCAAAAATACTAGTATGCATAGAAAAGGCAACTTTGGCTACAAACTTTGAAAGCAATGAGCCAGCTACATTCATATTATTTAAGTCAATTTCTGCAATAATAGGTAACGCTGCAGTAATCCCTAAGAAGGTCCCAAATATACCTCCTACAATAAACAATCCAGGTAATATATCAATTAATCTGCTAGTTGCTTTAAAAGGAATAAACCCTAGTAAGTAGTTCCAAGATTTTTCATTCCCTAACATTTGATATGTTACATCTGGGAAATGTGGAGGTTGAGTTGATTTAAATACATCAACCTGTGATTTTAAGCTATTGATCATGGTTCTTTTTCCACTGGCAAAATCGATCAATGATTGCTTCTTAGGAGATCTTATAGAGAAATCCTCGTCACTAGCGCTCTTTACTCTGGACCTTCCCCTTATACCTCTGTCGGGTAAAGCATCGCCTACATCATCCAGGATACCAATAACCGCGCTTTCGATTTCTTTACTATTCTTCAATTCAGATAGCTTATGGATATCTAATTTTTTGTTCAATTCCTTATAAAAAGAAGATACAAAGTACAATTCTTTGGTGCCTGTTTGATAAGCTATCCATTTCAAAACAATAGCTAACACTAGTAAAGCTCCCATAACAGGTATCAAATTACTAGAAAACAAATCTAAAAAATAAACAATATTCATTTCTCCCATGATATGCTCCTTAATGTTTCTTAAAGACCATTAATTTTATTTTTTACTTCTCTTGATAAAGCTACATCTTTTAATTGAAAAGAGATTTCAACCCTTCGTGATCTTCCACAATCCCATTTCCCACATGCTTCTTTAATTTCTCCCTTTGCTATTAATATAGGGGCAACATGACTTTTTCCAAAAATCTCTAGTTTCCTTTTAAATATCTGTTTGTGAGGTAACGCATTAAAGTCCTCGCTGATTAGATATTCTGCGATGGTTCTGGCTCTATTTAAACTTAATGACATGTTATAATTATAAGCTTCATCAGTTCCTACTTCTGGATCGAAATATTCATATTTGTACCTGGGACTGGCGTGCCCAACTATTTGAACACTCTGAATAATTTCAGCTATCTCTGCTCTACCAAATAGGGTTTCCAAATAAATTGGCATTACCCGTTCCAACTTCATTTTAGCGTTATCAGATAGAACAAAACTATTATTCTTAAATTCAAAAGTATCGTCCATACTTAATACAATGGTTCCAGTAGAAGGATCTACTTCAACTGGAATACCTTTCTTCGAAAATTTATCAGCAATACTCTGACCTATATTAGCTTTGAGAGTCCTCAAATGGCCCAAACTTGCACCATGCCCTCCTTCACCTTGTTCTCCCGATGCTCCACCTAAAGGCGTTCTATATTGTTGTAAACTATTGTTTACAGATGCAAGTTCCTGTTCCATTTTATTAAGTTTTCCACTTAAAGACTTATTTAAGTTATTTAACCCATCCAGCTCCTTCTGTTTACCGTCAATAGCTTGATTCATTGCCGCCAATTTAGCTGAGAGTTCTTTGCTGAATTTGGTATTTTGATCGTATGACTTATTTAAATTATTAATTTCTTGATTTAAATGAGAAATCTGTTCATCTTTGGAAGCAATCTCCTGTAAAATAGAAAGATTTTTATGTAGTTTTTCTTTGATTTTACTTTTTAACTCTGATTTATCCTTATTTAATTTACTTATATTCTCTTTATGTTGTTTATTTTCCTTAATAACCTTTTTCAGATCTAAACTATATTTATTTTCTTTCTTCTTAATTGCTTTGATCTTTGCTTCTTTTTCCCTTATCAATTCATTGCGACTTTTAATTTGATTCTTCATCTTCTTGATACTTGAGTCTTTTTCTTCTAATTTATTTGCTAGGGCTTCATTCTTCTTAGTAAATCCCATTGCCATTTTTTCCTGAGATTCTTTGTTTACTAGCAACTTCTTTGATAATAAAACCTTCATGTTTTTTAAGGAGGCTAATTCTTCTTCCTTTTTAAAAATCATTTTTTCTTGTTTTTGAATAATTTCATTAGTACTAACAAGCATTGCTTGTTGTGTTTCAAACTCAGAGATCAAATTATTCATTTCCTTTTGATATCCAGATATTTCTTGTTTGAATTTTTTCATATCTTGTTGATAATTTGATATTCCTTCCTTGAATCTATTCATTTGATCAACTTTTTGCCCTATAACGGACTCTTGTCTTTCCAATTTTCTAAGGCCGCTATCTAATATATTCCGTACACTTTTGATTTTTTCTTTCTTAGAAACAGGGACCTTTCCTTTTTGATATTCCACAATTTCTTTAATCTTAGCCTTACTTTGCAGAGTAACCATACTAGATTTGAGCAAGGTAAAGACAAATAAAAACAAGAAAATTATGGCCATGACCATAAAAAGATCACTATTGGAGGTCCAGGTGTTCCCTCCTCCCTCGGTATCTCGAGAGTATTCCTGTTTTTCAAAATCTTCTTTCATTCTTCCCTCAAAAAAATTGAATTCTTTAGTACCACCTTAATATCTTTTGGCTCGACCCCAGAAAAACCAAACCTTACTCTTAACTTCAAGACATTGATTTTATTTATTTATTTAGATGTTATTTGATATACAAAAAATGATCCATTACTTTGCACCATAATTTTTATCTTATTAATTATTTCAAATCAATTATTTATACACTTTTCACCTTACATCTTTGAAATCCAATATAAGGAATCCAATTAAAATTAAAGAATTTGTTTTCTTCTCCGACAGATGAATGAGAAGGTAATTGGAAGTACCTTTGGAAAAAGGTAAAAAGGGAAAAAATCAAAAAAAGAGGAAAAGGAGGTCTTCTTCCCGTTTTTTGTACCAGGATGTACTCAGTTTACTAGGAGGGTAAATTGAATCCCTGACTTCCAGTATCCTATATTACTTGCATCAAGAAATAAATCTGCTAGAATCAATCCGATGAAAAATTGGATAACAGAGTATTATCAAGACAAGTTTGGTATATCTCTAAAAATCAACCAAAAACTATTTCAAAAGAAATCTTCTTTCCAGAATATCGAAGTTTATGAAACCAATTACTTCGGCAAGCTATTGTTGCTTGATGGCATGATAATGTGTACGGAAAAAGACGAATTTATATATCATGAAATGATTTCCCACGTCCCTATTATGGCCCATCCTAATCCTAAATCTGTTTTAGTAATTGGTGGAGGAGATGGAGGAACTGTCAGAGAACTGGCTAAGCATTCCAATTTAAACAAAATTGATATATGTGAAATTGACGCAGATGTCGTAGAAACCTCTAAAAAGTTTTTTCCAACTATTGCTAGCGGCTTTGACCACCCATTAGTTAATTTAACCATTGGAGACGGAATTGAATTTGTTAATAATTGTGAACAAGGTAGTTATGACATCGTTATAATCGACTCTAGCGAACCAATTGGACCTGGAGAAGGTTTATTTACAGAAGAATTCTACCAAAACGTGCTTCAAATTTTGACTCTTGATGGAATTTTAACCGCTCAAACTGAGGCTCCTTTTTTATGCTCTTCTATGATTTCAAATATTTATCAAAAATTAGGAAAAGTGTTCCCTAAGGTGAAACTATATACAGGTCCTGTGCCTACCTACCCTTCAGGCTACTGGTCATGGACCTATTGTTCGAAGACAGTTGATCCTTTTTCCAATATTCAGCAAAAGGATTTCCATGAACTGGAAAAACAAACCTTATATTACAATAAAGACATTCATCTAGCTTGCTTTACATTACCTAATTTTATCCGACGACTTATATCGAGTCAATAATAAAGGGTTTGTTTCTATGAAAAATGAATATATACTAAGTACCCCTTTTTTAGGATCATGTTCCAAGCAAGAATCCGCTTCCATAATTATATTAGGAATTGGATTTGATGAAACGGCCAGTTTCAGACCGGGAGCTAGGTTTGGACCCAATGCCATCAGAGAAGCTTCTGATGGACTAGAATTATATTCCCCTTACATGGAAATTGACCTAGAAAAGATTAACTACTTTGACATTGGTAATATTGATCTTCCCTTTGGAGACTTAAAAGCATCTTTAAATAGAATGAAATCGCATTGTCAAAATCTGTTAAAATCAAATAAAAAGGTATTATCTTTAGGCGGAGATCACTCAATATCTTACCCACTAGTTCAGGCTCATTTTGAATATTACCCCAACTTAAATGTTATCCAACTTGATGCTCATTGCGATTTACGTAAGGAATATAAAAATATCCAATTTTCTCATGCCACTGTTATGCATAATATTTGGCAATTAATTGGACCGTCAAGAACCAAACAAATCGGTATTCGATCAGGTACCAAAGAAGAATATGATAGGTTATCAAAGCATAAAACCCTAATTAAAAATCCTTTACAAGAGTTACCTCAATGGCTCAAAACCCTAAAAAATGACCCTATTTACCTAACTATTGATTTGGATGTTTTAGATCCTTCTATTTTTCCTGGAACAGGCACACCAGAGCCGGGAGGATTTACTTTTAATCAACTAATCGACATTCTACAAATATTAAAACAATCAAACATCGTAGGTTGTGACGTAGTTGAACTAAGCCCTGACTATGACCCTACTAAAGTATCTAGTATTACAGCCGCCAAAGCTGTCAGAGAATTAATTGCTATTTTGGATCATTAAACCTGAATTTTTAATTTTATTGTGTCTTAGAGTTTCAATGGATATTTATAGGGATTCATGATTTCCAATATTTTCCTATATTCAGTTAGAATTTTCAAAGAACCAATTTGTGGAAGTATTTCATAGTTTATAAAGGAATAGGGTTTTTTGGTTAAAACACCTTGAAACGCTATTTTTTTAGAGGTATCTGTTTGAAAATATTTAATAACATATCCTACGGCTTTATTGATGGCATTCATAAACTCATTATCTTCAAATATGGAGAAATCATTTTTAAAAAGACTCTGTCTAATAATTTCTAAGAAAAACAACAGAACAAAATTAGTTGTATTCACCGATGACTTCCCTTTTAAAAAGACGCCTTCTGGTTGGTTGACATCTTCTCCCCAACCTCCATCCATATTTTGAATTGATAAAAACCATTTTCTATATGCTTCTATAGCTGTTGATGGATAATTAAAACAACCGCATTCTAAACCTAATGCTAATATTTGGCTAGTGGAGAATATATAGTTAAAGTACCACTCTCCACTCCATAATTTAACAGGAACATTTTTTACTTTTTCAGGACTTAATAGCAGATATTGGCAACCATTAAAAATAGCTTTTTCGATTCTCTTCATTTGAGGATGATTTATTCTTGTAACTAGAGACAATGAAGCTATGGCTCTAGCTGTTAGAGCAGGAGCCATCTTATCAGGAATAGTAGGAAAATCCTTTAAAAAGTAATTAATATTTTCAAAGTTCTTAGCATCGTTAAACCAAACATAAAAACCACCAGTCTTTGGATCTTGCATCCTAAGCAAATATTCAACGGCTCTAAAAATAACTTTTTTAATTTTTTTATTCATCTTCCCTGTAAACATGGAAGCTTTTAATAAAGCTCTTATCACAATTGCTGTTGTATCAACATCAATATATGAATGATTGGTTTGAGTAAAACTCCAGCCTCCTACAGCGTAACCTCTTCTGATTTCCTTCTCTAAAAGATAATTGATTATATTTTCAACTCCGTCATCATCAATATAACCGCTGTTGGTGAGTGTTATTAACAATAAGGCGGTATCCCAATTAGTTGAATTTAAAGTGAAGACCTTACGACCTTTAGAGTTAAACCGTCGAGCATTTAATAAACTGTTCCAGCCTAAATTAATACGTCTTGAAAAATCAAACCTTCCCGTTTTATGTAATTTATTTATTGCTAACAATGCTACAAAGGCATGTTCAGGTGAATAAAAGCCACCTTCTTTTTCCTGAAAACTTAAAATACAAGAAATTCCTTCTCCTATTAGCCTAGAATTAATAAACGCGATTCCAAAATGATTCATAAATTCAAAAGAGCAAATATTTTTCTTCTTAAATTTATAAAAATAATCTATCTTATTAATATCATACCCTTCTTTAAGATAATGATTAATAATTAGTCCCATATAATAACTTTCAAAAATCCCATAATTTCTTATACTGAAAATAAACTCTTTGGGTAGCACAAACATCAGCGGGGTACTAAGTAACATTAAATCATCGACAATATTTTCTGGACCTAGATCAAAAAGATAGAAATCTTTTAATATGAATAAATTTACTTTCTCAAGTCCCCCATTACTGATAAACCACCTCCAAGTGGCTCTAACAGCGGGATGATGTCTTTCTATGCCTGCTCGCTCTAAAGTATACAAGTTCAATCCCGTAATACTGTGATCAGGTTTTTTATGATGAGGGGTTAATAACCAACCTCCATTTTCTTTACTCCTGTATGGATAGTTGATGAGTCTATTAATTATTTCTAGCCTCAATGATTCATCGACTTTACCCAGCGCGTGCCCTAATAAAAAAAATTTAGCATCATAAGAGGTATCAACCTCATTAGCGGAATCCCAATGACCATCAGGTAGTTGTCTAGATTTTATGTCTTTTGCTAGATAAGATATAGTCTCGTCTAATTTATTTTTACTACTTAATAATGAATTGATACTGTTTTCTTGGCAAAAACCACTCAAATTGAAGATAAAGTAAGAACAAAAGAAGACTAAAGCTAAGGGATTTATTTTCATTAATTTTTACACCGGCATATCATTATATTATTGTATATTAATATTCTAATTATAATAAGATTTTTCAAGAGCAAACTAAAACTCTCTATTACGAAGTTAGTAACCGGTTGTCTGCCTTAATAAGGCAATTATTACCGTAATAACAATATATATTGAGCCTAAATCGGGAATTTAATTGACTTATTTTGGGAATTTACTTTATATTACTATTAACAATTAAATTACTTTCCTACGAAGTTTTTTCAGCTTTGGACTCAAACTTCCTTCATTAGCCTTTCTCAAGGCCGGAACCAATCCACCACATCTGTCAATCGTCCTCAAAGCTCTAGTACTAAGACGAAAACTTAATTTACAACCTAACTCACTAATAAAATATGACTTTTTTTGTAGATTGGGAAGTTTTCGACATTTGGTTTTATTATGGGCATGACTAACATTGTTGCCAACTTGAACAGTTTTTCCTGTAAATTCACATACTTTCGACATATCTCAATCCATCCGCTTATTGTTGATGAACAGCTCTCGCCAAAACAAGAACCTGGCTACTTATAGAATAGAAATCAATTGGTTGTCAAACTAAAAATTCACCTTCAACCAACTTAAAAATCAACTAGCTCAACATCAAAAACCAAAATAGATTTGGGAGGAATAATTGGTGGTCGCCCCCCATCACCATATGCTAGATATGGTGGTATAATTAATAATCTTTTTTCACCCTTTTTCATTAAGCTAAAAGCTTCATCCCAACCAGGAATAACCCGACCTTTACCGAGTGGAAACTTAATGGGTTGTCCTCGATCACGAGAACTATCGAATTTTTTTCCATCTAATAACATTCCAGTGTAATGTGCCGTCAAAACAGTTCCACTAGTAGGAACTTTTCCTTTTCCTTTTTGCTTAACAATATAATGTAAACCCGATTTTGTTTTTTGAGACTTGGGCCACTTCTTTTTAATAATTTTTTCGTATTCTTTTCTACTGCTTTCAGTCTTATTAAGAACCAATTTATCAAAAGTTTTTTGACTGGTTTTAAAGGCTTTAGCTTCTTTTCCCACTCTGACAATTTTTACTTTCTTGATTTTATCTCCTTTTACAATTTTATTAACTACATCCAGACCCTCAACGACTTTACCAAAGACCGAATGTCTATTATTTAACCAGGGAGTAGCTTTATGGGTAATAAAAAACTGGCTGCCATTGGTATTGGGTCCGGCATTAGCCATCGACAATACTCCCGGCCCATCATGCTTAAGATCTGAATGAAACTCATCAATAAACTTATATCCTGGACCACCTCTTCCAGTACCCTCAGGATCTCCTCCCTGAATCATAAAGTCCTTGATAACCCTATGAAAGGTAATTCCATCATAAAAAGGTTTACCTTTACTTTTATTAGATTTCATGGCTCCTTCGGCCAAACCGACAAAATTAGTTACCGTTATCGGCACCTTATTAAAATATAA
Source organism: uncultured bacterium (assembly GCA_964544765.1). Classification (GTDB taxonomy): domain Bacteria; phylum Bdellovibrionota_B; class Oligoflexia; order CAYFLR01; family CAYFLR01; genus CAZJDM01. The sequence continues at coordinate 14,914 of CAZJDM010000105.1, forward strand.
CCTAATCAAAATCTGACCTTTAGTAGTGGTCATTTTGGCATACAAACCATTAGCTAGCTTAGCTTTTCCTTTTTTTTTGGACTTTGTTTTTTTCTTACCAGCAATTTTTCCCTTAGACTTCGATTTGGAATCATCGTTAATATTAGATTTGGCCCAACCACTTGTACTGAAGGTAAGCGAAATTAGTAAAGCCATAAAAGTCAAAGTATTTTTCATATTGTTCTCCATCTTTCTTAAGAAATAATTTCCCATTTTTGCCCCCACTCTAAATTATTACCTAACATATGCACAACAAAACCCGCCCATATGTTTTAATATGAGTTTAATATGCATTTCTATTTATAAATCCTTTAAAAACAGTCAACATTAGTATTTTTAAATCTAATAAAACCGACCAATGATTAATATAATATAAATCGCATTTTATACGCTGATCCAAAGATGTTTGACCTCTCCATCCGTTAATCTGAGCCCAACCCGTAACACCTGCCTTTACTGTATGTCTTAACATGTATCCCGGAATTTTGGTTCGAAATTGATCCACAAAAACCGGCCTTTCCGGACGTGGTCCAACTAAACTCATCTCTCCTCTTAAAACATTAAATAACTGAGGTAATTCATCTAGACTAGTTTTTCTTAAAAAAGAGCCAAAAAAAGTTTTTCTATCATCATTTTCATTGGCCCAAATAGGACCCGTTCCGGCTTCAGCATCAATTTTCATGGTTCTAAATTTCAACATATCAAATTTTTTTCCATCAAGCCCCATTCGCTGTTGGAGATATAAAACAGAACCTTTAGAAGTGATTTTTATCAAAGTAGCAATTAATATCATTAAAGGAAAGAAA
>CAZJDM010000106.1:0-15705 GCA_964544765.1 uncultured bacterium
TTTCCCTATAACTGCCAGCATATTGTAATATCTGATACTAAATCTAATAAACCAGAGCCATTTAACTACAAAATTCATAAAACAAGCGAGGGAAATTAATTATGCCAACAGCAGCAATTGGTTTATTTTCAATGTGCACCATTTTTGTCGTATCGCTCTTAATAAGTGCCAAGCATATTACGACATACATCGATCCGTTAAGTTTTTTAATTGTAGCGGGTTGTACCGTAGGATCGGCTTTATTACAATTTCCTCTAAATGAACTAAAACTACTCTTTGGAGGATTTAAGTTATCTTTATTCGGTAAGCCTCCCAAATTCTCAGATGTTGTCCATGAACAAATCGATATTGCTATTGCCATTCGCGATAGAAAAGCTATGGATGAAATTAAAGGCATGGCCACTGACCCCTTAACCGAACAGGCACTAGGTTTAATTGAAAACCAAATACCAGTGGACAAAATAAGTTTCATTATGACCGAACAACTTCTAGTAGCCCAGGAAAAAGATAAACAAGTAATAGATATCTTTGCCGGTTTAGGTAAATTGCCACCAACTTTTGGTATGATGGGAACTGTTATTGGTCTAGTAGGGCTACTTGAAAACCTAGGTGGAGAGGGAGGAGCGCAAGCTATGGGTGCCGCTATGGCGGTGGCATTGGTAACAACCCTGTATGGGGTAGTAACTGCCAACTTCTTTTTAGATCCCGTGGCAAGCAACTTAAAAATTAAACAGAATAAAATGAGAACCGCTCAAAAGATAATTTTAAAAGGCATCATCATGAGTTCTGATGCCACTATAACCTCTATTGAAATTCAGGAAGCTTTAAATGCTTATTTGGATGAAGAAGAGAAGGTAGATGTTTTGCAGTTATAATTGAATTTATCATTTTATATAAAACCTTAAATGGAATTTTAAATGGCAGAAGATAATTCTCAAGACGAATCGATGGAACCACCCCCAGAGGAAGTGCAAGAAGGCGCGCCGATGTGGATCGTCAGTTATGGCGATATGATGACCCTCCTCTTATGCTTTTTTATTCTCTACTTTCAAATGGATGTAACTAACGGACTACGAGAAATTGCTGAAAAAAACTCCCTTATGGAAGTCAAAGAAAAAAAGACCATCTCCGACACTAGAATAACTCTGAAAGATAGCAAATTAATTATTTCTAAAGATGCCACCAATAATGTATTCATTTCCAAAATCCAAACAGAAAGAGTCAAAGACGCTAGGGCCACAGCCGAAGACAACAAAGATATCCCTAAAGAAAAGGCTCAAAAGACCGCTGATAAAACTGCCGAAAAAATACAGGCTCTTCTAGCTAAAGAACTCAAAGCAACTACGCTCAAAATGGTCTTAGATGCCAAAAAGATTGAATTGACACTACCTGCTGAAAGCTATTTCCCAAGGGGTAAAGCAAAACTACATAAGGAACGTAAAATTATATTCAAAAAAATTGTTAAGTCTCTTGTTAAAGACGGCAAAATACCTGAACTGGACCTAGAAATAGAAGGACATACCGATAGCACTCCTATTAAGGGTTGGTTATCAAGATATTTTCCAACCAATTGGGAATTATCGTCCGCTAGAGCTGCGGCAGTACTCAGAATACTTAATAAATATGGTCTTAAAGCTCGAAAGTATCGAATAATTGGATTAGCGGATACAGTTCCTTTATTGCCCAATACCTCCAAGAAAAACAAGTCCCTTAATAGAAGAGTTGTTGTGCGTATGACCTTCGTTGATAAAAATGAAAAGAAGAAAAAATAGATTTCTATATTATCAAATGGTGAGTATTCACATTAATAACATCCTATTTTTGATAAATAATCGTTTGTCCCCGTTTAAAGCTTGGTATTAATATTGAAATAAGATCAAATATGCCAATAATGGGATTCTGATAACCAAAATAATTTTGAAATTCATGTTTTATGACTTGAAGCGAGGATTTATCCCCCATAGTTATGAGTTCTTTTTTGGTATATTCTCTATAATGCCCCGGTTCTAAAAGATCTTCATTGTCATAAGCATCTATAGGTACAATGCCCATAAGCATTTTAACTCTACTATGTAGAGCGACTCCATTGGGCGTTTGGCAAATTATTATGCCCTTTTCTGTAAGCCCTGTTCGTAAAAAGCTCAGCACTTTTCTAACTGAAATGTATAAATGTTCTAAAACTTCGGCAAAGATAATAACATCAAATTGGGGAAGTGCCACCCATTCTTGCTCATAATGAGCCTTATTTAAGTCAAATTCAATATGTGGAATACTTATATCATTTTGATCTTGTTGATCTTGATCCACAATTTTACTACGCTTCAATGGTAAACCCAATGTAGTGAGGTGGGAAAATTGTTTTTGCAATATTTTAGTAAAAGGACCTCGCCCAATCTCTAAAACTTTTGCCTCTTTACTTGTATATTCTGTGACCGTTTTTAATAAATAATCAAATCTCTTTTTATGATATTCAGAGTATTCATTTATTACATCAATGTTGCTGATAAACACCTCCGATTAAAATCCATCATCCTGATGATTGTTGAGATATAAGTTTTTATATGTGATAGGTCAAGAATTTATATTAGAAACCTTATCTAGGTTAATGATTATTTACTATAGGTTAGAGGACACGCAAAGAAAAGAGGTTACTCTATCCTTGAATAACCTCTTTTCTATTTTATACAATTGTCATCGGCGGACGCCCACCAGATAAATTGAAAAATTGGCACTGATTAATTCCACTTCTCCATTACAAATTCAATTCCCCAACTTGCTCCCATTTCTCCAAGTTTTCCACAAACAGCAGAGACAGCACCTAAAGCTGTAATAGATCCCAGCCACTTCGCCCCCCTTAACTTACCTATACCAATAGGAAAAGCTGCACTTATACCAACTGAAGCAGTTACACCATTCTTAATATTTTCATCTTCTATTCCTATATTCAAAGTTGTATCTAATACTTCTGATGCTGCTCCAAATAATCCACCAGCAGAACAAGCCACAATTCCTGCGAGGGCAACTGCAGGCAATGCAGCTACTTTGGGTTCAAATCTGGCAGATTGAGCTAAGTCTGCAGCTATTTCTAATTCACCGGGTTGACAGTATCGAATTGGAAGTGAAACGTTTGATTGATATCCAACAGGCGCAATTGGAATGCCTAATGATGGAGCCACAGCAGAATTTTGATCAATTGTAATCTGACATATAGCTTTCCCATCGGGATTTCTTAAGATCCCTTTTACAATCCTTAAATTTTCTACATCAGCGGCTTTCTCTGACATAGGATTTCCACTAATACTCTGTACCTTCCCTTGTTTAGAGCCATCGCTTGAGCCACAAGCAATAAATATGCCAAAATTCTCTGATCATATGACTAATAGTTGGAAACCCCATTTTTCAGTATTTACCCATATTCTCTCAATCAAAATATTCTTATTTTTGTTAGAGTATATCAAAGAAAAGTGTTTAAATATTGTACCTATATGTTTAAAAAATTGACATCAGTCGTTATTACAAAAAACAATTTTTTGCAAAAACTCGAGCAATACTATGCACAAATTACACAACCACTTACTTAATATCAAGGGATTGCCTCCATTAAGTGTTGTGTGAAATGAGGTGACCTTTAATTTTATATTTAATTCTAAACAGTTAAAAGCTGAATTATCCAGATCATACTACCAACTTCTCAAGTAGATTCTTAAAATAATCCCTACTCCAAACTGACTCAATAACCCCTAGAGACTCAGAGCTAACAAATCTTGAGACATCTCTTATTGCCTCACTAATATCTAAAGAATTAATCCTATTTGTAAGTTCATTAACAACCCAAATCTCATCTAACGACAATTCTACTTGATTTTTCCATGGTCCTTGTTGATAGAGAGCGTTTGTGAGCAAATCCCTATTGAATTGAACCTTTCGTTTTAGGTTTAAATAATATATCAGATCATACCAATCTCTACCTTTAACATAAGACCGACATAAAAGAGCATGTAGCTTTTCACTAAAACAAGAGGAAAGATCATGGCAATTGATAGGAGAAACAAAGGGAAAATAGATACTCTCAATTTTGTGTTGGGCTCCCTCTGGGGGATTAATATCTACTTCTATTTTAATATTAATCCTTTTCGTTGATGCCTCTGTATTAGGAATTGGTAAAATTGTAGACAGTTGTCCTTCTAAAGAATCTGTTTTAAAAAAAGCTTTTTTGACATTGTTATCAACCTTAGACTTATGTTTTACGTCCATTTCCAATCCGTGATCTTTAAGTCGCTCCTGTACATTATTTAGATATTTACTTAATGGAAAATTAACATCGGGCTTTAAGAGGGCAAAGTCAAGGTCTTCCGAAAACCGATCCAAAGTATGAATTAGCTTTAGTGATGTCCCTCCATGAAAGGAAGCCTCCTTAAAGAATCCACATTTTGAAAGCTCGGCTAATACATAATATTGTATAATTTCAGTCACGGCGTTGGATTGCTCTTTGATATCTGAAACATTATACTCTTGTAGTTTTTTACTAATTGTCAAAAGAATTGATTTATTTTGTTTAAGTTTTGACTCTTCTTTGATCAATACTAAGCCAGCTTGCTGTAAATTATCCTCGTGAAATGAACTGCTTGTCGAATGTCTCTGTTGAGAGTCAGCCACTAAAGGAGACAGACCCCTCATTCGTGAGCACACCGAGCAATACCCGTTTTGTTTATATTTTTCGGTTAATTTTCGTGGTAATCCTTTTTTATTTTTGCATCCTGGATTTTGGCAATATTCAAAATTCATAATTTTTCCCTACACTGGCCTGTTTTGAAGGTACCTCATAAAACCAACCATATAATCTCTTACTCTTCGGCTAGCAAAGGAATGGTAAATAAACTCAAAACCATCTAAGGAAATTTGAAAAAGATCCTCCTCCTCCATTCTCAGAGATTCAAAGAGCCAATTCAACCCATCTTTCTCCCAATTGATTTGCTTATTCACAAAAAGCAAATCTCCCAATGCTCTTAATGGTGTTGCAATTGGGTAATAACTACCGCTTGGACCTTTCTCTCTTACAATTCCAGCTTGAAAAGGCTTATTATTAAGATGGATGTACGTAAAGGTTCCCAGTGGTGTTTTAAAGATTTTACTCCTTCTAGATGTCCCACAGCTAATATTTTGAACTACATCGGGAATAAGATTGTAATGATAAAGAGCGGCCTCAAAGCTAATATAGGAATGGGGATAGATTTGTTCAACCAACACCTTTTCATCAATCACTGGTTGTCTTCTGTATTCTTTTGCTAAACAATAAAGTCCTCTTCTAAGCTTTAAAATCTCTTGTTTTTTTAGAGCCTTTTTAACAAGCTCCCAAACTTGTGGATCAGTTTTATTGGAGAGCAGCATCTTAACCAGATTAAGATCAAATACACTGTTAAGTGGGTTGTGTTTCCAAATTGTTTCTGTCAAAGTCTGCAAATAAATGCTCCTAATTGTAATAATAGCACAATTTACCTTAAATTGCAAATTTAACGGTCATTACAGTTCTTTTTAACCTGTTTCATGTATATTATTGTCAATTATATTTAGTGTGTGATGTCCAACCAAAATAACAATGATAAATTCTCGCCTATTTAACAACACCTAATCAGTACTTTTATTTTCTCATTGTTAAGCTTTCCCTCATAAATTTTCTATATATATATTGAATTATAGCAATATTATATTGACATATATATAGAATATATATTACAATATTTCTATATATATGGAGAATTGAATGTCAAAAAAAACATCAGCATTTACCCCACTTAAAATATCCCAACTCAAAAACAAGTTTAATAAAATCAACTCAATTGAACTACAATGCATTGTAAAAGATGGATGGATTCGGTTTATGAGAATATCTCTTGGAATGACCCTGAAGATTCTAGCAAAAAAAAGTAATCTATCTCTTTCGGCTGTAGGTCACATGGAAAAAAGAGAAACTGAAGGGAAAATTACTCTTGAATCTCTTAAAAAGTTAGCTCATGCAATGGATTGTCATTTGATTTACGCAATTATCCCTAATGATCAGTATGATACCTATATAAAAAATCAAGCTGAAAAAAAGGCTCTCAAAATTCTAAACCAAGCTGATATTCAGATGGAGCTGGAAGATCAAAAAGTTGTTACCGAGAAAAAGGAGAGACTTAAAAGGTTGACAGATGAATTGCTTCAAAATGGGGATATTTGGTGACAAATTATTTATTAAAAGATCGTAATGGTCAAACACCACTTCCTATAGAGCTAAGGAAAGGGCTCAAAATTAAGCACATAACTAATATGACCGAACTTGATGAGTACGAAGAAGATAATATTTTCAAAGGTCTTGTATGGCTCGAAAAATCATTTTCAAACCCAGTCAATTTTACATTTTGGATCAAACTGCATAAAAAATTATTTTCGGAAGTTTGGGACTGGGCAGGACAAATCAGGAGCCATGAACTACAAAATCAAGACTTCGTTTTACCATATAATATCAGGCCTGAGATAAAAACATTAGAGAACGATTTAAACTATTGGATTGAAAATAAAACATTTGAAATGAAAGAGATTGCAGCACGATTTCATGAAAGGATAGAAACCATCCACCCCTTTAATAACGGAAATGGCAGGTTTGGTAGAATTATTGTCCAATACTTTTGCCAATATTATAATATCCAAATCCCAACTTGGGGCAAGAATTTAGAAAAGACTCCTAGAAAACGCAGAGAACACTATATAAAAGCCCTCGTTAAAGCCAGAAAGGAAAAAATATATTCAGAATTAATCAATCTAATGTATAGCTAGCTATCCACAGATATCGTGAAAACAGCATCATGATTAAGGTAATACCCATGGTTTTTCTTGCTGCCACACCAAAATTTCACTCATTATTAGTGAAATTGGATGCCAATTTTTGAGCTCTCAAGGCATTTTCATAGAAAAATTCCAATTCTTCGACTTCTCTTTCGACTTTATCTCGACTCGGAAAACTTTTAATTTTAAAGGGTAATAACTTCATGGTTTCTAAAACTTTTTGATGCCTGGGGTTGGTAGGATTTATTCTAACGGGAAGTTGACTTTTTTGGCTCTTCCTATTTTCTATCGAAATATTTAACAAATTAGTTCTTTCTATAAGATGTTCCAAGCCTCTTTTCATTCTGGCAGTTCTCTCACAAACCTTACCCAATTGTTCGTCTAATTGAACATTTTTTACAATTAAACTATTTGACTCTTCATAATGAGAGTCAATCTGGGCATGTAATTCATTTAATTTAGCATTATTATTATTTTCTAGTGCCTTTAATTTTTTTTCAATTGCCCGGAACCTGGACAATTCAGCAGAAGAATCGATAGTTAGATCGGTAATTTTTTTCTTGAGGGTCAATATATTTTCATCCAGAGTAGATTCTTCATTCCAAAATTTAATTTCACTAAAAGCTTTTTGAAAAAAAGCGCTGTTATATTTAATCTTATCATCTAAAGCTTGGATTTGTTGCATGTGCCTTTCCATGTCTTTAACCAAATGCTTGATAATAACTCCGGCCGTCTTTTCTTTTTCTTCTTTTTCCTCACAAACCATTTTCCTCTGATTGGAGTGATTATCGCTTTCCTTTAGATCTTTTTCCAGTACTTCTACCTCACTAACCATCTCTTGCATTTTATCTTTACCACTCTTTAATAAGTGAATATCTTGTTCGAGTTTGGCAATTTGCTTTTTTAACTCGTTTTGTTGTTTGTAGCTATCAAACAAGTTTTGTTCTAAAACTTTTATATTGGCCTTTATTTCAGACGCACCCATTTCAATATAAGTCATGGCTTATCCTTACTTTTACTCATCTGAGAATTTATTTCATTTAGTTTATTTGTAATGTTAATTTTCTTTCTCATAAGCTGCTCAAGCCTATATCGAGATGGTTGTTCTTCAGTTGACTTAAGATAATGAAAATTCATATACGCTATAGAGTTTCTATCAAAAACTTTTTTAGGACCGGCCCTGTTATATAAGGTAACGTCATCATCATAAGAAAATTTAGTTTGTTTGGACATCATCATCAGGTTCTTAAGTTTATTTCTATACTGAATGATCTCTTTTTCCAGCTGAGCCGGCTTTTCTCTTTCTTTGTTTAGAGCTATTATCAACCGTTCTTTTTCATCTTTCTTACGATCAATAGTATCATGCAACTGTTTAATTTGCTCCTGACACTGGCTGATCTCGGTTGCAAAATGTTTGACTTTAAAACCGTATTGCTTTTCATATTCTTTTCTTTTTTCCAATAACAAATTCAAATCTTGGGCTCCCAGTGAGACCTCCTCAAGCTTGATTCTCAACTCCTTCAAGGAATAATCTTTTACATCATCATCACTACCAATCTGAGAAAGAATATCTTGATAATACATCGCTGATTTATCTAAAATAGCTTGTTTCTTTACTACAATATCTTTCAATTTTTGAATTTTGGTTTCTAGATCATGAATCTTTTGATTGCTGGCACTTATTTTCTTTTCCAGATTCAAAATGCTCGTTTCGACAAACGGTAATTCTCTTTCCTTTTCTTCTTTTTGACGCTTAAGGCTCTCTAAACTAGCTCTTCTTTTTTCCAAAAGATCAATATCTTTATTTAGTTTGGTAATAATTTTCATCTTCTGCGCAATAGTATCTTCTAACTTTTTATTTTCCTCAGGTAAACGAACGACTTGCCCAAGCAGAAATTGCTGTGTTTCACGTAATTTTTTTAATTCAGGTGATTCCTCTTCACTACTTTGGGCCTCAGTAGATTTCTTTAAAAGATTTTGTAAAATATTTGATTTATCCATTTTATTACCTACGTTTTTTCTACTAATCTCCTTAAACCCCATTCAAATGAAATAATCATCAACACTAAAAAAAAGACTGTCCAATTGTTCCAAAGAGGAACAACTTTACGAATAATAGCATATCTATCTTTTCTTTCTTTGAATCGTAATTTATCAAGATCTATATCACCCAGTTGTTTATAAAATAAAAAGCTTCCACCCGTTACCCCAGCCAGCCATTTCATTTTCTCTATATCTGGATAGGTATAAAATAATTCACTCGATCCTTCCATTAAACGAAAGGTTCTTTCAAATTTATAATTCACCCCTCCTTTAGATTTCAATCCAATAGAAACGGGATATTCTCCTGGTTCCATATCATGAAGGGGAAACAAAATTGTTTCTTCATTTTCCGCTGGTTTTATAACTGATTTTAATCCCTTATTTATTATATCAAACGTAATGGTACACGGGCAAGCATTTTGTAAATATCTATCTATATTGTTTTCTAATCTCAAATATACATTCGAGTCACCCTTAACACTCTCACCTTTTAAGTCAACTCTAACAGGCTGAAAATCTCCATGATCGGAAATCCATTCAATTACATAACGAATGAAGCGTTGATATTCCAACCCAATTCCCCTAATGTGATTATTGGAAAACCTCATGGTCCATAAAGAGTCTGTCAAAAGAGCTACTATCTTGCCTCTTCCAACACCATATTCAATTAGTAAAGGGTAAGTAGAATTGTTTTGAGTCTTGGCTCGTAAAAGTACTTTTACACCTTTTTTAAGAGAACCAATTTTATTTAACCCGGAAAATATTGGCTTGGATGATATTTGAGAGAAAAAGTCAGGATTAAATTCCAGAAACCTTTTCAAAAAAATAGAATTTTTACCCGCTTCAGTTAATTGCAATCGAAATGACTCTTTAGACCAGTGTTGTCTTTCCAAAGTAAAAGGAAGTATTCGCCCTAAAGCGGTTCCTAATAAGTCATATCGGGTTAAGGCTTTTTCTCCACCAATTATTACTAATTTCCCACCAGCTCGAACATACTCGCCAATATTATCAATATAGGTATAGGGTACTAAAAATTTTTTCAATGTAAAGTTCTGTAAGAAAATTACATCAAAACGAGATATCTCTTCTCCAAACAATCGATCAAAAGGAAATTGAATTAAAGACAGTTCTTTAGCTGGTATCGAAAGATCATCTTGATGCTCTCGTAGAATATAAAATGCTATTAGATCAATAGTAGGATCTTGTTTTAGGGCCATTCTAAGAAACTTGGTATCCCAAGAAGGATTGCCGGAGATATGTAATACCCGAATATTGTTTCGCCTAACATTAATTTGAACAAACTGCTCATTATTGGTTACATTCTTTTCCCCTTTAAGAAGGGGAATTTCCACTTTATAAAAGGAAACTCCTTCCTTAGGAGGTATAAATGTAAATGAAAAAGGGATTTTGTTCCCACCCTCTTTTAAGGTTAGTTTTTTAGTAGCAATTACTTTCTCTTTATATAACAAAGAGACTGGTATTTCACGATTTTCAAAACCGCTATAATTAATCTCTCCCTCAATAAAGGCTTCTAATCCTAAAAAATTAACTGGATCAACTGATACAGAAGAGACTGATAGATCATAATAATCTTTGGGCCACTGATAAACCAAAACATTTACCGGAAAATTTAGTTCCGTCAATATTTTGTTAATCCTTTTTTTACTCCGAATAGATGTATCTTGACCATCGGTCCACAGCAGCATCCCAGCCGGATCAGTTCTTTCTTGCTTATAATAGCGAGAAATAGATTTTATACTTTGAAACAACGGAGTTAAACTTAAGATTGGAAAGTCAAATGACTGTAAATCATTCTTTAAAACAGCTTTAGCATTTCCTAAAATAAAAAACTTCAAATTGTAATTATTTTGCAAATTCGCAATAATATCAGATGCCATAAAATCTTTGATGGCATTTTTAAATCCTTTACGATCACCTACATAAGATAATACGCTTTCGCTATTATCAATCAAAACCACAAAGTCTTCTCTTTGTCCGGCTTTCTTTTTAATTACCTCTTGGGGATCAAGAAAGATTATGAGTAAAACAATGTATAGTAATATACGCAAAATCAATAGCCAGTTTCGCTGCTTTTTTCCGGGAATAATATTCGGTCTTACACTTAAAATGGAAAATATCAATAAAACGATAAAGATTAATACAACGATTCCTAAATTCGACAGATCTATTGCCATTACCGCGTCCTTTTTAATATTTCCGGAAGATGAATCTGGTCTTTTTTATAATCAGAAGTCAAACTATATAAGATTAAATTGATGCCTAACCTTAAAGCGTATTCCCGTTGCCTTTCCCCCTCAGGGACACACTTTTTAGAGCGATTAAAGGCTCCAAAAACATTATTACGACTGTAAATAACCGCTGGCTGCCCCTCTATATCTATCCCCTCAAGTCTTGGAAAGGCCGCATACAAACCAACGGCGGTTCTTAAAAGATAAAAAGAACGATAAATAGCGTGATCCAACGGAAACACAATAAAATCTCGTTTTGAAAATAAGTTTTTCAATTCACGTCTGATAACACTATTAAAACTCATTTCTAAATCATCAGGAGGAGTGACATCATCAATTAATAATGTACCTCCCGCCAAAACAAATAATCTAAGAGCCTTTCTTTCTTGTTCATTAAAACCCTTAAATTCTTTACGCCCTTCAAAATAAAGAAAAGGAGTTTGAAATAACGTTTCAATACCGGAAGATATTTTTACAACTTCAATACCAATGTTGCTATCTATACTTGTACGCTTAGTCAACTCATGAAAGAACCATGACATACCTATCTTATTTTGCAATTCAACATTCATTCGAGCGTAATCCTGGGGATATAAGAATTTAATTTTAAAAGGAGAGGTAAATAGTTTTCCATCCTGAAAAAAGAAAAAAAGAATCACTAACACCCAAAGTACCTGTTTTTCTTTTTTTATACTTTTTATTATAAAATAAATTGTTTCCAATAGCAGTAAAGCAAAAAGAATGTACCATAGCAACGGTTTCAAATCCTGTTTTTTACCATCACCCCCTCGTAAAGCTTTCAATGATTGCTCGTCTTTCAATTTACTATACGGAATAATTGATAAATCACTTTTAGGAAATATAGCTAATAAAAAGTCATCTTCAATTTTTCCAGAAAAAAACTCTTCAACATCAACATTCAGAGCAAACACCTCTGGTATAGACGCTTTGGAGCCTGACCATTGTTGAAAACCTGTTGATTTTTTTGAATAGATGCCCGGTTTAGAGTGATAATAGCTGCCTGTTTTTATTAAACCATCAGAAAACTCCATATCACCAGCCAATGACGAAGAATCGGAAATAATAAAATGGTTGTTTTGCTTGGATTTTCCGGCATTATAAATATAGTAAGACAATACTCCTTCCCAAAAAACAGGGAATATAGGCTTTATAGAAAAACTGCCCCAATTATTATCAAACGAATTAGTAAAAAGAAATAAAATCCGGTCCTTACTCTCTTTCCATTCCAATAATAACGGAAGCTGATTGGCCTTTAAAATTAGATTAGCCTTACCTTCATTAATAACAGGAACCACTTTTTGTATTTTGGTGGTTCTGAAATCATTAACCGTGATATGTTTATTTATCTTAAAAAAAGCGTGGTTTTTTTCTATTGATATAACCCAATCTTGAGCTTTCTTTGGTTGTTGAAAAGAACCTTGCAGCAAACCTAGATTTTGCCATAGTTGACCTAATGTTTTAGAATCATAGTGATCCCCCACACTCAACCAAATAAAGCCACCTTTTCGCCAATAATCCAAGATAATATCACGAAATTTGCCATCTTTTAAATTTGGATTTAATAAAATCAATAGACCCTCAACCTTTTGTCCAGACAAAACAAATTGGGTTTGAGAATATTGCCTTACTTTTACCCATGGAATTAATGTCAAAGCTTGTTGTAAATAATAAGTCTGATTATTAAATAAAGAAACAGCTTCGGAACCATCAATTATTACAACCTGAACCTCAGCTTTAGGTCTCATAACAAAAAACCGTTGGTGAGCTAATTCATATCCCTTAACTGAATTTGAAGAAGATATTTCAGCCAGTGCTGCCAACGAATCCACTTTTTCCTTGATCCTAATAATAATTTCTTTTTGTTTAATGCCCCGACCTTTTAATTCTTCATTTCCTTTATATAAAACTTGATTATTCTGACCCCCAATTTTGGATATTTTTGCTTCTATCTTAACAGGATTTTTATCCAGATTAATAAATTCCAAAGGTACATGCAAAACACCATCTTCTCTTTTTAACCATGGGATCTCACCCCTCTTGAGGGAAATTAATACCTCCTCAGATAATAATTTCGAACAATCCACTATAGTCAAAGGAAGGGTTAAGTCAAAGGGGGGAGTATATCCTTTTGCCTTCCATCCATTTGTTTGTAAATCGGTAAAGAAAACAACTGAATTGATTTCCTCTGAGTTACTTAAAACGGCTGTGATTTTCTTCATAAAATTTAAGTGATTCAGTGAAGCGTTAGTCACTTTATGAGTTTGAATAGATTTTACAATGTCACTTCTTTTTTGATTAAAAGATAGATGTTTCCCAGAAGCAAAAAAGATTGAAAATTGATAATTAGAAGCTGACTTTTGGATAAAATCAACCAAAGCTGACTGGCACCTAGCATAAGTATTATCACGCTGCATGCTTAAAGAATCATCCATCAACATTATTTTTTTAATAACCCGATTTTTTTCTTTCTGGATCAAAACCGGACTCGCAAAAATTAGGCACAGACAAATAAATGCGAGTAATCGAATTAATAAAAGCAAATAAGATCGTGGAACAAATTCTACTCGCAATTTATTTCGACTAACCAGTTTAAGAAAACGTATAGTAGGAAATGAAACCAGGTTAATCTTCTTACGAATCAAGAAAGTAAGTAAAATTGGAATTATTAATAGAGAAAGTCCATACAAGAATTCTTGGCTTTCAAAGCTCATTTTATCGGCCCTTACTCTGCATAGACAATTTTCGATGTAAATAATAAGCTACTATATCGGTAATATTCATACTCGAAGTTAAATGAAAAAATGAAATATTATTGTCCTTACATCGATCATTAATATATTGAATATGTGAAAAAGCTTGTTCCTTATATCGCTCTTTAATTTCTGTTGCTTTAACCTGAATACTTTCACCCGTCTCTAAGTCTTGAAACTCTTTCCAGCCATCAAAAGGAATTTCTTTTTCCGCTTCATCCAAAACATGAAAAAGTAAAATTTCAAATCCTGCACGATCAAGCATCGCCAATGTTTTCAGCACCGGATCGATATCACAATGGAGATCTGAAATAACCAATATCATTCCTTTACGATTATAGGTTTCTAATAAGGTATTTAATATGGAAGGCAAGAAAGTCTTTTTCTCAGGCTTTAGTTTTTCTATTTCTTTTAAAATATGAAAATAATATGAACGCTTACTTTTGGGTGGAAAAAACTTGGTGACCCCCTCATTAAATGCTAATAAACCTAGAGAATCTCCCTGTTTTTCAGCGACTAAAGATAGTATTTTAGCAATAACCAATCCCACTTCAAATTTGGTCGCCATAGCTGGATCAAATCTATACCCCATTGATGCACTAGTATCGAGTAACATCATCATATGAATACCCGTATCTAGAACAGTTTGACGTATATATGCCTTATCTGATCTGGCATACAATTTCCAATCAATCAGCTTACTATCGTCACCTGGATTATACATTTTATAATCGCCGAACTCACTACTACCTCGACCAAACATTCTAGTCGATTGAACCCCAATAGACATCCTTTTAAAAATTTTGTCCGCGATTAATTTTAACTCTTGAATATCAGAATTGGCTACATCCTCTAATTTCATATAGAATATCTTTTAGAAAGTTCTAATAGAAGATCATCGGTAATTATATTTTCCGCCTCAGCCTTAAAGTTCAAAATGATCCTATGTCTAAGAACAGGTAATAAAACGGTTCTTATATCTTCGGGAGAAACGGTAAACCTACCATTGATTAAGGCATTGCCTTTAGCTGCTAACACCAAATATTGTGCTCCTCTGGGCCCTGCCCCCCAATGAATATTTTTTTTCATAAAATCAGGGCAGCTTGAATCTGATGGCCTAGTACGACGGACCAAATCTATCGCATAAGAGTACACTTGATCGGAAACCGGCATTTGTAATAACAATGATTGAAAATGATTTATATCTTCTCTATCGATAATAGGACCAACACTTATCGTTCTACCATTAGTGATTGCCTTTATTACCGTAATCTCCTCTTCTCTATCCTGGTATTCAACGGCTATTTGAAACATAAACCTATCTAACTGGGCCTCTGGCAAAGGGAACGTTCCTTCTTGTTCTATAGGATTTTGCGTGGCAAAAATTAAAAAAGGAGGTTCAAGATCATAAGTCTTACCAGCCACTGTAACGGCATATTCCTGCATAGATTGTAAAAGAGCTGATTGTGTCTTAGGGCTTGAGCGATTTATCTCATCGGCTAATACAATGTTGGCAAATACTGGCCCTTTTAAAAACCTAAAACTTCTTTTGCCTGTTTCAACATCTTCCTCCAACACCTCTGCACCCATTATATCTGACGGCATTAAATCGGGAGTAAATTGAATCCGGGAAAAATTTAAACTCAACACTTGAGCCAAAGTATTTATCAAAGTTGTTTTAGCTAACCCCGGGACTCCTACAAAGATAGAGTGACCACGAGCTAAAATAGAAATCAATAGTTGATCAACAACCTGCTCTTGTCCAATAACGTTTTTGGCAATTTCTTTTTTTAATAAGGGTATTTTCTCAATCAATTTAT
>CAZJDM010000107.1:0-15688 GCA_964544765.1 uncultured bacterium
CATCATCAACCATAATTTCATAGGCTGGATCACTATGTTCTTCGTCAATAATTACCGATAGTTTTAACGGCATAGGCTCGCCAGAAGTAGCAAGTTCCAGAGCATTTCGTGGCATAGCTGTGGCAGTTACCCGGTATTGAATATTAGAGCTACTCACTAACATCAATTTGGGAGAGCTTTTAGGTGAACTTTTGGGAGAACTCTTAGGTGAGCTCTTGGGGCTACTTAAAGATCCTGGAGTAACTGCTACATTTAGTTTTACCAGTTTATAACCACTGATCTTTGAATCGGGTTCCTTAGCTGCTGGAGGAGTAATTTGACCGTTGGTATTTACATTTACTTCATCTACTTTGACATCACAGGTAGTAAAAATTAGATAAATTGATGAAATTGATAGAATGTTTAATAAACCAATTAAAAATAATCGCAGAAATTGATTTTTTATCCTGTTTATATAAAAATATAAATAGTACATGATAAAATCCTTAAATAAATATTAGGAATTAAAGCATATTATAAGTTATTATCCCTTATTGACTTAATCGGTATAAAAGTAGAATAAATTAAGTGATCTGGGAAGTTTATTGAATATTTATAATGTATGAATGTTTACAATGAGTTAGTGGAGAATTTATTTTAGAACTATTTTAGCTAATTTTACTAGATCATTTGTAAAGGGAAGATGGAAAAATCACGTACCCCTTATTTTCCCGTGATTTTTCTGGATGCCGGACATATCTCGTTTAACGGCCTTTTCTTTGAGAGTGGCTCGTTTGTCATGGAGCTGTTTACCTTTAGCTGTTGCTATTTCAATTTTTACTAACCCCTTAATTAAATAAACTATTGTAGAGACGATGGTTAGACCCTTTTCTCGTGTTGCTTGAGCCAGTTTGAAAATTTCTTTTTTGTGTAACAATAACTTCTTGTTCCTTAAAGGATAATGATTAAAACGATTTGCTTTTTCATAGGGACCGATGTGCATTCCGATTATAAATGCCTGATTATTCTTATCTATTTTGACGTATGAGTCCTTTAAGTTTACCTTGCCTGATCTGATCGACTTTACTTCTGTACCTTTTAACTCAATTCCAGCTTGGTATTTTTCCAGAATCATATATTCATGATGAGCTTTCTTATTACGTGCAATCACCTTTATACTACTGGACTTATCATCTTTGGTGGTTTTATCTGGTTTACCTTTTTTACTTTTTTTGGTTACCTTGCTTTTGTTCATAATATTTTTTTAGTTATTTCAAATATTGAATTCTATCAAATTCACTAATTTTTTTGATCCAGGTTTGGATAAAAAAAAATTGACCTAGACCTTAATACCTCATATTCTTGATAGAGTAAACTTAATATAATTTTAGAAATTGTTAAATCTTTTTGTTGGAGGAATGATGGCGCGGCATAAACTGGATTGTACTGGTCTTAAGTGTCCAATGCCTATTGTCAAGATAGCAAAAGAAATTAAAAATATTGACACTGATGATACCTTAGAAGTGATTAGCACCGATGCGGGTTTTAAATTAGATGTCGAAGCTTGGTGTAATAGGACAGGAAACCAACTTATGAGTTTTGATGAGTTGGTTGATAACAATTTTGTAGCGGTAATAGTAAAAAAATAAGTTTCAATAGAAGTTTTGATGATTAGATGAAAAGTGAAACTTTACCTATAGCAGCTTCTTCTAGGTACTTGGTAGCGCCACAGAAGTCAATATTGGGATAAGGTATTATTTCTTCTTGTTTGAATCCCATTAGATCCATTGACATCTCACATACATAAATTTTAACACCCATTTCTCCGGCCATCTCGATCAATTCAGGCAAAGAGGGTATTTTTTTCTTCTTCATAATACCTTTGATAAGTGTGCTACCTATACCACCCATCTCCATTTGAGATAATTTGAGTTTCTTTGAACCATTTGGCAACATAAAGCCAAACATCTTTTCGATAAAAGACTTTCCTTTCACTTTAGCTTTCGGGTTACGTAGACAAGAAGTTCCCCAAAAGGTAAAGAACATTACGACTTTCGAACCCATTGCTGCAGCACTAGTAGCAACTAAAAAAGCAGCCAATACTTTATCCAGGTTGTCCGACATGATTAGCATTGATACTTGGTCTTTTTGTTGGTTGGCTGAAAAAGCAACCACATCTTCATGAAGTTTATTTAATTCTTGTTGAAGTTTTTCCATACATATTGGCTTCGGTAATTAAAAATTAAAGCTTTAGATGTTTGAGGTAAATGGAATCTAATAGCTTGTAAATTATCTATTTTAATTGATTAGGTTTCGGTGATCCATTTAACTCCATCAGCGACAGAAATTTCCTCTTCTTTGGTAGGTGGTTTTACCAGTTTATTAAAAACTTTTAAAACTCCAGGATCAAAATCACCAGACAATCTATTTAATGATATAATGGCTTGTTTGGGATTAAGAAATTTGTTATCTCCTAAATCTCGGAAATAACAAGCAAACTTATCAGCTAGTGCAACTATTGAAGAATAAACACGAATTCCTTTGGCATTATCCGCTTGATACCGTCCCTTATTACCGTTTGGAAATCCATAGCCGTTAAACTTCTCATGATGTTGAAGAGTGATGATAAAAACTTCTTCGGGGATTTTGACCCCTTCTCCTTCAAGCTCATTGAGTACATCTACTCCTACAATAGGATGTCTTTCATATAATCTCTGATCTTCAGGTGATAAATCGCCTGAAAAGTAATTGGGTAAGTCAAGTTTGGTTATGCCAATATCCATTAACATACATCCTAACGAAAGAACTTTTAATTGAGCAAAGGGTAGTCCAATTAGTTTGGCCATGGCAAGTGACAGTAGGGAAACAAAAGAACTGTGATCAAAAAGCTTGTGGTCGTGCTTCATCATTTTAAATAAAAATTCCGAGATTGATTCTTCTTTGGCTACGGTATTAACAAGGTCAATTGAAATCTGTTCGGACATTTCGATAGCTTCTCTGTCAGCGAAAGACATAATTTTAGCTGAACAATCACAAATTTTCAGATAACTATTAGAAATTTCTTTTTCGTGGTTCTTTAATTCTAATAGATCCATTGAATCTTGGCGTGCCTGAGATATGTTTTGATATAATTTGCCTTTATCTTCATTGAGGACCAGGATTTTTGATACTGATTGTAATTTGGATATAACGGTTAGTATTTCATTGAACCTAATTTCAATCATGCTGATATCTAAATTAGGATTTATGTATTCAACAATTTCATTGGTACCTAATATCCAAATTCCAAATTTTAGCTTACTAAAGTCAATTGATTTTAGTAGTCCAGGGTATATTGGAACAAAGTCCTTTAGCTGATTGGTTGACACTGAAATGCATTCAGCTTTAGTTTTTTCTTTAAAAATGTAGGTTTTGTCTTGTTTGGCGGTCATTAGATTTTCCTCGAAACAATGCTATCGATAATATATAAATAATATTAGTTATATATCATTAATATTATTTATAATTGTACTATATATTTCATCATATTGGTAGTATTACCTCAGGTTTTGCTGAAACTAATTATAATGCTGTCAGTTGGGTATTCAAGATGATTATAAAGAGTATTCATTCTTTCATTGAATTTTAATTTATAGTGGATATCTACAATTATATCATAAATTCTAAGGATTTACCTTTAACGCGACGCATCCATATTTACTATTATTCTAAATTTAAATTATTTACATTTTAAATATAATTAGTTAAAACCTAATATAGGTGTTGGTATTTATGCGCATTATTTCAATTTATTCAATTGTTCCAGTTATATTAATACCCCTAAATAAGGAAGAAACGTTTTTTGAAGCAACTATTCTTAATAATCATTTTAAATGGTCTTTTCTCTCTATCTATATCAGCTGAAGGCAACCTAACTTGCCTTCAATTACATATTTTGAGGTTATTGAATACACCTGAATCTATAGATGATTCTCCCGAAAGCTTTTCAGCTTTTTGCCAGGGGGTAGGTGAGTTAAGGGGTAATGCTGCAACAAGGTCCTTAAGGGCAAAAGCGCTATATCTTCTTTTTGATCGTTATCCATATTCAAGAATAAAACCATATATGGACACTCTTGCTGTCTCTCCAGCCGAGAAGGATGAAATTATCATACAAGGGTTAAGGCATAGTAGTAATAATATAATCTCAGCTCTTCCTGAGTTGATATCTGATTTAGGCAGATTATTTGTAATTGCCGGCAGTATTAGGGAATCCAATAAGTTGTCCGACATTATTTTTGAAACACCTTTTAATGAGACGCAAACTAATTCATTAATTTTAAGATTTATAGATTTGGTAAGGTCAGGTGATTCTTTCTATCATCTTACAGATTTTATAGAGAGGTTTCCTTTTGTGCAAAGAATACCTAACGATGATTTACGTTTTGCTTTAGCCTTATCTTTTAGGTCAGATACCGAGAACTTTTCTAAGTATGTCCATCATTTTGGATTGTCATCAAGGCACATGGAAACTTTAGAAAAAAGAGTCCGATAAGAATAGTTAATCATCTTATAGATAGCAAATCAAATAATTGGCCAATATTAGTTTTACAGCTATTTCAATTTGTAAATATGGAAAACATAACTTCATATCAAGAACTTTTTACAAGGGTTTTTACACTATTACCTCCTTTAAATAACCTAAGAGCTTTAATTATTCTTCCTGAGGATACGATAGCTTGGAAGGCTTTTTATACCTCACCTAGCGCCGTGAACTTTTTAAATAATTATGATGAATATAATATTAAACGCCAGTTTAAGAAACATCACTATGACGCAATAGGTGTTCATAATCAGGTTATTTTCTATAACCTCGTAAGCGAGTATATTCCTCAACATCTTAAAGCTATCTGGATACAGATGCCTATTAAAGAATATAACGACAGAGTGTCTTTCTTAAGAACATTAGTAAATCATCGAGATTTTGTAGATATTCTGACAAATAGCGGTGAAATTCAAGCATCAGAATTAAAATCTCTATACAGCGCGCATTTAACTCGTCAACCTGCTTCTTTATCAGATATATTAAGTGCTGAACATTGGTCACCTGGAGACATATTAGATTTATTTAAGACCGCTGTGGATACTGCAAAACCTATGGATACAAACATTTTGGCTCAGTATATTGCAGATGCAGCCCCTAGAATAAATTTCTTTATGCGAAGTTTAAATCTGTTATCAACCAACAGGGTGAAGCTAAACTTCAATATGCCAGCGCTAGAAAATTAATTAGATATGGCAGGACCGCGATGTTATCGCCAGGTATTGGGCAAGAGCCACTTAAGAATCAAACTCATCTTGCATTGGATATTATGACAAATCAAATAGATCAAATTATTGCTGAAAAAGCTAAAAATATGAAGGCTAAAACAGATAGTGTCATAACTGTTAAAGGTACTCGTAATTATCCTGATAACGGCGGTGGTACCTACTCTGACAAAGCAGGCGGTACAATGCCTGGTGATTTTAGGTTATAGGTAGGTAAAGGTAAATAACACGGTTTCTATTTACCTTGGTTGCTTTTTTCATACAACTTAATTTCGGTTAGTCGATCTAAAAGCTGTTCGATTCGTAGTTCCTGTGTTTCTTTGTATTTATCCATATTTTTACTTAATTTTTGATAATCTTCGTTGATTTTAGAATAGCTTTGTTTAAGAATTTTATTACGGTCTTGTTCATATAATAACTTCTGATGTACCTCCATATGTTCTAATTGAAATTTGCGAAGACTATTTGTGGTGGAGTCTAATTGGTGATTGTTGGTTTGTAATTGTTTATTTAATTTGGCTATTTGGTCTTCATAATGGTTGATTTTTTCGGATAATTTGGTTTCCAGCATAATCTTTTGTTGTTCCATTTTGGCATTGGTTTTTTCAAGAGACAGTACATTGGTTTTTAATGATTCATTTTCGGAAGTAATTGATTTCATTTGATTTTCTAGAATATTTAATTGGGACTTACATTGTGTTGTATCAATTTGTAATTGCTCAATTTTTTGATGTTTTTTGTTTAGATTTCTATTTAGATCAGCAATTTCTTTCTGATTATTCTGGAGTTCAAGAGTGCTTTTAACATGATTCTCTTGGAGATTTTGAATGGTTTTTTGGGATTCTTGGGATAATTTTTCTAGATCGGCTTCTAGTTTAGATGTTTTTTCTTCGGCTTTTTTTATTAGTTCTTGGGATGCTTGATCTCGATCTTCATAGTTTTTAAGTTTTTCTTCGGTTTGTTTGCGATCTTTAAGTACATGTTCTTGAATTTCATTGAATATGGCTTCTTTAAAAGTATCTGAAAGAATGAAGTCATTTTTTGAAATTGCTTCTTTATCAAGCTTTTGATCTTGCCAGGTTCTTAGATGGTTTAATAAAGTTGAATTGGATCCGGTTCCTAATTCGGATCTAATCATACGAACCGTAGGTCTTTTACCTTCTTTAGTGATGCTTTCACAAATTTTTTCAACTTCCTCAAAAGTAACTCCCCATGAATTTGTCATAAAAAACTCCTTTTTTATTGTAATGTAACGTATGTAACGTAACAATAATAACATAACGTTACATTTGTCGTCAATATTTCACTTTTAGAAAATTTTAGGATGTTACACGTATATATAACGTATTAATATTATTGGTATATTTAGGGATTTGCGCTAAAACTTCCGAAAATATGTATAAGCGGAAGTTTTAATAGTAATATTATATTACCTTAAATATAGGTTATGTAAGGATTGAGTTATGTTCCATCAATTTTCAAAGATAGGAGCATGTAATCATGATTTACGCCATCTATTCGTACTTTGTCGGGTATTCTTCCGGTCTTTTTGAATGCATTTTTAAGATAAGAACTTAAAATAAAGGGAGTCCAGGAAGAACTTTTCTAAGCTTTTGAATTGTCTTAATAGAAGGATTGGCATACCTGCTATCTTCAAGTTTTCTGTAGGCATAATCACTTTTATAACCTAATTTTTCTGCCACTTCTTTTTGAGTCATGTTGTTTTTTAAACGCTCCTGTCTTAATAACATTGCAAAGACAATATTAATGTTTGCTTCTACCTCAACAATATCTTGTCCCTTTATTTTGTTATTAGGCATTGATAAGATATCCTTACTTTCAGCTGGCTCATCTAAGCATAAATTTAAAACTTCTTTCATATTTTTCATCAACTCCTCTTTAGAATCTCCTTGTGTACGACACCCTTCTATTTCTACACATTCAGCCCAATAACCACCTTCTTCTGCGTTGTGTATTTTGAAATGATATTTTAACATAAAGATCTCCTATTTATTTTCATTTAATTTCTTTAATAATGCCCTCTCAAGACCTTTTTTTAACTCTTTGTGCATTGGGATTGATTCTTTTAAATTTCCCTTCTGAAGTCTAACATGAGATCCGGTTTGTCTAAGTTTAATCCAACCGTTTTTCAAATATAGCTTCAACATTTCTTTTCCGCTCATGGGCATTAACAACCTCCTTGTTATATTTACATAATAGCACCTATAAGTGCTGACGTCAACAAAAAAACAGCACTTATAGGTGCTATTATGTAAAAACTTCCGTTTTTACATAAGGATAGCTATTGTTTGTGGTATAAGTTTAAGAACCAATTTGTAAAAATTTCCCGGCTCAGTCAAAGGAGGGGGGCTTCAAGTTTTTTTTTATCTGGTTTAATTTGTCGAAAGTAATTAAATTATGAAGGAGATATGTAGCAATATTTTTAGTTAAAGCCCCATTACCGACTTAGTTTTTATGATTTTCCCATGAGAAAATGCGTTCTTTACGTATGGTTTTTAGGAATTTATGTAGTAAGACAATATCATCATTAAAATAACGTCTGTCTTCAGAATCAACAAGATCGTTCATATAAAACCGCTTATAGGTATAGTGATATCCAGATTGTTCAATTTCAAGCAGTAGAGATCTTATAAAATCTAGATCTTCTACTTCTTGATATTTACTGTCTTTCGCAGCTTGTCTTAACATTGGAGTTATTTTTTCATATAAATAAGAGTTAACTCCGGGTTTATTGTTATCGGGCAGGGTTCGAATAGTTGGGTTACTTATCAGATTATACTATCATTAAAATAAAAATCGAATTAATAGTAAAAAACAAATTTAAGTGTAATAATTATATGATTATATAAGTTGATATAGGATATTTTTTCAATTATCTTTATCCAAGATCATACATTGTATGAATTGTGCTAGAAGCTCTTTATGATATTTATGGAGTTGTCGTTGTTGTTCGTTTTATCAAATAAATTTATTAAATTATTCGTTTTTTTTATTTTTATCCTCAATAATACAGGTTTATGCTCGAATATACTTCTTTCGCAAAATAAATTTGAAGATTCCAAAACAACTAAAAAATCAAATAATCCAAGTCGCCTTATTTTTCCTGGTACTGAAAGTTATCAGCAGGGGGAAGTTTATCGGTTTGATAGACTAGATATACTAAGGCCTACTCAGAGTGCTCTTGGTGTTGTTGCAGCGGCCACCAAGCAAAAGAAAATGGAGGCTATGTCTCCTAAAGGGTTGCAAACCTACCTAGCGGTAAGACCTATACCTATTATTATTGGACCTTATAAAGAGTTGTTCCTGATAGATCGTCACCATTTACTAAGAGCACTTGATAGTATGTGGTATAGAGGTGAAGTTCGCATGTTCATACAAGAAGATCTGTCCCCTTTAGAATATGATGAGTTTGTTGTGACAATGATTAAAAAAGGATATACGTATCTTATGAATGAATCATTTCAACCAATTGAATTTAAGGATTTACCTATCTCTATCAAAGACCTTAAAGATAATGAATGGAGAAGTATTGCGGGTGCTTTAAGGAGGGAAGAGGCTTATGACAAGCCTCTAGCTGATCCAGAAGGTAAATATATTCCACGGCCTTTTCTTGAATTTCTTCTTGCTCAACAATTATGGCTACGTTTTGAAAATCATAAGGAGTTATTTATTGCTTACGGGATTGATCCCGATCAATTAATCTATAAAGAAAAAATGGCATTTAGTAGGCTTATGGTTAGAGATCCAGATATTCATGATTTATTATATGACATTAATTTTAGATGGTTTGCAATGAATAAAAGGTTGAGAAGATTGAAACAAAATGCAGTTGGTTGTGCCAGATTACGTGATAGAATTGTAAAAAGACTTTTAATCCCGATGGCTCCTAGTTTTAAACCAAGTTTTCAAGTGTATTAATAATATATAGATAGAAGATGGCCGCTGCAGCTTATATAACGAGGCCTTTCGGTGTACATTGTCTTCACCCTACTTGTATATTTCCCAGACATAAAATAGATATTATGATATTTTGCAATACCGTTTACAACTAAAGGTCTCACATCAGTGTGTCTAAAAGTAGCTGGATCCATAATGATTTCCCCAAGATCAAATATGCATTTGAACGGGGATGAGTGGTTATTACATTTCAATCTTTTAATTTCTTTGATAGGGGGATAAAAAGTTTTCGCTATGATGTCTTGAAAACTACCATTTTTGTAGAAACTAAAGAACGCATGGGGAAACTCATCATCCATGTTATTAGATCCAACAATACAAGTCATCGAAAAATTGTTAGGAGCCTCTTTGAGACTTCTAATTAATTGGTAGGAAGTTGTAACTTCGTTGCCAGATTTTAACCCTGATTTTGGAACTCTTTCCACACCACAAGCATTAATCAACAAAGTTATAAGTATCAAAAAACTCATCATAATCTTCATATTAAATATCCTTAAGTAAGATGAATAAGAGACAAGAAAAGCCTCTTAGGACGTCGTGTTTATAACACAAATCTTATTTAGGAGTCTATGGTTGTTTTATAACTTATTAATATTTTTAATATAAGTATTGTAAAATTAAATTTAACAAAATAGAAAAGCATCGATTTTTACCTCAGAATTAAGTCAAGTAATAGGTGTGTAAATACATTTTAGTATCAAAGCTGTACTAGAATTTCTTTCATCTTAATTAAGATAATTCGATTTGGGGCAGGACAGACAATAGTTTTAAGATCTACGTAGCAATCCATTACAAGGTCTGGCAATATATTGTTTCCAAAGTTCTCTGGCTTGTTGGGTTAATTTATTTAGGTTAGCACATTTCCACAGATAAACCGCAAATCCACCTATACCCACTGTTCCCAGAGATATCGAACCAATTTTCAAACCAGCTAAATCCATCACTTGGATGCCAGTAATAATCATGGATTGAAAGAGCGCAAAAGCATTGGAATAACGTCGATATTGTTTTTCTTTATGCGGCTTTTTATTAATGGCCTTTTTTAGGATGTCCGCATTAATGATCGACCAAGTACTTTCCGAATAGACGGAAAGAGCAACGGTTCTTAAAATGTCAGTAACAACTGACAAGGAAAATAATTCAGGTTTGATATCTAAGGCAACCATGCCCATGTGTAACACTGACATATAGGTCAGGATAACCATGGAATCTTTAACATATGTTTGAGGTAGACTGCTTCTCTCTTTCGTAATTCCAAACCAACTCTTACTACGTAGCCAGGATAAGTATTGTTGATTAAAAAATTGTAAAGTAGCAGACATACTACCCGCTAATAACCCTATAGGAGCAGCCATCAAAGGCGCAGTGTTTTTAGAAATGACCAGCGTAAAGGTTACCGTAGTACCAATGGTAATTCCTCTAATAATAGTAAAAACATGATTATACATAGAAGATTTAGGTAATAAATCTTTATTTTTTGGATTTGCATAGATGGGAACCGTATCTTTACCAATTTTTTCTGCAATAGACTTTAAATCAGTTAGATCATGGGAAGCTAATGATTTTAAATCATGATCACTTAACAAACGACGTACAGTTATACCTTGTTTGCGAAACCGTTTTAACCGCGATTTTAAAAGTCGTCGATGCTTATTTGTAAAAGTCTGGAGTTTAGAGTTATTCCTATTATCCTCATCATCCCTAATCGCTTGTTGATTGTTATTCTTTTGTTTCTTAGGAGAATTAAGCAAAAGCAATGTTCTAACGTCTATACCCTGCTCGTTATCAAAAAGACAAAGAATCTCTACCTTTGCTTTAGGATTTTTCTTACGAACAGCTTTCAGTTCCTTTTGGGTGTATTTAATAGCGTCTTTTAATTGAGTAGGATCAACTACGGTTAAAACGGTTGTTGAAGTTTCAAAAGGAATACCCTGTTTATTAGTCAAAGACGAAGATTTAAATTCAACAAAATCGAGAGCGACTAATTTATTATGTCCGAAGGCAAGTAACACCAAGTGAAGAATTCCATAAAATACCTGTACTTGGAGCCTTCGCCTAAAATTCCATTTCAACATACTACGGATAAAGGTACACCAAGGCATGCTAGAGCCATCTTTGGCCATTAAATCCTCGAATAACAGTGGTTTTGTAATAGCTGTATTATAAGAACACTAGCTAGCACAATTACCAAGGAGATGAAACCTTAAAATTAAAAGTTTTATATTATTAGATACTTCTAGAAATACATAGAAGAAAAAAGTAGGGATCACAGCTAGAACTGTAGCAGTTATCCCAACTTTATTATTTTTACCGAATATTTGTTAAATCAAAGTGATAACCAATATGTAAGGTAACCAAAAAGTCCCATGGGTTGACTGTTACTACGCTATCTTGTACAGCAAAACTTTTCTTGGCAGAGATATTTTTCCAAATTGCTAACCAGGGAGTGACATATAAAGAATCAATTAATATAAATTTCCATCCTGTTCGAACTCCTAAGTAGGTTGCATATAAGCGCTTACTAAGTTTTGTCTCTTCATGGGTAAAGTCTAGTCTTTGTCTGTTAATATCAACTCCAATAAATCCTCCTTCAGTATTGTCTCCAATGTAGTCTAGTTTAAATCCCTGGATGTCCGTAACCAAGTCAAACTGGTCAGTACCATACATTTTAGTTTCGAAGCTTTTTGGAAAATCCACATGAACCAATGTTATATCAAATCTAAATCCCCAATTTTCATATCCTGGATGGATTGAAAAGCCTTTGTTGAAATATGCCAATGGGTCAGCTTCTAAATAAATCAATCCCAGCCCGGCAGATTTTTTTTCATTTGCGTAAGTTTTGTGTGCCAACATAATCAAGCTGATTAATAAAATTGTTTTGATGATTTTCATGATTGACTCCTTTTGTAGTTAATCAAAGTTAGGTTTTTCCAGTTGTCCCTTCTTTGTAAGATAGGGATCAATTATTTGGAAGCTTAATTTGATTCCTTCCGCGAAATTCTTGGATGTAAATGTACGATCTTGGATATATAAGAAAGATAACCATCCATCAGTTATGATCCAGCAGGATTTGACTAATTGATCCAATTTATCATCGTCCAACTTTTGCAGAATTTTTATTTTCTGTAGATATTTAAAAAAGGACATCATTTCCTTAAAACGCTTGTTTTGAAGGTTTCTGTATTTTTCTTTTAATAAAGGATCTCTTTGAATGAGAGAAACAATTTCAAACTGAAAAAACTTGTATTCAGAAAAAAGCATCATTAGTTGATTGAAGAAGATCTGATGTCCAGGTATTCTAGTTGTGTTTGTTTTCCATATTTCATCCATTTTAACTATCATTTCGTCTAAAATGGCCCTGATGATTTGTTCCTTATTATTGAAGTGGTGATATAAATTACCAGGACTAATATTCATTTCTTTAGCAATGTGATTGGTAGATGTGGCTTTTACTCCATGCTCATTGAATAATTTAGTAGCAATTTCAACTATTTTACTCTTGGTGTTTGGTTTATTCATATATATCACTTCCTTTTTTATATTAGAGTAAATACTCTAATTCTAATTATAGAGCTTTTACTCTAATTTGTCAAGTTAGGCCTTCCGATAGCAAATGGACAATTTTTTACTGAAGTTATTGAAATTTATTGCAATCTTAGTAAGAATATTCTAAATAAATTGCCTGTTAGGTATTAATTGGGAGACTATATGATATGAAAGGCGATATATTAGTCATTGAAGAGCATCATAGACGAGTTGCTCAGGTTATTACTCAGAAAATTATTGATAAAATAAGAGATAAATCAACTCGTTACATAATAACTGTGGCAGGTGAGTCAGGTAGCGGAAAATCTGAAACAGGCAAAGCTATAGCTGACGAATTTGAAAAACTGGGTATAAAGTCAGTTATATTGGGACAAGATGACTATTTTTATTTTCCACCTAAATCAAATGACACTAAAAGAAAGAAAGATTTAACATGGCTGGGTCCTCATAAGGAAGTTAAATTGGATGTTATAGAAAAAAACCTTGTAGAAGCCATTACTGGAGCAGAACAAATAGTTAAGCCTTTGATTGATTATGATGGTGATACAATAGAAGAAGAAACTATAACCTTAAAAGGAACTAAAGTTGTTATTGCCGAAGGAACGTACACTACTCTACTAAAAAATGTTGATACCAAAATATTTATAGATCGTAATAGATTAGATACCTTAGATCATCGACAAAAAAGAAATAGAGGTAATGAAGTAGGAGATCCTTTTATCGAAGATATTTTAAAAAGAGAACATAAAATAATTACTGAACATAAACAATTTGCGGATATAATTATTAACAAAGATTATCGAGTTGTAGAATGACTATCAAGAACCAGGTTCAACTAATCACTTATCCTGATTCGTTAGGTGGTGATTTAAAAAACTTGAATACAATACTAAAAAAATATTTTAAAGATATTTTTAAAGGTGGTATTCATATCTTACCACCCTTTCCATCATCAGGCGATCGAGGATTCGCTCCCTTAACTTATCTGGAAATTGAATCACAATTTGGTTCTTGGGATGATATCAGAGCTATTGGAGAAAACTTCGATATAATGTTGGACATGATGGTCAACCACATTTCCAGGCAATCAGAATTTTTTCAAGACTTCTTAAAGAAAGGTAGGAAATCTTCTTATAGTGACTTATTTATTACCTTAGATAAAATATGGAAAGAAAATCATCCTTCTAAGGAAGATTTTGCCAAGATATTTCTACGAAGAACTGAACCTTGGTCCAGTTTTACTACTGAGGAAACAGGAAAAGAAGAGAAAGTCTGGACAACCTTTGGGAAGCAAGATCCATCTGAACAAATCGATTTGGATGTTACTTCTCAAGCTACACGTCAACTTTTTGAAAAATTTATTACTCATTTTAAGAAACAAAATGTAAAATTGGTACGGCTTGACGCAGTTGGATATGTAATTAAAAAACTAGGTACAAGTTGCTTTTTTGTAGAACCTGAAATATATCAATTTTTAGACTGGATCACCAACCTTGCAGATTCTTGTCAGATTGAATTATTACCCGAAGTTCATTCTCACTACTCAATTCAATATAAATTGGCCGAACATGGATATTGGATTTATGATTTTATTCTACCTTATACTGTCTTGGAAGCACTACTATTCAAGTCCAGTGAAAGATTATGTAAGTATCTTAAGAATCGACCAATCAAACAATTTACTATGCTTGATTGTCATGATGGAATTCCAGTTAAACCTGATTTAGATGGAATAGTAGAAACAAAAGACGCTCAAAGGTTGGTTGATATCTGCCTTGAACGCGGAGCTAATCTTAGTCGTATTTTTTCAGCCAACCATAGAGATAAAGATGGCTTTGATGTCCATCAGATTAGATGCTCTTATTATTCAATGCTTGATTGTAATGACGACGCTTACATGGCGGCAAGAGCAATTCAGTTTTTTGTACCAGGTATTCCACAAGTGTACTATGTCGGGCTTCTAGCTGGAAAGAATGATGTCGAAAATATAAATAAGACTGGTGATGGTCGCGAAATTAATCGTCATAATTATAGTATGGATGAGTTTGAATCGGAATTTAATAAAGTAGTTGTTCAAAGACTATTAAAACTAATCAGATTTAGAAATGAATACTCTGCTTTTAACGGTAAATTTAAGGTTATCGACTCACCTGATGATAAAATCAGATTATCATGGCAAGTGAATGGTGAGAATCAATTTGGTTCTTCTTGTTCTTTAACCGTCGATTTAAATACTTATTGTACAGTGATCAATTATCTTGATAATGAATCTGGTCAAGAAGTTACTTATGAACCGTGAAAGTTTGATTAGTTTTTAAAGATAATTATTCTTTACAATAATCATGACAAGAAGAAAAAGAGTAAGGGCATTTTTTCATACATTCACTGCCAGTACCACACACATTTACACAGTTACTAAAAAAGGAGTTGCATTTTTTCCAACAACCTATCTTAAATGCCGTAGTGTTATCATTACATTTATTTGCGCAGGATGAGAATCCTTGAGGGCATTTTTGAAAACAATCTACACCACCGCCACATTTATCAAGACAATAAGAGAAACCGTAAGGACATTTTTTCCAGCATATATTACTGTAATCATTAGTAGCTTGACAAGTATATTGTACTCCATCTTTTTCTAATTCGAAAGAATCAGCCAATAATCCCCAGCTAAATGCTGCTGAACCCAATATAATTAATAAAATATAAATTCTCTTCATAAAACCTCCTTGTTTATACTTAATAGGGCAGTGAAACTGTTGATGAATTTTAGTAAGGTCTATTTTACATAATTTAATTAAATGTGCAAATGTTAGATAGGGATTTTCAGCCCTTGCTGAAACTTTTCTCTAATCCTACTACCAGTTGAAATATTGGAACT
>CAZJDM010000108.1:0-15608 GCA_964544765.1 uncultured bacterium
TCAACCAAGAGGGCGCCCTTCTCGTTACGAAAGGTATATCAATATTACATCTAACCCTTGATAGATTCAAAGAAATTTTTTACCTACAAGATGATTCTAAAACAGATTCTAAGGAAATTGACTGGTATATGTTGTTATTGTACAGTGCAGATCTAGCTAACCGAGCATATGCGTATCGTTATAATATAATTCCATGGACAGATGAACGATTAACCCAATTAGTAGATAGTAAATGCAAGGGCAGAATTAGTGAATATTTACAGGCTCGTAGAGAGATATTTGGTAATAAAGATCTAGGGGAAAAAATACTAGAGAATTGATTTCAAAAGAATTTGGTGAACTGAAATTTGGCCATTTCAGTTCTATGCTCTAGCATACTATCCTCAAAAGCTTTTCTTTCATCTTCATAATAAAATGACTGCTTTGTTTTACCAACCATTTTTAAAACAGAAAACTTCTTAGTGGGAATCAAAAGTTTAGCAATTCTTTTGGGAAGTTTTTCATAAACCCGCATAAGCGATTGACTAGATTTAATAGTTATACTCATAATAATCTCCTTGCAAAACTATACAAAATATTTAATAAAGCAAAATAGATGCCAAGAAAGTTTTTTCTGTCAAATCAACTCTATACAGAAAAAAGGGGAATTAAATCAAAAGAAAGCGGGGCATGATTGGTACAATTTTTTGGACACTAGATCAACTTAAAGAGATGTCAACTACGAGATATGAAAAAAAGCACCATCAAAGATACAAATATTCTTCTTGAAAGTTTATCGACCCTTACTCATGATATAAAACGATCCTACAACAATTTACACATCTTTTTAAATCTTTTAGAGAAAAAAAATGGAGATAGGATATTTATCAAACAATATGGTCCGCAGGTTCTAAATGATATAGATCAGAATCATATATTAGCTAAAAAGATAATCTCCTATCTAAAAGAAACAGATCAACATTTCAATCCTCAAAAAAATCAGGCTAAAACATCAGAAATAAAACACCCAACCAAAGAAAAAATTACACCTTCTACCTCGACAAACAATATTAAAACCAATGGAAACAAAACTATTGAAAATACTGCTAATAATAAACCGACTAAAATATTAGTTGTAGAGGATGATGTGCTTCAACTGATTGATATAGTTAAAAAAATAACTGTAGTTTTACCAAATGCTGAGATCACTAATTGTAAAACGATAGAACAAGGCTTATTACACGCAAATAAAGTTTCTTTTGATATTGTTATCACCGATTATCATTTTGAAAATGAACCTTTTACTGGCGTTGACCTCATTAAACAAATGCAGAATAACTCTTCTTCTACTAAATACATTTTGATATCATCACATCAAATAGACATAGATAAGCTGGATATAAAAATGGACGGTTTTTTGACTAAACCTCTGCAATCAGAAGAATTGTCTAAATTAATTGCACATAAACGCATCTCATATAAGAAATAGGCTTTTTAGGACAAATTATACAATTTCATTTTGCGAAATAAAGTTTTTCTATCAATAGCTAATTTACTGGCCACTTCCTGTTTAGTGGCGCTATCATGAATAATCTGCTTAATAAAGTGCTTTTCCGCATTTTTCACCATTTGATCCAAAGTTAAATCCTTACCCATTTTAAAATAAAAAGCATCCTTATCAATATCTTGTTCATCAATTGACTTATTTGAACCAGACACCAAGTCGCCTAGACTTTCATCCATATTACACTTTAAAATATGATTATG
Organism: uncultured bacterium; assembly: GCA_964544765.1. GTDB lineage: Bacteria > Bdellovibrionota_B > Oligoflexia > CAYFLR01 > CAYFLR01 > CAZJDM01. Next base: position 1,747 of record CAZJDM010000108.1, read on the forward strand.
ATCTATAACCTCAGATCTGGTAGTAAATATCAAATTCTCGACAATATTCTCCAATTCCCGCACATTACCGGGCCATGAATAATCATGCATGACCTCTAAAGCTCTATCAGTAATGGTTTTTACAGGATTGTTCTTAGCATATTTACGAAAAAAATGATCAACCAAAATAGCAATATCATTCTTTCTCTCTCTTAAGGGGGGTATCCGTAAAATGATTTTGTTTAAACGATAATAAAGATCCATACGAAAACCATTTTCTTTAACCAACTGGGTCAATTCTTCATTAGTAGCGGCAATGACCCTAAACTCCAGTTTCTTAGACTGACCCAATCCTACCGGTTCAATTTCTCGCTCTTGTAAAACTCGTAATAATTTAGCCTGTAAATCAAAAGAAAGGGTGCTTATTTCATCTAAAAAGATATCTCCATAATTAGCCAACTCAAACTTACCAAGTTGTTTTTTTACCGCACCCGTAAAGGAACCTTTCTCATGCCCGAATAAAACGCTTTCCATTAGCTCTCTGGGAATAACTGAACAGTTAAGCGTAACATAAGGACGAGTCTTTTTTCCTTCTTGATTATGTAGGGTTTTAGCAACCAGTTCTTTTCCAGTTCCCGACTCTCCAAGAATCAAGACATCAAGCCCAGAGCCTTTTAACTGCTCAATTTGATATAGTAAATCTTTTACCGTCTCCGATTCACCTACAATTAGGCCTGTTTCCAGTTTACCAACTCGATCAGATAAAACCCGATTGGTTCTTAAAGTTTGATTTTGCCTTAAACATTTTTCAAAAACCTGATTTAAATTTTCCTCCGATAAAGGTTTGGGTAAAAAATCATTGATCCCAAACCTAAATGCCCTGATAGCATCATTAATCTCATCTGAAGAACTAATCACTACTATTTGAATAGAATCATCATAGTTTTTAACTCCCTTTATTATGTCATGCCCTGAAACTCCTGGAAGATGCAGATCTACAAAAATTAAATCTATGGTGTTTCGATGCAAAAAAGAATTGATATTTTTTCCCGAATCAGAATAATGCAGTTTGGCCTTATTTTCTAAGGCTCCTTGAATAAATTCAAAAACCAAAGGATCGTCGTCTATAACTAATATATTAGGTAAGTATTGCATTTAATGCCTCAAAATAATAATGTCACAGAGATAGTTTGATAAAATTAAACTATTCCAGATGATATTCAGATTAATATCAAAAATTTATTTTATGTGAAAGCTATTATAAACTATAAAACGCACCTTTAAAGTGGATTCATCTTGTATCAACTAAATATTAATCATAGAAATCATAATTAAATCATGAGAATTGAAGTTCGTTTAAAATTATCAAATACCCAAAAATCGGAGTTAAAAAAACAGCTACAAGCTGCTGAACGCTCCAAAGACGTCGATCAAGTTAAGAAAATGCTGGCTTTGATAGCATACAGTGAAGGTGTAGGCAAAAGAGAAATTGCTACAGAATATAAAATATCTATCAAACTTTTAGAAATTTGGATCAAAGAATTATTACTCAATGACAAGATGAAACTATTTCCCCAAAAAACCGCTGGTCCATCGAAAAAAAGAATCAATAAAGAAGAATTAAAGAAAATAAAAACCACATCGATGTTTGTTCATGATATAAGAAAGCCCTTTACTCAAATTAAATCCATTTTATCTTCTTTTGATTTATTTAAAGACGACCCAATCAAATTACAAGCCGCTAAAGAAGATGTCGAAAGATCAATCAAAAATGCTGAAACCATGATCAATGATATTTTAGATATCTCTCGAACCTTCAGTTTAAAAACAAAACCGGTATCCATCGGTCGGGTCCTTGATTTTGTCATTCGACAATCCTTGCAATATATTAATCGCTTCAATATCTCCTTTGACTATTCTTTTAAAGCCAAACACAAACCTATGCTGGACGAAAACCGCATAGCAAGAGCCCTAAGCAATGTTATGGGAAATGCTTTAGAAGCCATATTTTTAATTGGAAAGCTTGAACAAGGAAAAATATGGGTGACTAGTAAAGAAATCTCTATCGGTAATCTAGATACGATTGAAATCATTATTGGCAATAATGGACCACCTATTCCTGCTGGGATAATTAACCAACTGTTTACTCTGTTTTACACCAGTGGTAAAAGTTCAGGAACAGGATTAGGCCTAGCATCAGCCAGTAAAATAATCAACCTTCATGATGGTAAAATATTTGCTCGCAATCTCCCTAATGAAAAAGGAGTAGAATTTGTTATTCAAATTCCTGCTTCTAAAGAATTGGATAAGTTTGATCCAAGCTTTCTTCCTCTTCATGGAGAAGAAGTATGGAGAAAAGAAGAAGATTCCTCCTCCCCCACCGACAATACCCTTTTAAAATTAGAAAAAATAAAATCTTCCTTTAAAATCTTATTGTTAGAAGACGAAGTACTGTATCGCATTTGGATCAGAAACCTTATTGAGGATAATTCAACCTTAAAAAGACTCGTTACCCTATATGAGACAGCGACTATTGAAGAAGCTTTAAAAATTGCCGAATCGGAAAACCTGGACTTTGCCATAATCGATATAAATCTTGGGGATAAAAAAGACGGTTTAGACTTCCTGGAAATACTAAAAGAAAAAAATATCATATTTCCCTGCATCATTCACTCTAACCAAATACTCCCAATCCACAAAGATCGAGCTAATCAATTAGGGATCAAACATTTTGTGGTAAAACCCCTAACTGTCCAAACCTTGGCAAAATTTTTGATCGAAGAAACCAGAGAAACCCCATCCAGTCACCTAGGTAAAAAGAAAAAATGTTATTTTTGTGATGACTCTGAAATCATGCGTATGCATTTTGAGGTTATTATAGATAACTATCAAAAAGAAACAGGTGAACATATTATCTTTAGATCTTTTGAAAATGGCGAAGATCTATTAAAAATGGCCAAAGATGATTGTCCAGAAGTAGTTTTTACTGATCTCAACATGGAAAAAGCGGGTGGTATACTAAATGGTTACCAGATCATAAGCGAAATCAAAAGAATGATTCCTTCCTGTCAAGTTTACCTACTATCAAACGCGGATATAAATGACGCCAGAACTAGAACCCTAGAGTTAGGAGGCAACGGGGCACTTGAAGTACCCCTCACCTCTGATGTTTTTACCAAAATTATGACCGATCTGTGATCAAAATATAGGCTGATAAATTACCAAACATTAGCCGACAAACCCCTTTAAAAGCTCTCTGCTTTTTTTATCCAAAAGAGAATAATCAACAATATGGTATAAATCACCTACAATGTCCTTAATTAGAAGGGCCCTGCCTGGTAAAAGAGTGGGCCATTCTTCTAATCCTGTCTGAAAAGTACGACGACCTTGTTTGGTTTCTACTATCCAGTTTCGCAGTTCAAATTCTTTTTCAATTACCTCAATTTTAGTAACTTCCAAAATAAATCTGGCATCAGCTAATTCGGCCATAATAGCTTTCCTAGATAGAGGATCCAAATCCATCAACTCCTCAATAAGGAACACCTCATTGCCCTTGTTATCTCTTAAGGAGTAATACTTATCTGGATCACTCCAAGGAAAACAACGTATTAAATGAACTGGGATATCTTTACCATTTTTACTTACGGTCAATTGTCCGCAAGAATCTTTTATTAAAACTTTCATAATCACTCCTTGATTACAATTTTCGATAGTGAAAATTTATACAGCGAAAATATTGTTTATATCCTGCTGCAAATTAAATAAATTAAAATAACACCCGTTTTCTTTGGCTACCAACTCTTGATGAGAGCCTCTCTCTACAATAGCGCCATCTTCTATCACCAACAATCGATCCGCCTTATTCAAGGTAGACAGCCTATGAGCAATTGCAAAAACCGTTCTTCCTTTGGTAAGATAATTCAACGCCTCTTGTATTTTTCGTTCAGACTCTGAATCAACACTACTGGTTGCCTCATCTAGAATTAATATTCTAGGGTCATGTAAAACAGCTCTAGCAATAGAGATTCTCTGTCTTTCACCACCTGACAATGTGTGTCCTCGTTCTCCTACCAGAGTATCGTAACCCTGAGGAAGACGTCCTATAAAGTCATGGGCATTAGCGGCCTTGGCCGCTTCCACAATTTTTCCAGAAGAAGCTTCCGGCATCCCATAACGAATGTTTTCCAGTATCGTTCCGTGAAACAAATATGGCTCCTGCAGAACAATACCTATTTGTTTACGGAAACTATGTCCATCTAGGTTTCGAACATCAACTCCATCAATTAATACCTGCCCGTTAGTTACATCATAAAAACGCGATATTAAATTGGTGATAGTACTCTTCCCGCCACCTGATGGACCCACTAACCCGATCATTTCCCCTGGTCGAACATTGAAATCCATGTTTTTGATAACATATCTAACTCCATCATAAGAAAAAGACACATTTTTAAAGGCAACAGCTCCTTTAATAGGATTTAATCTGACCGCTTTGGGTTTAGTAATTATTTGCGGTTCTGTATCCAATACTTCAAAGATCCTATAAGCTGAACTAGTTGCTCGATTCAACATTCTTGCCAACTGACCGATCACTTCTATGGGCTGAATGAACTGGGTCATATAAAGGACAAAAGAAATAAAGGTACCCGCGCTTAAAGTAATTAAGCCATGGTTCCCAATACCCAACAACCGCATAAAACCCCAGATCCAAACAACTAACATAAAGGATTTAACCAAAATCATGAACAAGGGCCAAAAAGAGGTCCAAATATCATGAATCCCATTAAAAGCCTCCAGAGTATCCGCATTACGGTTATTGAACCGACTACTCTCGTATTTTTCCTGACTGAAAGCTTTAACCACTTTTACCCCAGGAATAGTATCCGACAACACATCTGTTAAACGTGACCATTTGTGCCAAGCCTTTAAGAACAAAGATTGCATCATTTGACCGTGATGGGCAATCAGAAACAAAAACAAAGGAATCGGTACCGTCATGATCAAACCTAATTTCCAATCCAGAATTATCAGCGTCGTTCCCAAACCCATTAGCATAATAACTGAAATGGAAACATCAACTACACCAAAGGCAATGAAGTCCCATAACCTGTCAGTATCTGAACTAACCCTGCTTATAAGACTGCCAGTCTGACGACTAGAAAAATAACTCAAGCTTAGCTTTTGTAGATGAGCATAAACCTCTTTACGCAAATCATGGGCAACATATTCCCCTATCTTTGACATAGTTTTCAATCTTATCCAGGTAAACAATTCACTAAAAATATATACTAGAGTAATCGCTATTATAATCACCCATCCAGCTTGAGCTGCCGCATTTAAATCAATTTTACCTAGTTGATAAGGTTTAATAATTTTATCCAATAATCTTCCGGTCAAGTAGGCTGGCGTTAAGCTCATAATCGTCATTAATACCGCTCCCGTCATACCGTATAAAAGCTTAAGTCGATATGGCCTAAGGTAACTTAAAAGTCTCCACACTACGGCCATCTTATTAGCAGAAACACTAGACTGGGTATCTTTGATTGGTTTGGTGACCGATTCAGCATATAAATTATCCGCATTAGAAGTCTTCACCGAGCTTCCAGCGAGTTCTTGCTCAATTAAAAATTTGATATTTTCCATGGTCCGTTTTTGTCGATGGGTATATCTTAATATCACCAGCGGAGAAGACTTTTCTTTTCCCCAAACCGTAAAACGGTTACAACTTGACAGAACAGTTGTTTCAATGGATTTAATCTCTCTACGCTCAATTACTTTAAATGAACGATCATATTTACCTTCTTTTTCGTAAACAATAACCAGATGATCTTTTCCTAAAATCAACCAATCAGCGCTTAAACGAAGATTATCATCCAAATCAACAATTGAATATAATTGTAAACTAAAATCCTTCAAACTAGAGGTAACATAATTCATTATCTCATTGGGAAGAACACTTGGCTGATTCATATAACGTTGTATTAATTGTCGTTGATTCATGGCACACTCCTATTGAAAAATTTCATGAATTCCTAATACTAAAAAGCAAAAGGTATGCCACAATCACCAGAAACTTATACTGTTGTTTTCACTGTGATTTTTTGGCAATGATTAATCTTTGCTATTTTCATCTCTTTAATAAGAAAAAAATGGGGATCAGTTGCCCCATAGTCAGCGGACAAATAACCCCATATATAAAAGTCTATTTTGAATATGTAATGTGAATTTGTATTGTGAAATTACCATGACAATTGGCATTACATAAGAGAATTGTCATTGCTTGGTTTTTAGAAAAATATCTTCAGTACGATAATTTATTTTTTTACCGTTTAACACATATCTCATTTGAACAAACATATAGATCTTTGATCCACTAGGAATCAGGGCTTCATTTGGAACATTTCTATAATCATCCCCTGAAATGCACGCTTGTCTTTCTGGATGATAATATCCTGCTTTTTCGTAAAAAGTAAAGACCGTACAATCGGTTGAAGGCTCTGTTGCTCCATGAAGACCATCTTGTAACAATTGAAAATCTATTATTCCTGTTGCCTGGTGATACATATTCAACATAACTTTTAACGAATTCAACCGGACACCATATGCTGGATTGACGCTTATATCTTGGTAAGGAAAAATTAATCCGGGATCATATAAGAACTTGACCTCATTCTCAACACCTATAGAAAACTTGTTAGAATCTATCTTTAAAAAATATTGCCCATCTAGAAAAACGGGTTCAACCATCAAGTCCTTTTCTTTGTTACCATTTATCTCCACAACAATTTTATCAAAGAAATCTTGTGACAAGCCATACTTGGGAGAACCATCTTCATCAGAGACCTTAAATCCTACGAACATCTCACCGGTTGGAAGATAAATAAAGTTTTCATCAGCGCGATTTTCTTTATTTACTTCAATTCTATCATCATTATTAAACTCTTCGTTCCTATAAGCATAGGCTTTTAGCCCTGGGGATTGTACAGTGGTAGTAGTTGGCGGTCCTGACCGTCCTGGCTGCCTTGGTTGCCCTGGAGCTGCAGTTCTTTGTCCCGTTGGAGGTGTTAAATCTACATTAACAACCTCATAAAGTTCTTCATTAATAGGTATTCTGGAGCCAATCTTAGGCTTATATGGGTCCCGCGTACTTTCCCTTGGTATTTCCAGATTAAGACCATCAAACCCCATTATCGACAAAGAGTTTCCTTGTTTAATAAAATCTCCCTCTATAACGGTATTGATAAACCTTTTGGGATAGGTTCCACCAACATCAACAATAAATGATCCGGCAATTACTATTTCATATCCTTCAGATTTTTGATCTACAGTAAAACTGGCCCAATCGTCTAAAAGGCCTCCTGTTTGTACTTTTTGTAACCGAATATAAACTATATTTTGACCGTCTGAGGGCATTCCTCCAATGGCATCTTCTTCCAAAACTACCTGTGATTTTTTACATGAATAGCCTATTAAGAACAATATACCAACCAAGAGCAACACACCTATTAACGTGTTCTTATATATTAAACTCATTTTTATAACCCCTCACTATTGATAATCACCTGAATATTTGACATTAGTACCTAATTTATAAAAAGGGTATGAAACCTTCATAATAGAACCAGCTTCATCTACCTGCACATCCACTTCCTGATAAAAAGCTGCTTTACCCGCGGGTCTCAGTTGTCTTTGCCAAAGATACCAGATTTCAATATGTTTACGATTGGGATAAACCCGTATGGTCATCTCTTTTTTCTCACCAACCCCATCAACACCACTATTATTTTCATGATTTTCGATCGATAAATGAGATACATAAATAGCCTCGTTAAAACTGACTGTAGGTCCTTTTAAACGCATTTTGGTTCTAATTCTTTGTGTCGTCCCTTCATCTCCCAGATCATAGGTCATATCTAAAAGGGGTGTTCCCTTTTGATCAGATATATTCAATTTACTGATAGTAATTCTACTTTGAGTAGCTTTTTGATTTTCCATGTGACGATTAACCTCTGCTACTAAACCCGTTTCAACAGGACTAAAAGAAGTAGCCATATATTTATGCTTTTTACTGTTTCGATCCAATGCCAAGGTAAAAATCTGTGGATTGGTAGTGGTGGTATTGGTAACACCACGAGGACTTTGAAGCACGGTCTGTACCGTCCTTCCGGAGGATGCCCCCGTTGTTGTCGGTTTGGGCATCGAAACAATAAAAGAAAAATCACCGCTTAAAATTATCTCTTGAGCCAAATTGATACCCTGAATTGCAACCGTTCCTCCGTCAGCTGGGGTTCTATCTCGACCTGTACCTCCATCGGTTGGAGTTCTGCCAAGGTCTGGAGTTCCTCCAGTTGGGGTTCTATCGCGGCCCGTACCTCCACCAACTGTAGCTCCCGGTTTATCATTGGGTTCAAACCTACCTTGCTGACTAATTTCAGTTTTCAAAGCAGTAAACTTGCTTCGAATTTTATCTATTTCAGCTTTTTTAGCAGTTACATTAGTGGTTGTAAGTGATGTTTTGATACTCGTAGATTGGGTAATTAAATCACTCAGAACGTTCCTAAAAAAATAAGCAGCATAATAATCAGGATTAAGGAATCTATCAGTTTTTAATTGTTGAGGGGGCATGGGTTGAGGATTACAAAACAGTTGTATTGCTTGAGAATTACCCGCCACCGCCATAAAAGGAACTGCCACCTGTAATCCTGCGGCTTTACTTCTAAGCATATTACTATCAAATCTACCGCTATTTATTGATATTAAATTCGTTTCAAGATCCCTAACAGCAGGACCTTTTTCCAAAGTTTCTAGGGCACTGCCCTCCCTAGAGTTATCAAGTAATACTCCATTACTTTTTACCAAGTTCTTGGAGTTTGTACAGACACCATAAATTTCATTTATCTTGGTACTTACTCTACTATATTCAGCAGCCAATAAACTTCTTAAAAGTGCTTCATTATCCTTAAAATATTGAATATATCTACATTGTAGAGAAACTACTTTAATTACTGCCCTCATAAACTGATTATCCCAGGCTTTATTACTATTATCGTCCCAGTATTTAATATAGGTATCCATTTTATTCTTAGTAGTACTTAGCTCCTTTATTAAGTTATCTATTAGCAACCTAGCATCTGTCACGGTTCTATCCCCACCATATCCTGAACCCCCAATCCCGCCTCGAGAGCCTAAGTCACTTCTACCAAGCCCACCACCACCGGGTTGCGGCTTCTTACCGGTAGGTTTTGGTCTTTTGGGCGAATCATCTTCACATGATAATAAAGTCAACGTAATTATTACAAATAGGCTGGAAAAAAAGAACCCTCCATATTTTTTCATGGTCTTTTACTCCTTTGATATAAAACATATGCACTCAAGGTGTATGATCGGCAAAATCAGAAAAAACATGACTAAATAATCATGACCCTGTTTATCTGCCTAATTTTACATATTAATTTTAAACACCTACTACAGTATTACTTTCTTTATTTTCAAGTGGACACAATTTTGCTATTTATGCCCTTAGTAATCGTAAAAGAATTTATTCTCCTAATACTTAAGAGTAAGGATAATTATGAGAGCACTACAAAAAACACACCCTAAACATGGATTATGGTTAGTCGATATTCCAGAACCAGAATGTAAAGATGATGAAGTTTTAGTTAAAATCCGCCAAACAGCTATATGTGGTACCGATGTTCATATTTACCAATGGGACGAGTGGTCACAAAAGACCATCCCCACTCCCATGCACATAGGACACGAATTTGTTGGAGAGATAGTCAAAATTGGCAAGCTAGTAAAAGCTTTTAAGGAGGGAGATCGAGTTTCAGGAGAAGGTCATATTATATGCAATACATGCAGAAACTGCCGCGCTGGGGCCAAGCATTTATGTATAAATACTAAAGGGTTGGGAATAAACATCCCTGGCTGCTTCGCAGAATACCTTGCTATACCCGAAAGTAATGCTTTTTTAGTACCGACAGAAATTAGCGATGACGAAGCCGCCATCCTAGATCCCCTAGGAAATGCTGTCCACACAGCTACTTCGTTTGACTTAATTGGTGAAGATGTCTTAATAACAGGTGCTGGACCCATTGGAATAATGGCTGGAGCCATTGCCCATTATGTTGGAGCCAGACATGTAGTCATCACTGACCTTAATGAATACCGTCTAGATTTAGCCAAAAAATTGGGTATTAAGAACACTCTCAATATCCAGAAAAGCAATTTAAATGAAACAATGACCAATCTCAATATGACCGAAGGATTCGATGTCGGTCTAGAAATGTCGGGCAGCTCAATGGCAATTAATGATATTATTGGAGCTCTTAAACCCGGTGGTAGAATTGCCCTTCTGGGTCTGTTACCTAACGACACAAAGCTTCCTTGGGATCAAGTAATTTTCAAGGGTCTTTTTATGAAAGGAATCTTTGGCCGTGAAATCTTTGAAACCTGGCACAAAATGTGTGCCTTGATACAAAGTGGCCTTAATATTAGATCCATTGTGACTCACAAACTACCGGTTAGTCAATTTGAAAAGGCTTTTGATATTATGATAAAAGGTCAATCGGGAAAAGTTATTTTGGATTGGCAAGAAAAATAAAAACGGAGGAAAAATGGTTTATCAACCCCACAAACAAACTTTTGTCGAGGTACTTGAGCAAATTAAGAAGGATGGTCTATATAAAGACGAAAGATATATTTGCTCTCCCCAAGGAAGTCAAATTTCCGTCCAATACCCTGAAAAGGGTCCTCAAAAAAAGATTATTAACCTCTGTTCCAACAATTATTTAGGTTTGTCAAGTCACCCAGAAGTAATTAAAGCTGCCCATGAAGGTCTTGAACTCAGGGGATATGGTATGTCTTCAGTTCGTTTTATCTGTGGAACTCAAGATATCCATCGTGAACTAGAACATAAGATGAGTTCTTTTTTAGGAACTGAAGACACTTGTTTATTTGCTTCTTGCTTTGATGCTAATGCCGCGTTATTTGAGTCCTTACTTACCAAAGAAGACGGAATATTTTCTGACAAACTGGTACATGCCTCTCTAATTGACGGAATACGTTTATGTAAGGCTCAAAGACATATATTTGAGCACTCAGATCTTAACGGCCTGGAAGAAAAACTCAAAACAGCTAACTGCCGAACCAAGCTCATTATTACCGATGGGGTATTTTCCATGGACGGAGATATGGCCAAGTTAGATGAAATTTGCGACCTGGCCTCTAAATACAATGCCTTAGTTGCCGTAGACGATTCCCATGCCACCGGATTTATTGGTAAAACCGGCAGAGGAACCCATGAGCATTTTGGAGTCATGGACAAAGTGGATATAATTACTACTACCTTCGGAAAAGCTTTGGGTGGAGCCACCGGAGGATGTATTAGCAGTCGAAAAGAAATCATAGATTTATTAAAACAAAGAGCTAGACCCTATTTATTTAGCAATGCACTCATGCCTTCTGTGGTTTACGCTTCATTACGAGTATTATCTATTCTGTCAGAAACCACCGAAAGACGTGATCGATTAGAATCACTCACCAAAACCTGGCGCAATAGACTACAAAAAGCCAGTTTTGATTTAAAGCCAGGAAACACTCCTATCGTCCCAATTATGCTCTATAATGCACAGTTAGCTCAAGACTTCAGCCGCGATCTTTATGAAGAAGGTGTATTTGGAGTAGGATTCTTTTACCCTGTTGTCCCTAAGGGGGAAGCCAGGATTCGCACTCAAGTATCAGCCAGCCTTACGGAAGAGGATTTACAACAAGCTTATAATGCCTTTGTTAAGGTTGGGAAAAAACATGAAGTATTAGGAAAATCTATCCCTTCTTTGGAATAACTAGCCGTTGTCCAGCCTTGATTCTGGAAGGATTCGAAATATTATTAGCACTTGCTATCTTAGAAGCTCTTACTCTATATCGCCTAGCAATTTTATGAAGATTTTCTCCTCTTCTAACAGTATGATATCTGGCCCTAGATGAAGACTTTCTTTTAGCTACTAAGAGTTTTTTTCCCGGACGAATTTTAGAAGGATTGTTTATACTGTTATCCCTAATCAAATCAGATAATCTAACCCTATAACGCCTTGAAATACTATATAAACTTTCTCCCCTGCGGACAATATGATATTGTTTTTCCCTCAAGCGAGGATCAATATAAGACTTATCTTTTTTAATTTTACTAACTAAGGCTATTTTAGCTGGAGGAATTCTAATTCTAGTATGACGAGGCAAGCGATAACCACGCCGAATAACCAACGGCTTTATCGCCGGATTATAATTCTTCAGTTCTTTTATTGTTAAACCCAATCCCCGAGCTATTTCTTTAAAAGTATAATTATTCTTTATTCTTATTGTTCGGGTTGGTACCGGTAACTCAACCCTAATTTTGCCAAAATACTGGGTTGGTCTTGAGGCAATTTCTACTGCTGCTAAGAAACTGCTAAAAAAATTTTTTGAGGCAAAACCAAATTTACGATTTTTATATTTCTCAATTATGACAGTCAAGTCTCTTGTTCCTGTTTTTTCAACAGCCCGCATAATACTTCTCGCTCCGTGATTATATGCTGTAATAGCTAAGGGCCAAGCTTTTAACAATTCATAGTTTCTTTTAAGATATTTTACTGCGGCCTCTGTTGCCCAGAGTGGATCTCTTCTTTCATCAATATGATAATTAATCTTTAAATAGTTTCTACCCGTACTACGCATAAATTGCCAAATCCCCACTGCTCCGGCCTTTGAACGAGCATAATAATTAAACGAAGATTCAACATGGGGTAAATAAGCTAAAATAACAGGAACATCATTTTTTCGCATAATACTTTTAATTTGCTCAATATACTTCTGAGAACGCACAAGTCCTTTATAAAAACTATCTCTCATACCCATTTGAAAACGGATATCAAGCGCCATTTTATTAAAATTTCTCAACCGGAATGGAATCTTGCTAAGTAAATTTCTCTCCTCCCAAGACAATGAGTGTTGGTTTTTTCTACTTATTCTTTGTAGCAAACGCTTGATTTTTTTCTTTTCACTGCGGACCAAACGCTGACGAGCCCTCCTTGACAATCCCTTAAATTCAATTTTTTTATAAATAACATCAACATTATCACGGTCATGGAGCAATCCCTCGTATGAATACACTTTGGTGTAAACGTATTTCCAAAAATCAATCTTCCTCTGGATATTATTAGAAACTCTAAAGGAGTTCTTAACAACTATCGCATATAAAAAAGATTGGGACAAACAGCTTATCCCAATAAAAAGACACAATTTTTTGAGCATATTTTAATTCTAACACGATCCCTAATTTGTTGCAAGAAAACCCAGGGGATATAATGCGTTTCCCCTAGCAGAAAAACAGATAAGGAAAGGATCTTCCATTTTAAAACTCTTTTTGTTATAAAGCTTTTGGTCAAGAAAATGTTGTTATAGAAAGGTAAGCCACCGATGTCAAAAGAGCTAAAAGAATTAGAAAATCTAAAGAGCAAGTTATTAACAGAAATACAGAAAGTGAAGAGCCCAAAAGACTTAGATGACTTAAAAATAGCTTTTTTAGGAAAAAACAGTTCACTAATGAGTATATTAAGCTCTATTGGAAAAGCTTCCAAAGAGGAGAGAAAAAAACTTGGACAAACAGCAAATTTAGTTAAAAAGGCTATGAATGAAATTATCCAAAAAAAAGCCACCGAATTAGAAGGAAAGGAACTTTTGGATAAAGATGATTCTTTTATCGACCTAACCAAGCCTCTTTGGAAAAAACGTTTAGGAACCCTTCACCCTATCACACTGATCACTAATGAAATAGTTGATATATTCTCCAACATGGGATTTATGATTCTTGATGGCCCCATGATGGAAGATGATTATCATAACTTTGA
>CAZJDM010000109.1:0-15355 GCA_964544765.1 uncultured bacterium
CGAATTACACAGGTCTCTCTCTTTGGTTCAATGTGAATATCGCTGGCCTTAATATCCAGAGCCATCTTAAATAAGATTTCCACTGTTTTTACTACTTCTTCATCGCTATCATCCAACTTTTTACTGCTATCCAAAAACACTAATCTCTCAAGATTTTTTTGAAAAGATGATCTGGGATCTGAAATAGTTTGATCTGCTTTCTTTTTAGCCTTGGTAACCGTTTTAGAAAAGTGCCAATAATTATTAATTACATTAAGAATAGCTGTTTTAGTTGTTACGATAAACTTTATCTTCATACGCAATTTCTGAGCTAAAAATGCACCCAATTCATGAGTAGGCTCATAACACACAGCAATGGTAACTTCATCCTTCTTTTCAAAAACAGGCAACACTAGATGCTTAACAGCTATTTCTCTCGTAATATACTTTGAGATAGAATTTAAGTTCAAATTAACGGGATCTACGTGTTTGTAGGGAAATTTCCATCTTTCTGCCAGAACTTTCATAATTTGTTCTTCATTAATAAATTGATCAAAATGATATTTGGAAGGAATTTCACTGTTAGCAATTATATCAACACTGTTAATCTTTCCAATCAGAGCCGCAAACTCCGGATTAGTGGCGATTTTTCTTTGCAATTTCAGCTTACCTTGTTCGTATTTTGGTTGAGCACCTTTAAAGGTTTGTACAATCAGTTCCGATTCAAACAGCAACTTATGTAATTCTTCTAAACTTAAGTTGATCATAATCTCGATCCTTAGTTAGCTATTTTATAACATTTTTAATACATTTTTATAATATTTTGCGGTACACCAATATAAGTATGTATAGACTACAATTGTATCATAAAATTATGATAACAAAAAAATCAAATTATTTTAAAAAAATCTTTTTACTACCTATTAATCTCATTTCACGTTAGAATGATTTTTAAAGAAAAATAATTACCAAATATTTAGCCGTAAAATTTACAACGTCTTATAAGGGAGATCATGATGAACTCACTTCTAGGTGGATGTAGCTGGATCCTGGCATCGTTGTTCTCTTTATTCTTATTGTTCTCGTTGTTCCAATCAGGATATTGTTTTGCTGCTAATTCAAAATCTTTACCTAAGTATTATAATCCTAACGATTGTAAACAAAATTGGGACCAATTCTTAGAACAGTTATCAGAATCAGAGGATGATTCTACATTTATTAATAAATTCCCTTTTTTGATCAATAAATGCGATGATGATTTAAAGCTAGAACTACTTCAAATTATTAAAAAACACAATTCAATTGGATATAAAAAAGCCAAAAAAGCAATCTTTACTGCTATCGACAATCATCATGGTTATGTTTGCGGAGTCTATACTGAAAAATGTATTAAAACCAAGGTTATACCTAATCCCCGCATAATGAATTGTGAACACACCTGGCCCCGAAGTCAAGGAGCTACAGGAATTGCACTATCTGATTTACATCATTTATTTCCAGTTGATGCTAGAATGAATTCTATGCGTGGAAACATACCCTTTTGTGAGGTGGAAAATGAAAATAATCCCCTAACAACAACTACCAGTATAATCGGTCGTAGTAAATGGGGCACCAGATGCTTTGAACCTCCTTCAGAGCACAAAGGAGATGTGGCCAGAGCAATGTTTTACTTTGCAATTAGATATGAATATAGTATAGATTGGGAGCAAGAATATTTTTTTAGAAGATGGATGACTCTTGATCCACCTTCGCAGAGTGAACAAAAGCGTAATAACCATATTGAATATTACCAAGCTAATAGAAACCTACTGGTGGATTATCCAGTATTAGTAAACATGATTACCGATTTTTAATAATTTAGTTTAATGATAATTACTAAACTAATGATTACTTAAAAAACTTCAAATACTTAAGTGAAAATAAAATGACAACAAAATTGTATAAGCACACTTATATGGACGGAACCGCAATACAACTTCCCGTAGGAAAAGTATTATGTGTAGGCAGAAATTTTGTCGATCACATTGCGGAACTGGATAACGAACCTCCGTCAGAACCAGTTTTATTTATGAAACCATCCACCGCTATAGTACCAATCGATCAGCCTATTATACTTCCTACATACGGTAAAATCTGTCATCATGAAATCGAGGTAGCAGTCTTAATTGGAGAACAACTAAAAGAAGTCGATCCAAAGAAAACTGAATCAGCCATTTTAGGATATACCGTTGGATTAGATATGACCTTACGTGATGTACAAGTTAAACTACAAAAAATGGGTCGTCCCTGGGAACTCTGTAAGGCCTTTGATAACTCTTATCCTCTTGCTCCCTTTATACGTAAGTCAGAATTACCCGATATAAAAAATATCGAATTTAGTCTAACCGTTAATGGCCATATACGACAACAAAGCAATACTAATAATATGATATATAAAATACACGACTTGATTAGCCACATTTCTCGACACTTCACCCTATTTCCTGGAGATGTAATATCAACAGGAACTCCAGCTGGTGTTGACCAACTAAACCCTAAAGATCGTCTTAGTTTATCCATCGGTGAAAAGTTCAGGTTTAATACCGTAGTAGGATGATTCTTTAGTGATATAATTCTTTTACACCGTAGGTAAAGCCTGCAGTCAACATTATTTAGATGTTTCAATTAAGGCACGAAGTACAGAACACCATCCTTGGGCTATATTATGCGGATCATACCCTCCTCCTCCTAGGCCCATAATACGATCATGACCTAATTCTTCAGCAAGGCTGGTCAATTTCCCCGCAACCTTATAGTGAACTTGAGCCGATAAATTAAGATTGGCAATAGGATCCCCAATAATGGAATCAGCTCCACATTGTAAGATTATAAATTCAGGTTGTAGTGTTCGTAAAAATTGTTCTACTGCCGGCCATACCTGCCAGAAGTATTCATCATCAGCACCTGGTGGTAAAGGTATGTTGAGTTTATACCCTTTGGCAGGACCCTTACCCTTTTCAAAAGCGTGGCCGGTCCCAGGATAAAGAGTATTACCATCCTGATGTAAATCAGCAAAAATAAGATCTGGATCAGATTCAAAAGGATAAAAAACACCGTCTCCATGATGAGCATCTATATCTACATAAGCTATACGCTTAAGATTATATTTTTTACGCAACATATGAACTGCTACACCCACATCATTAAACACACAAAATCCCCCCGCTTGATCGGTTCTAGCGTGATGTAAGCCAGCTATAGGAACGAAGGCTCTACTAAAATTACCATCCATAATTTGTTTCAAAGCATCTACAACCGATCCAACCACATATGAAGCAGCTTCAAATACACCTAAGAAAGCTGGGGTATCACCACCATCCAGATATCCCTCACCGGTTAAAGAGCGATTTTTAACTAAATTGACATAATCTTTGGAGTGAAATAATTCAATCATTTCTTGTTTGGCTAAAACAGGTTTAAATACTTCTACCTGATCAGCAAGTCCCTGACGTTTTGCTTCTTCCCAAAACACGCCCATCCGATGCGGTCCAAAAGGGTGATTATTCCCAAAGCCATAACTAGCTAGTTCTGGACCAATATATACTAAAGTTGAAAAGCTCATTTACAACTCCAAAGCAATTTGAATTTATAAACCACAAACTACTCTATACCAACCGTTGAAACCTAAGTAGTCCTTAAACTACTCCATAGTATCACCTTTAACAAGTTCTTGCAAAGCCTGGTTAGCAGTTGCTGAAAGCCTGGTTCAGCAAAAGCTAATCATAAGCACTCACATTTTTGTAAATTATGCAATCTAGGCTATACTTCTCTCTAATTTAATGTAACAATTTAGCAATTCAGTTTTTTATCATCCTTATAAATTTTTCCATGGAGGGAAATGTGTACAATCGCAAGCATTTGAAGGTCAGCTTATTCTCAATTAATATTGTTTCTGTTTCTTTTTCTTTTTCTTTCTCTTTTTTATTTTTATTTTTATCATTCTTATTATTATCATTATTTAGCTCAATTCCTTTAATGTCTGCTCCTCCTTCGGACCTTTCACAACCTATCAGCCGCATAGCCTTTGGATCATGTAATAAGAGCCACCTACCTATGCCGCTATGGGAAACAATTATACAAGCAGAACCAGATCTCTGGATATGGACAGGTGATATAGTTTATGCCGATACCACTGATATGACGGCATTACGAAATAAATATAATCGCCTAAAAAATTACCCTATGTATCAAGAATTTTTAGAAGCCATGCCTGTTATCGGTGTGTGGGATGATCATGACTATGGATTAAACGATGGTGGTAAAGAATACTCAATGAAAGCTGAGAGTCAACAAGTACTTTTAGATTTTTTAGATGAACCCAAAGATACTATCAGAAGAAACCAAGAGGGTGTTTACACTAGTTATACCTTTGGTCCCCCTGAAAAAATGGTAAAAATTATTCTTTTAGATACCAGATATCATAGGGAAAAGCCAGGTTTTACAGCAACCATTTTAGGAGAAGAACAATGGGAATGGTTCGAAAATGAATTAAATTCTTCTACCGCTAAAATAAATATTATTGTATCAAGTATCCAAGTGACAGTATATCAAAGCTTTATTGGTGAACAATGGCACAATTTTCCTCAAGAAAAAAGACGCCTTTTTAAATTAATCAAAAAGTCCAAAGCTAAAGGTGTTATACTTGTATCCGGTGACAAACATTTTGGAACCATTGAAAGGGCACGTGGTACCAGACCACCCATTTATGACATCACTTCTAGTGGAATGACCCACGTAATTGATGGTAATGCCAAAATTTTGGCAAATTTATATTACCGAGGTAAGTTATTTGCCGACCTAAATTTTGGTATGATTATAATCAACTGGGAAGTCAACCCTCCACAAGTTAAGTTACAAATTCGCGATCAAGAAAATAAAGTAAGAATGAAACAAATTCAAAAAGCTATTTAAGGTAAACAATTCTTACTCTCGTAAAAAATATTGTTGTTTTGAAGGTAAAATGTCTCCTTTAATAAATATACCAAAAAAAATATCGTGATTTATTAAGTAAAATCAGCCTGTTTACAGTACTATTAAAGTAAATATTTCTTTGTTCCGATAAGATATACTGAGCTATTTGAGTTAAATGGATTAACAACTATACTATATTTTTTCATCAATATTCATGACATACAGAGGTTACATAATGGATTACATAATGAAAATATTTTATGTTTTAATTATGATCATTCTACTTACAAATACATACAACTGCAATCCAGTAGATTTTAAAAGTTCATCACAGGAAAAAACCCAACTAAAAATAATTCCAGATAATAAAATTGAAAAAATCTTAGAAATAACGGGTCAAGCAGAACTAAAACGCAATTTTTGTTCTGAAGCATATCAAGTTAAGCTCATAATTAAAAACTCTACAAAAACTAATTCATCCGGGTCAAAGGCTTCATCTGTAGATGTAGATGCAGATGAAGATGCAGATGTAGGTGTAAGTGTAAACCTTGAAAGTAATCAACAAACATCATTTTATAGCGATCCTTCTTGTAGCACTGAAATTACTTCTTTAACCATATTGCCTTCATCCAATACTGGTGAATTTTATATCAGAGAATCATCTGATAACAATCAACTTTTCATTTACGCTAAAGCTGAAGATTTTAAAACAGCCGTTACCCCAGTGAAAATTACAGACGATCAACCTCCTCAAGTCATAAATTCTGAAGAGAACACTGGCACTGCTCCACCTGAGCCAGTTGCACCACTCAGTATTTCTAATATTGAAGATAAAGCAGTCAATACCGGAGAGACCATGTCCAGTCTTTCGGAAACTTTAGAGTTTGAAGTTTTTACCGAAGGAGGCAAAGGAAGTATTACGATGGAATACACCATTACTCCTCATACAGATCGGCCAACCCTTAGAGGGAATCTATTTATATGGCGCCCAGGTTTTGTTAATACCATGGGACAATATGATAATCAAGTGGGCACCTACAACATCACTATCACCGCTAAAGATGAAGCTGAAAACCAAGCTTCAACCAGTTTTCAAATACAAGTGAAACCCATAAAGCTAATTCTTCAAGATTATGATATGTCAGAAGGGTCAGCTGACTATGAATATTTTTCAACGATCTATCTAGAGATTCATGAAAGTTTACATCCCAATCGAAGATATAATCCCATTAGGGAATATCATGGTCAAGAGCTGCTTTCTCAGACATGTAAATCATTTGTTCGAGGAAGCCCTGATATTAACTTAGTATCTCCCATTACTATTACAAACACCAATATACAGGAAAATAATAGAGTATATGAACATAAGTTTCAAATGGATATCCCTGCGGTAATTGGCGGTTCTCCTTATGCAAGAATGGTATTTATGATGAAGATGCGTTTTGAGCCAGTTCCTAATGATAGTATCTCCTCAACAAACCGAAAAGCTAAAACATTATCATTTACCCTGTATGGAACCAATTGTATTAACAGTCATGATCAGGACTTAGAAGCCTGCCAAAAATCGGCTGTTACCGAACATGGAATGGAGAACTATTTTTATTGTAGTAACTATTTTAGTACTACCAATGAAGATATCCAATACGAAAGACTAAAGGAAGCTTATTGCAGCCATGCCACTATGAGTGGTGTCAGCACATCCTTATGTAATTAATTTTCCAGCTGACTTGAATTTACAGCGCTCTTAAGTTTACAACGCTCTTAAGTTCACAGTGCATAGTACTTTTTTCCACAGTTGTGGTCGCACTAAATAATCAATATGATATAATTCGAAATATATAGTTTTAAATATAAATAAAATACTTTATTTAAATACTCTAAATTAAAATATTCTGATCGCACAGTCCAAGCATCAGTAAATCAGAAGGAGCTGCGATGCGCAACCAAAGTATTTCCTTAGCAAAATACTGTGCTCCACTATATACTCTACTATATGCTCTACTATTCACCCTATTATTTACCCTAATTATTTATCAAACAAGTTGTAAGACTACGGACCCTTATTCTGGGACATATTATTCCGATTTCTCGCTAGTTAAAATTAATCCTATAACTAAAGTGGGTAAATTTAGAGTAGCAAGTGCTGTTATAACCACAACCTCTGTCCACGGAAGAATAGAACATCCATTTTCTCGAACGGACAGTATCTGGAAAATCAAACTACCCAAAAATATGGAACACACCTTAGAAATTGATGTATTTTATGATGGCTCTCAACTGTTGGCAAACACGCGTCCGGATGATCTTAACTGCCCTCCTATTAAAAAAATATTTCTTCGCAACGTCGAAAATTTAAGTTTCCTTATATGTCGTACAGATCCTGCTAATATTGTACCAACTAAAAAACCCAAACATGTAAGTGCAAATCTAACTCCCACTGGAGGAGGAAGCAAAAAATCCGACTATGTAATACCTCCAGAAGGGCTGATCAGCGATTATTATGAAGATTATTTTCAAGTAGCATTAAAATATACAATAGATAAAAAAAAGATCAAAAAGAAAATTATAGATTTAATTAAATATGAACACTTTTGCCCCACCAAGCAAAGAGAGCACTGTAGGAACTTTCAATTTAAAACAATCGAAGTAAAGGCCAGGAAGGTTGAAGATAAAAGTTCAACCGGTGGATCAATAAAATTTAGATTAAATGATAATTTTCTTTTATATGTTTCTTACCCACCAACTCATCCAAATGGTAAGTTTCGACTCGTTTCAGCTCAACAACCGGGGTCAAGCAGGAAAGTTCTTGACCTTACCAGATATAGTTCTGATATAGATTACATAATTCTCAACACAACAGGAACTAGGCGTCTAGAAGATGGGAAAGATTATCATAATAAAGTATTTAACTTAACAGATCTTTCTGCCAAACAACTCCTAATACTCAAGTTATTTAGAAAAATGACTTATAGTGAAGCTAAATTGGACGGCGGCTGCGGGAGAATCGAAACCCCCGAAATAAGCATAACTCTTGTTTATAAAAATGGAACACAAAAGAAATACTGGGATAGCGAGCACGCTTGTAAAGGACGTAGGTACTTTTCTTATCGATTAATTTCCGAGTTTATATCAGAAGATATTAATTATGGTAAGAAGTAATTAAATGGCTTGCAGATATAATTCGTGGATAAATTTACTTAGTGGGTCGAATTTTATGAGGTTAGGTATATCAATTAAATTTTTATTAAAAACCCAAATAAAATCGATATTGTTAGTTGATAGCCATTTCCCATCTAGAAGCTCTCCTTGGTGTAGTTCAATTACTCCTTGATAGATCATGGTTTCAACATATGACATTACTAATTGGATTTCAAATTGATAAAAAGAATCTGCTAAAAAGTTAATTTGTCGAAAAGGGTCTGGATTCTGATTATTTGCTTTTTCATATAACCTAATGGTTTTCTCTTTAGTGATGGGTTCTAATTTTTTAATAAGGTAAGACTGAATATAATGATTTAAAATTATAGGTCCTTTAGCAATGTCAGCTATTACTCCATATTGCTGAAAATAAAGTCCCATAGTATTGGTTAAAACTAACCATAAGATTGCTGGGTTAATATCTTGTTGATTGCTTGTTCTGCCAAATATACTATTAAAGCTAGACCATCTTTTATGACTTATTCTTTCCCAAAGCAAGTGTAGCAAAGCATTAAAATCTTCTGGATAGAATACAATTCCTTGAACGAAAAGTTCCTTTGGCTTGTAGGGGAATGAAGCAATAACATAAGGTGTTAAATGACAACTTCCTTCCCACCATTCTATAGAATGACTTAAACTTAACAGTTTAGAACTAGAATTATTGATAATCCTTTGGATCTCTTCTTTTACTTCTAGGTTACTACCAGCTATTAAATTAAGTTTATCAAGGGGGGATAGTTGGTTAAGGTCTTGATGAGTTTTGTTTTCAAATATTCTTTTATATAAAGACTTTAAAATGGATGTGCATTGATCGCTGTTTTGGACACAGTAATTTAAGAAAGTCTTTTTAATAGCTTGTCTTAGTCTTTTGTTCTTTTTAAAATGACCTAGTTGACCATTCCAACCACTTAATGCAGGGTTTTCTGATAGGTTTGGCATAATTTGCTGAGCTAGGGAAAACAGCTGCGGCTCAATGACCTGCCAGCGAGTATTGTAACCCCCTATTATTGTAGGACAAAAAGACAGTAACATATCAGATGTCCAGTCATTAATAGGAAGTGATTGACCGGTGGTTAAGGGACTTAAGTCTTTAAACTTCATGAATGTTGGTCTTACCCAAGGTAATTAATTCTAGGTCTGATTATAGCTTTAAGTCAAATAAGCTGCCTTTGAAAACAGAAATACCTGTGCCTTTAAATTTGGTTACTCCTTACTATGATACAGTATCAACTAACATTAAGGCTATTCAAGGAAAAACAGATATTGCTAGTATGGGTAATGAGCCTTTTACACAGCTAGTCTCTGCGCTTCAAGAATTATTAGAAGAAACTAGTATGCCTAAGCTGACTTCTCATGCATGTTATAAACCTGATTTTTTTACCCTATCTCCTTATAATTACTATTACTATTGGAGTCCTTTTCAGGTCGATTGTAAGGTGGAGAAAACCAATATAAAAGTTATCCAAAAGAAAGAAAGACCTAGATCAACTTCTTACCCTGAGTACCATAGATTGTTTGCAGGAGGAACCTCAGAAAATCCTAAAAGAGTCAGTATTTTTTATTATGTTAATAAACTAAGAAGCAATTAAGCTTTAAGTGCCGCTAAAAGCATGGCCTATCGTTTATTAAATAATGGTTATGAACTATCAGTTGGTCAAAAATCTCATCGTACTGATGCGCAGGCTTTAGGTGATTTTGCTGACTTATCTTTAAGTAAAACTTTTAATGATCAAAAGTTAGTTTTTGAAGTACGTTTAGTGGTTGCTGAAAATCTTCATCCAGCTAGTGCAAACACTTTATTACAGCAAGCTAGAAATAATTATCAGGTTATTATTTATGATGGACATAGTGGGTATAGTCAAGCTAATGATAATACCTTTTATACCCCTACTAGCTATAAAAATGGGGGTTACCAAATATTTGTTTTAAATGGTTGCTCTTCTTTTAGTTATGCCTACAAAATACTTAATACTAAAGCTCTAGATTTTGATGACCCTTTGTATATGAGCATCGATGTGGTGTCTACATTTACAAGTTCTAATGGTCATACTTTCTTGTCACAAATAATTAAAAGAATAATTGGCACCAACGACTTTGATAATATTCATGTATTATTTAAATCTAAGATAAGCCGTTTATCATCCCTTATTACTGGATATAGTTCAATATCTTCTATGAAAACTCCTCATGGTGCCGTTATAAGCATCAAAATACAAGAAGCTAAAACATATAAAGGTAAAAGAATTGCTTTAGGATCCAGATTTAAGATTTTTGAAGATGGAGGCCTTCACTCAGTTACCTACCAAGATGCGGTTGATCAACCATTTTTAGATGGTTCTATAAAACTAAAAGCTAGAGATCCCATTAAATTTGATAGAAAGGGTCGGTTAATTGCTGGGTGTGTTCATGAAATGTGGAATTATTCTGGGCTAAATGAAAAATATTTAAAAACACTGCCTAAATCAGTTAATGGTCAAAAAGCTTTGCCTCATAAAAGTTGTTTTGAATTTGATCCTCTACTTGAGTCATTTGCTAGGTTAAAAATAGGAACTACTCATGAGGTTGTCATTGGCCCTCAATCCATAGCACTAAACCACTTTGAAATGAAGGGTGATCAAGTTGTTGGTTTTTTGACAAAGGAGGCCAATTTTTATGGTCAGCTTTGGTCAGTAAACAGCAAGGTTAGAGTTGAGTACCCTAAGAATCACTTAATTGCTATCAAAACAATTGAACCTCATATGGTAAAAAGTAATGGTTGTGTTTTTGATGCAGGCTTAGGAATTAAATTTATTGATTTTGAAGAAAAGAATGATCAAAAAATACATTCTATCAGAGTTCAAAAAGGGCAATTGGCAGAGGATTGTAAAACAAAAAGTGGATATGAAATTCCCATTGATGCTGTTATTAATTATGATTATAACGGATGGATGGTATCTCTTTCCTCTTCGAAACAAGATATAAAATATAATAATGAGAAATTTAGTGGAGTTGTTGAGTTTTATCCTGACCCGGTTGATAGAGAAATTATAGCTGTTATTGAACCTAATTTTAGTAGAGCTGATTCCAATCTTTTCCCACTAACCTTTCACTCTAATGGGCGAAAAAAAATGGCCCTAGCAATGTCTCATTTTCCTGTTGCTGACGATAGAGATCAGGTGTCTAATTTAGTGATTTCATCCTTAGTTGACAAGTTGGGGCTTTCTAAAGAATCTTTTTTATTAAAGGGAGGATTAATCTTTTTTGATCCTAATGGAAAATTGGCCGGAGGCATTTTAAAGGAAAATTTTATTTGGCAAGACAATACTATTCCCATAGGATCTGTGGTAGCTTTTAATGATATACAACCAATCTTTATTATGATGGGGCATGATGGTCTTATTCAAATGATAATGCGACAGCTACCACAACCACCTGGTCCTGAAAATCAGACACCTCAACAACAACGAACTGATCATGTAATGTCGGATTATGATCTATTCCTCTTTAATAAAGAATATTTGGTGACCGCTGGGCAGCAAGCTTCAGGCCCTCCTTCAGAGCGTGATTTAGTAGGTGACTTTGAAAGGTTTATTGAGGCTACAGATAACTTATTTGAAAATATTGGAGAGCTAAGGTCATTTGACCTACCTCAAATATCTTTTATGGAATTTGAAGTAAGTGTTGGTACTTTGTTTTATTTTAATAATAATTCCTACGAAGTTATACCGGTTGTTCCGCAACGATATCAAGGTATGGTGTTTTGTCAGTTTTTTCCCATCATTTTTAGAAATGATAAACTTTCTGAGGCAACTCTACGTTACCCAGTAGAATTTGAAGAAGTTGAGCTACCAGCATTCACCACAGTAGCCTTTGAATCAAGCGAGCAGGCATTCTATTATGGAACTCGAAAAATATCTTACCTATACTTTCCTGCAGGAGCTGTCCCCCCTCTTTACCAAATTAATAAAGGTGAATATGATAAAAGCTCTTTAATACCTTCGTTCAGAAACACAACTGCTTCAACTGCTGATATTCTTACTCAGGATCAAAAATTTATGATGCAAATGTTAAAACGTATATCCTGGAGTAACTAGATATGAAGCTGAGATGGATTAAAATATTTCTTTTTACTTGTTGGGTTTTTAATCTCCATATTGTACTTGGAAGTGACTCCTCTAAATGGTTAGATTTTTCTCAAAAGAAAGAATGGATTGATAAAATTGGAATGCTCTCTTATCAATGTATTAGCTCAACCAAATTTCATACGAGGAGAAAAAACATTTAATGATTCAGCAAACGCTGATACTATTGACCGTCTTACATCTACTAACAACTATCAAAGCCTCTCTTTTGCATCCATTCAATTATTAGATTTTTATCAATATCGTGGAATTAATGAGAAACGCCGTCAGTTAGTTGATTTTTTGAAAAATTTTCTACCTTTAAGTTTAGAATATAATGAAGAGTTTGAGCATGGTGCCATTAATTTTTTCTCAGCCTACTGGAATTATATAGATCTATTAACTCGTTTATACTCTGCCAATGAATTGAAATCAGTAATTGATATAGATAAACTAGCTAGCAACTTTCAACATTCTATTATTTTTATTTCAAACTCTAGCAATATGATTGATAGACCCCATAATTTGGGTCTATCTTGGAACTATGCCTGGGTTTTAAAAAGTTTAATTAATCAATTCAGCTCCGAACCGGAATATGAAGGTAATTTAATAAAGCTGCAAAAGCTTTATCACCAGGCTAGACGTCAAGGATTAAGACAGTTAATTCAATTTCAAGGACATAAAAGTTATGATCACTGGGTTCCTTATTTCGCCTTATATAGCTTATAGAGTCATTTATCTAAAAAGATATTAACTTGAATTTTTAAGAAATACTTATGGTCAGATTCGAACTAACACTGAACAAAAACTTTTCAAGCCTTCTGCCTCTACAACTCTTCTTCCGGTGTAGGAGCAGTGAATAATATATAGTCACCTAAATAACCATAGTCAGGATCTTCTTGAATATAAGGCAAGGCTTCTTCTTTTGTTTGATGCTCAAGTGATACCTGAGCTATCACAGTTACTTTACTATCCTCAGGCGAACGCTCTCTTATCCGATCTGGTAAGCCCAATTTATACTCCACATGAAAATTACCCACTATAACCATAAAAAGATTATGGAGATCATTATCTACCTGAAGAGTTGTTTGATAAGCCATAGTGTCATCCCAAACAGATTGAGCTATAAACATTCTTTGTAGAATATGTTCGGGTACAGGGTGAGCCACCTGCATAATTTTCCTAAAACGCTCAAAATACTGATCATTACCAGTTACAAAGTCCTCTGGTATCAATGATCTAGCTTCATCACTAAGTTTATCCCATCCTACTTTGACGACTTCTTTAGTTACCCAACGAGGAACATTAATACCGTAAGCATGTCCACCAGAAGAAACGGCCAATTGAATCAATGGACGATAAAAGGAAAAAGGAATACTACCCCAATTTATAGTTTCTAGAAAGGTTGTTTCATCTACTTGGTCCTCTTGATACAAATCAAAGATATCCTGACGTGTCCAATCAATAAATTCCAGGCCAACTGATACCGATCTCAGTGGCAATAATTCTTGTAGAATTACTTTTTGGTTTTCATGTTGAAAAGGGTTAGTATGTTCTTCGCCCAGGATAACTATATCCTGAGTTGCTAGAGCTGAGATAAGATTTTCCAAAGAAACATAATTTTGTTCTTCAGTACTATAAATTAACATTTGATTATCTTCCATGGCCCAAATTGAACTAAAACTAAATAACAAATTCACAGATAGAAATAAAGAAATCAAAACACCATGAGCAATCCTTAGCTTCATCTTAATCCTCCTTGATTAAATTGTGCACTGAAACAAAATTCTAGATGAAAACACCTAAAATAGAAAGGAGAAATTTCATTGAATCATAATAACGTACCATTTTAATGCACTTTAATGCATTGCAATGTACGAACACAACTGCTATATAAAGCAAGTTATTAAATCAGCGAAAGGAATTTTATAATGGAACTAAAAGACGGTTTATATGCAGAATTTAAAACAAACAAAGGTACCATCACCTGCCAACTTCACTACGATAAAGTACCTATGACAGTCACCAACTTTGTAGGATTAGCTGAAGGCATTCTTTCCTCATCCCGCGGGGAAAATACCAGATATTATGATGACTTAACCTTTCATCGAGTTATTGATAATTTTATGATTCAAGGTGGTTGTCCAGAAGGCTCTGGAATGGGCGGACCAGGCTACAATTTTCCTGATGAATTCGATTCCTCATTAAAACATGATAAACCTGGAATTCTATCTATGGCTAATGCCGGTCCTAATACCAATGGCAGTCAATTTTTCATCACCCATGTTGAAACATCCTGGCTCGATAACAAACATTCCGTTTTTGGATGTGTTGTTACTGGTCAAGATGTAGTTAACGCCATCCGACAGGGAGATAAAATTGAAAAACTAGAAATACTACGAATTGGCAAAGAGGCTGAGCAATTTAAAGTCACTCAAGATCAATTCAATCAAATGATCAAAAGATAGATTAGATAAATGGTGAAATGAAACCCTATGGTATATCTATCTGTCAATAATGTTAGTAAAAATTACGGCTCTTTGCAGGCCCTAGATGATGTTAACATACAAATTCCTGCAGGTGAAATTTTTGGTTTAGTTGGCCCTAATGGAGCTGGCAAGAGTACTATTATACGCCTAATTATGAATATCATTTGGCCTGATAAAGGCTCTATTTTAATTAGGGATGAACCAATTTCTTTATTTGCTAATGAAAACTGTGGTTACTTACCAGAAGAGCGGGGACTTTATAAAAAAATGAAAGTTAAGGATATCTTGACTTTCTTTGCTTGTTTAAAAGGAGCTGATAAAAATACCGTTCTTGATAAGGTCAGCTATTGGTTAAATAGATTTGAAATGCTAGCAACACTAGATAAGAACTGTGAAGAGTTATCAAAAGGGATGTCGCAAAAAATTCAGTTTATTGGAACTATTTTACATGATCCAACTTTACTTATTTTAGATGAACCTTTTTCGGGTTTAGATCCGGTGGGTATGGAGTTATTAATAGATGTCATACTAGAATTAAGATCAAAAGGAAAAACAATTATTTTTTCCAGTCACCAAATGGAACAAGGGGCGCAATCCAATAATTTAGCATGGGTAAATTTTTAACCCTTGGTTATCAAG
>CAZJDM010000110.1:0-15333 GCA_964544765.1 uncultured bacterium
TTAACACATTTTCAATGATATCAATAGGTTTAGTCTTTCGACACGGAAAAAAGAGTAGATCCTAGTATAACATATAAAGATAGGTGCTATAAGCCTTTTAGTTTGCCAAAAATGTAGATTGCAACTAAGTAAAAGCTGACTTTGTGAGTTAAATCAAAAAATATTACCTGCCTGCCCATAATTTATTAAGAAATTCATTCCAATGCAAACAATTTATCTGACCAATAGATTGGATCGATTCATCAAAGGAAACAATATAGAGTTGTTCAAATATGTTCTTTTTTCAATAGCTTATTTAAATCTAAGGTTCTACTAATCATCATGATTAACAATGCGAATATTGAGTTGAGACTGTTGGATTATTCAGCTTTTTTAAACCCATTTGATTGTTCAAACGGTGCCGGAGGAGCTATATGTGTTGGCTCATCTTCAACTGCTTTGTGACTAGTTCTTTCATCACTAGCAGCGGCAAAGCTGGCTGCTGCTGTATCATCAGTTCTGTTGCTGGAAGCTATAGAAGCTGGGGCTTGCTTACTAAAAGGCCTAAATTGCTTGATCCAGAATGTTCGATCAGGACCATATACTTTCCATTCGACATCAATTGCAAAATTACGGGGATCTTTACGATAAACATTAGCAAATATGTCCCGCATGAATGTTAAAGCTTTAGCTAATCGCCTCAATTCCATAACCTCTAAGGAGGTAGTGTTGTTTAAGTCATCATGTAATACTTGTGATCCTTTCATAATCGAAGTGCGTGAAAGGTAAGAGTAGCTCCATTTGCGCCAGGCGGTAGGTAAACTATTTTCACGATCATTAGATAGAAAAGTATTAACCAAAGAGACTTCAGTAGAATAAGGTTGACTAGGATCTGCTCCTACCTGGATTAAATCATCATCATTAGGAGGATTAGTTACGGCTAAATTAAAATGTTGAGCGTTGATGTAAATTTGGCCCAGCTTGCTGGGATCGGAGATATTTTCGGTAATAGCTACTCCATTCGCGACTTCACCAACTGATCCTTCCATATCAGTAAGAGGAAAGGCTTTATGAACTGCGATCCCTACTTTAATATCAAAATGTCGATATCCTTTTAGACCATACCATTCTCTTTCTTCATAGGCTCTATCGTTCCAAGCGCTTGAATAAACAATGGGTATAGTGTTTAGTAGTCTTTGTCTGATATCTGACCAAGTACGTTTTCGATTTCTTCTAAAAATACCATTTTGTCTTCCATACAAGGATATTCCTTCTGAATTGTATAGTCCCGCTCCAGTAAAACCGTCCATATCTTCTGAATTGGTACTACTACGCAGGCGAATTCGAGCAACTTTTTCTTGATGGATTGGAGAATTAGGATCATCGATAATATACAGTTTGAATAGTCGCAATATTGCTGGAGGTACTGTAGCGGATAAAATAACGTTTCTAATCCTTTCTAAATAAGGTTTAGTTTGACAAATAGATTCTCCGTCAGTTGTGTTGGTTTGATATTCTTGATAAATTCTCCTAATAACCGTTTCGGGTGTTGTAAGAAGTGTTCTATCTGTGGGATCTATACCGGTTTGATTATATTGCATAAATAAATCATAAAAGTAAAAAGGAACCGCATAACCATTTGGCGATTTGAACTTAAGTCTTTGTAAGAGTTGATGGCTCATGATATTGGTAAGTAATCCCAAGTTGGTGGCTTTAGCTCCAATTGTTCGGACCATATTTTTATGTTCTGAACTATATGGTAAGGTTGCGAACATATCAGAGAACCTGAAAAATTGATTACCATGTGCTGGTTTAATATCAAATTGAGGGTTGAGTTTGAACCTTGGTTTTTTACTTTCCCAAAAACTTTTGATTAACATTGATGACTGGGCGGGATCAAGTTCAGTAATCACATAACCCTTTGGTCCAACCTCCAATTTAATGGTCTTAGATTCGTACTTTTTTAATTTTTCTAACGCGTTTTTCAATCCCATATTTATGGTGCCACGATTCATACTTTTTACATTGATATGAGATAGTGGAGTTTGAAATTCTTCAGTAATAACTCCACCAATTAGACCTATATCATTGGGAACTTTGTCAAATACCGCTATGTGGGTTTGATCGAGACAGGTATTATTATCAAGATTATCACTATCTATAAATTTTACTTCACCATAGGCAACTCCGGTATTAAGTGATTGAAAGTCTTCTCCTTCATATAATTGTGCGGTAGTGATAACTTTGATAGGGGATAATAGGTTGCCTGTCACTCGTTGTTCTTGAGCAAAGCTTAAGGGGTGATAATATAGTACGGTATCTTGAGGCAGCTTTTTCCTGAGTATTTGGTAAAATTTTTCTAAATATTCTATAGATAAAGTGTCTCCACTCCACATTTCTAAAATAAATTTAGCCGTGGCATCATTTTTGGCGGGTAGATATAAAACAGACCCCATATTGAAGGGCCTTTGTGATGACTCCATTTCATAAATTCTATTAAAATCAAATATTGAATACCTGGTTTTTAATACTGTCATCGCAAAATCAAAGTGATAGCTGAATTTTTGTGTATTAATAAAGTATAATTGTTCGGAACTATTTACCGGTCTTTGGTACAAGATTTTAACAATCTGATAGGATCGTGTTCCACTCTGGATTTGGTTAGATAGTTGAAAGAAATCATTAATG
This sequence comes from uncultured bacterium, assembly GCA_964544765.1. Classification (GTDB taxonomy): domain Bacteria; phylum Bdellovibrionota_B; class Oligoflexia; order CAYFLR01; family CAYFLR01; genus CAZJDM01. Next base: position 2,668 of record CAZJDM010000110.1, read on the forward strand.
CTGCTAATGCCAGTCTTACAATTGTTTGGAAAACAAACACTTTGTGAGAAGAGAGATGGGTTTGCTGAAATTAATAATAAGAATATGATTTGAGTTATAAAAACCGGCAATCTAGACATATTACACCCGCTTATCTGTTGATGATAAAAAGTTAATGAACTAGTAACATAATTGTGGATCTAGATCAAGTAGCTTGAATCCCATTCTCATGGCAAGTTAAATTATTTATATTCGTTTAACGTGATAGCATTCCAAGGGAATGATCATTGCAAAGGTAGACGAGTAGTTTGGCCGTTTTCAGTTATTTCCATAAAAACTTTTTCTTCACTTGTTTGAGCCAGACTTCCAAAATGAAGAAAATACTGGATATCATCCTCTACGTTAACCGTTATAGTATCATTGTCATTATGATGTGTTAGTTGATATGTAATGTCTTGATGTCCTTTAAAGGTATAGGTGCCTTTCTGTTTATCGATGATAACATACTTGGCTACTAGTACATTTATTCCACCAATTGAAAGAAGAGAACCACAAATCTTCAAATAAATTCCTAATCTTCCTTCCGGTGAACTGAAACTAAAGCTTTCAAAGCTGTATTCTTTGGAGCATGGGTAGCTGGGATCTGATATATCTTTAACCGGATAGTTTCTTAAATATGATTTGAATGTGATTTCAGAGCTATCTGGATTGGTTTTATTTATAAAAGGTAGGGATTACTCGATGTTGCATGTTGGTATTTGATTTTTAATTGATGGTAGAAATCAGTAAAGAAATCCCACCAATAGAATTTATGATTGGTAAAATATTCGGAATCAATAAGATCATTATGAAGTAAAGTATCTTTGATTTTATAAATAATAAGTTTTTTTAAAGTATGGTTGGATATCATTCTACCAAGTGATTTGGTTAGATCGGATTTGGTTAGATTATAATTAGTAAGCAGGTCCTTACCTATATTAATAACAGCTTCTAGGGTGATTCTTTTGTGTTGGTAGCAATGTAGAGCTGCTTCAAAGTAATTAAAGATGGGAATACATTTTTTAAACCTTTGCATTCTGGCTATTTCATCGTTTGAATGATTTTTTACAAGTAATATATAAAAATGTTCAACTGTATTTCTTTTCTTATTTATAATTTGTGAGGTTAGATATTTAATATAAGATACCTCAGTAGGAAGGAGCTCCTCCCTTTCAAGAATATAGCCCAAGGCATTTGCTGTAAGATCTCCTGAAATAATATCATTATATAAAGAATAGACTATAGTGTCGTTTTCGGAACTATCTCCAAAGAAAATTTCTTTAGCGTTATAATAATCATAGGTAATTTTATTTTGCAAAATAGCTGATAGCTTGTAACCCAATTGTTTGGTTAGTTTACCAAATTTACCCTTTTTTATATTGTAAATCTGATTCTTTAAAATGGTACCGGCATAATTTACTTTATCCAGTCGCATTTTTTCAGTAATGACATCCCTTAATTGAGGTGGTGATGCTGAAATGAAAAATATTGGACTAGGTTGATTGTCTTGGTTTTGGGTGCCATTGTAAAGAGCTTGTAAAAGAGAAACCGCTCCGGGCATGTTCTTTTTATCATGAGCTTTTTCGAGGGGTATTTTGAGAAGATCATGAAAATGTTCAAACTTGGTATCCAGATAGGTCTGGTCAATATCCCAGCAATAGATGTTCCCAGTGTAGGAGCTAGGAATAGGGGTATCAAATTTAGCATCAATTAAACGATTCAGGTCATATTTGCTTATATCTAAATCTGGTATATTCACAGCTCTTTTAACTCCTAAATCCAGCATATAACTTATCTAAGGTTATAAGTCTATTATTAATGCGAATGGTGAGTTATCCTTGTTGTGTTAGTCACAATATTTAATCAAATCGGTTAATTTTCTTCTACCGGTGGCAGAAGGTTTTTCATTAGCGTACCCGATTGGTAATATAGCGGTTGGTTTGAGTTCCTTTGGCAAGTTAAGTACTTTTGAGACTCGCTCGTCATTAAATGCTCCTACCCAACAGCTAGCTAAACCTAGAGCGGTAGCAGCTAACATTGCATGTGTGGTGGCAATAGCAGCATCTTGAACACAATATAGCTCTTCACCACGTATTCCATAACTACTACTTGACCTTTTAGGGTTTATACAGAATATTAAAACAATAGGTGCCTCTATAATAAAATTTTGGTTCCAAGCGGCTTTAGCGAGATCTTGTTTAATACTCTGTTCCTCAGTTACAAAGATTTCATAAGCTTGTAAATTTCCAGCTGATGGAGCTTGATTAATGGCATTAAATAATTGATCTAACATCTCTTTGGTAATCTGCTTTGCTTGGAAAGATCTAATTGATTGTCTGTTTTTGATAAGTTCAAAGAAATTCATTAAAAATCCCCTGTTAATTTAGATTGTGCGACCCTGACTGTTGAAAATAAAACTATAATTACTATCTAATCACTATTAGATTAACTATTAATTGAATGCAAGAACAAGTTCCAGTTGTTAAATTCAACATGTAAAATTCAACACTATGTTGAGTTAAATTCCAACATAGTGTTGAATTTGAAATAGAAAGTTTTTACTTCATTTTTTCTTAATAAAAGTTTTGATAGATTTCAAATTAGCCATATTGTTAGATAATATTTTTTATTGCCAAAAAACTATCTTATGGCACAGGTTTTGCTTAATCCATCTGTACAACTTTTATTTGAAGGGAACAATGATGAAAAAATTTAGATTTATTTGGTTAGTTGTTTTTATTTTTTCCTGCGCTTATAGATGTAATCCGGGAAATAAGAAAAATTGTCACAGTCAGTTTTTAGGTTTTGCTCCTCAGACTGATGAATGTTCAGATTATATAAAATCTGCGAGAATATCTTGGAGTAATACTTTCGGGCGATAAACCCTAATCATCACAAGTTATAACTTAACGTGATGGTCGGTTTCTGGTTATCATGTTAACTTTAACTTAAGGTATTAACATATTGTTTTTTCTTATCAGATGAGGTTTTAAGAGGCTTCAAGATTGGTAATAATTCCCTTTACTAATCCAAATTCAGCATATAATTCATCAATAGCTCTAAGTCTACTGCTTACTATTTTAGCTATATTGAAAATAATTTTGGAGTAAGTTGATTCTTGCCAGTTTTTGATTTTTTGAAGAGCCGAAGGAGGTAATCTTAGTAATACCATGTCTTCAAGGGCCTCAACGGTGGCTGATCTGGTGGTAGTTTCTAACAGTGCCATTTCTCCAAAACAATCATTTGGACCTAATTTACTAAGAAATATATTCCCCTCAGGTTTTGACTTAAAAACCTGGGCATAACCAGAAATTACTATATAAACATCATTTCCCTCTTCACCTTCTCGTACAATACTATTCCCTTTGTTTATAGACAGTTTATCCAGAAATAGAAAAACCTCATTTAATTCAGATTCCTTAAGACCTTCAAATATTGATATTTTTTCTAATTGTTCCCAAGATGCATTCATAATATTACTCTAAATTAAAGTTAATAGTTAATAGGCCCTATTTAGATAATGACTCCTTTTCTTCAGGGTCACTAGTATTAAAATCATATCCAATTATAATATCTTTATGATTAAAGGTAAAGACTAGATCTTTAGTAAATGTTTCACCAAATAATTCATAACGATAGTGGATATAAGTCCAGGTTAGCTTGCCATTAGATAGGCCCATTCTATAAGGCTTTCCAAAACGTTCAGCTATTTCATATTTATTGGTATTATTTAGAGTAATACCTTTTAAAGGAGCTATTGGAAAAGGTTTTCCTACTGTGATACATCCAGCTAGTAGAAAAAAAGGAACTATGATCCAAAATTTTTTGATAATTGACCATTTACGTTTACGGATAATGCTCATTGCACCTCCTTAAAAAAGGATTCATATATTTACACGGTGGGAAGGTTTTGCCCATCGCGTTTGTTTATGATTGAGATTTTATCAACTTTTATTTAATTTGAAAAGCAACTAAGGGAAAAGTACAGGGTAAACGCGTTATATCCCCTGGATAGGAAGCTATAGGTACTTTACGATAATTTTCCATTTTTCAAGTTGATCATACCTAGGTGTCCTAGCATTGGCAGGACTTGTTGAAGGGAGCATAAATTGGGGTAGGTTGGAATGAGCTTTATTAATTATCGGCAGGACCAGTTTTTTATAATAACGGGCGGCATTTTGTCCGTTAAAAAAAATAGCCTTTAATTGAGGATATTGTTGGAAGAGATAGGGAAAATTATTAGATTTGATAGTATCGTCTTTTATGGCCGAATCGAGACTTCCTTCTCGGCTGCATTGATGGATAACATCCCATAGTACTATTCCTCTTTGGGTTAATTGTTTGGTTCGTTCGGCGTAGGGTAATGATCTTGAAATACCAAATATCAGCTCCATAAATTTCCAAAACTTATTTTGCGGATGACCATAATATTGATTTTGATTTAAAGATGCTGTACCTGGCATAGTGCCTAAAAGTAAAATCCTGGCGCGGTTGGTAGAAGGAGCTAAAAAGCTAAATCCGATATGTGTGTGGTGGCTGTTATTGTTAGTGTTACTATAACTATTGTTACAATGATTATTGTGGTGCATGACAACGGAACCATTGGTTCTTATTAATATGAGAAACATCGGGATAATCTTTTACACACATTTTAGTCCACGTTTCCCCTTCTTTGTTTTTTTGTCGCAATGGACAACGGGTATGAAAATGGCATCCTGATGGTCTGTTTATTAATGAAGGTACATCGCCGGTTAATGGAGGCGGTAAACCTTTATCTATATCTATATTAGGAACAGCCTCGAGCAGACTCTGTGTATATGGATGAAGAGGGGAGGATAAAACTTGTTCAGTGTCACCATATTCGACAACTTTTCCTAAATACATAACCGCAATTTGATGGGCAATGTAGGATACAACTCCTATGTCATGAGTAATAAAAAGATATGTTAGTTGGTGACGAATTTGTAATTCTCTAAGTAAATTTAAAACCTGAGCTTGAACCGAAACATCTAATGCGCTGGTGGCTTCGTCTAAAACTATAAACTTGGGTTTTAATACTAAAGCCCGAGCAATAGCTATACGTTGTCTTTGTCCGCCTGAGAATTCGTGGGGATAGCGATAAGCGACATTAGCAGGTAACCCCACTTCTTCTAGAGCCAGGTTGATTTTCTTTTGAGTTTCCTCTGGTGTATCCTCAGGATGATGTATTTTTAAACCTTCACCAATAATTTGTCTGATGGTTAAACGCGGGTTAAGTGATCCATATGGATCCTGAAAAATAATTTGGAGTGATTTACGGGTATCTCTTACTTCCTTGGAAGATAATTCTAATAAATTGTTACCATCAAAATAAACGCCACCTTGTGCTTCTGGAATTAGTCTTAATATGCTTTGCCCTAAAGTTGATTTACCACAACCAGACTCACCAACTACAGCTAAAGTAACTCCTTCTGGTATATCCACTGCAACATCGTCTACAGCGGGGACATGACCAACTATCTTTTTAAAAAAACCAGCTCGGATAGGGAAGTGAGTCTTTAAATTATTTACCTTGATTAAATTATTACCCGTAGATTTTGAAACTTCTATCGTTGGTTGGGTAATGTGGTTGGTTTTATAGGATGATTCCTTTTCTAGCATAAAGCATGATACTTTTTGTTCCTCTCCGACATCATATATTAGAGGGTCTTCTTTTTTGCATCGTTCATGACAATAATCACATCTTTCAGCAAATCTACATCCAATTTTAGGAAAGTCTGTAGCCTGCCTTACCATACCGGGAATTACGGGCAATAGTTTGTTTTTATTACCAGAGCGAGGGATACTCTCCATTAGTTTAAAAGTATATGGATGTTTAGGGCCCTTAATGATTTGGTTACGGGTACCATATTCGGCAACTTTGCCCGAATACATTACCATCACTTGCTCACTCATTTGATTGACCACACCTAAATCGTGTGTAATTAAAATAATAGAGGTCCCCGTTTTATGTTGTAGATCTTTGATTAAATTTAATATCTGAGCCTGGATCGTAACATCTAAAGCGGTGGTTGGTTCGTCGCAAATAAGCAGTTTAGGTTTACAGGTCATAGCAATAGCAATAACGATTCTTTGACGCATACCGCCAGACAATTGATGTGGATAGCTATTCATAATGACTTCAGGATAGGCCATTCCCATATTTTTTAGCACCTCTTTTACTCTACTATGTGCTTCTTCTTTGTCTATTCCTAAGTGTTTTAAGAGCGGCTCCCTAATCTGATCCTCAATAGTATATACCGGGTTAAGCGCGGTCATTGGCTCTTGAAAAATCATCCCCATCTTGTTACCACGCACGGATTGTAAATCTGATTCATCTAATTTTAATACATCCGTATCGTCAAGTAAGATTTTTCCATCAGGATGAAATGCTTGAGGAGGACTAAGTAATCTCATTATGGACATGGCGGTTACTGATTTTCCACAACCTGACTCTCCTACTATACCGAGGCATGAGCCTTCTTCAATGGAAAAAGAAACACCATCAACCGCTTTAGCTATTCCTGCGCTGGTATGAAACCAGGTTTTTAAATTTTCAACTTCCAAAACTTTCATCAACGCCTCTTAGGATCAAAAATATCTAAAATAGCCTGACCAATAAAAGTGACTAGTAATAATACTAAAAATATAACACTGATTGTTGAAATGCCGATCCACCATGAGCTCAGGCTTGCTAGTCCTTGATTAAGTGATTCTCCTAGGCTTGGTGTGGGAGGTGGTACTCCAAGATTTAGAAAATCTAGACTTACCAGTGCTGTCATAGAACCGGCTATACTAAAAGGTAGTCTGGTTACTACAATGGTTAGGGCGTTAGGTAAAATGTGTCTAGCCATTATAGATAGATTTCCAACTCCTAGTGCTCGCGCAGCTTTAACATACTCTAAATTACGGGATTTTAAAAACTCAATACGCACTAATGCTTGCGGCGCGATCCAACCAAAAAGAGATAAAATTATAACCATAAGAATAATGCTTCGATCAAATACACTAGCTACCAAAATCAAAGCATATAAGAAGGGGATAGAAGCCCATACTTCAATTAATCTTTGACAAATTATGTCTATCTTTCCTCCAAAGAAACCTTCAATTGCGCCAATTATAATGCCAATAAAAGCATCAATAAAAGCAAGGATAATTCCAAATATTAAAGAAATACGAAAACCATATATTAACCGAGATAAGACATCCCGACCACGGTTATCCGTACCTAATAAATTAAGGGAGGATGGTGGACTAGGATGTTGAAGATCTTTACTAAAATTAATGGTCTTATAATCCCATTGGATAGGAGGATAAATGGCCCAGTTACCCTCTTTATCAAATAATTCTTTGATAAAAGGGTCCGAATAATCAGCTTCAGTTTCAAAGATGCCTCCAAAAGTGGTCTCAGGATATTCGACCATTTGGGGAAAATAAAATTTTCCTTCATAGTAAGCTAGAATGGGTTTGCTGTTGGCGTAAAAATCGGCAAATAAGGAAACAAAAAATAAAATTGATAAGATAATTGCACTGTAATAAGCAGAGGGTTTACCGCGAAAAGCTTGCCAATAACGATTTGATTCTTTGCTCCATTTCAATTTAAACATCAATTACTCCATTCCACATAGACAACATCACCCAACAGCTTTTTCAAAGGTGATTCGAGGATCAATTAGAGTTAACATAACATCAGATACAATCTTAGCTAGTAATCCAAGAAGAGACATTATGTAAAGGTTGCTGAGGAAAAAAGCATAATCCCTACGCATAACGGATTCATAAGCCAATAATCCTAATCCGTCTAAGGAGAATACGGTTTCAATTAGTAAGCTGCCAGTAAAAAACATAAAGATAATGGCTGCTGGAAATCCGCTGATGACCAAAATCATAGCGTTGCGAAATACATGTTTCCATAATATAATTTTTTCACTAAGACCCTTGGCTCTAGCTGTAATCACGTATTGTTTATTGATTTCATCCAAAAAGAGATTGCGGGTGAGTAGGGTTAGCCAAGCAAAACCATTAGCAGAGTAAGCAATTAATGGAAGGACTAAGTGCCATAAATAATCAAAGATTTTTTGATACCAGTTAAATGTCTCAAAATTATCTGATGTTAATCCTCGCAAGGGAAACCAAGAAAAAAATGAACCTCCGCCGAATAATACTAAAAGAAAAACCGCTAAAACAAATCCGGGAATTGAGTAAGCAACCAAAACAAAAATCCCGGAAGTTGCATCGAAACGGCTACCTTGCCTAACGGCTTTGGCAATACCTAAAGGAATAGATATGATATAGGCGATAAATAAACCAAAAGCTCCTAAGGAAATGGAGACCGGCATTTTTTCCATAATTAAAGTGGTTATTTTTTTATTGTGAAAGTAGGAATTGCCAAAATTAAAAGTAAAAAGTCTTTTTAACCAATCAAAATATTGAATATAAATTGGTTTATCAAAACCGTATAGTTTTTTAAGATACTCAATTTGTTCTTGTTCTATTTTATTAGCTTCCAGTTTTATATTACCCATTTGAGAGCTAACTTCACCTTTAGCATGTCCCTTTAGTTCAGAAAGCGCTTGTTCTACAGGTCCGCCGGGAACAATTTGGGTAAATAAAAAACATACAGTGACAATACCTAATAAGGTAGGAAAGATCAAAAGCAACCGCTTTAGTATGTATTGCCACATAGTATAACCTCGTGATGCAGTAGTTATCAACACGATGTGCTGGTTTAGCCCATCGCGTTAATTTACAGTATCGAATTTTTTTAATTTTTAGATAGGGCTATATTTGTTTTTATAGCCTTAGTAAGTTCCTTTGCTTTCTTTTGATCAAACCAGGAGTATTCTTGAAACCAAGAGCTGACCCAATAATAAGGAGGAACTTTCTTAGGTACACCAAATTGGTTCCAATAGGTGACTCTAAATCCCGATATAAACCAGTGAGGCACTATATAATAGTTGAACCATAATACTCGATCCAAGGCCCGAGTAGCTGTAACTAAGTCTTCACGGCTAGGGGCGGTAATTATTTTATCTATCAAAATGTCAATAGCAGGGTTCTTTATCCCCATAAGGTTTCTACTACCCTCTGTATCTGCAGAACTTGAGTGCCAAAAGCTTATTTGTTCATTGCCTGGAGATTCACTCTGACCAAAAGTGCTTACAATAACATCGTAATTAAACCCTTTAGCTTTCTTGGCATATATAGACCTATCTTTTAAATCAATAGAAGCATTAATACCTATTTTTTTCATATTATTGATATATGGTTCAGTAATTCGTGCAAAAGCTTTATCGTTTAGTAGGAACTTAAATTCAAGTTTTTGTTTTCCTTTGGTAAGAACACCGTTTTTCATTTGCCAGCCATCTTTTTTGAGAATTTGCATAGCTTTTCTTAAACGATCTCTGGACGACCAACCCATTCCTAAGGGTTTTAATTCTTGAGTGAAGACTTCATCAGGTATTTTACCTTTCAGTGGATTTAAAAGCTTAAGCTCATCTGCACTGGGAAGGCCTTTTCCTCTGGCTCCTAGTACCGAGTTATCCCAATAACTTCCAAATTGCTTGTATTGATTATAAAATAAAGTTTTATTGGACCACTCAAAATCAAAAGCATAAGCCAGAGCCATACGGACATTTTTGTTTTGAAATACAGGACGACGTAAGTTTAAGGCATATCCTTGCATTCCTGCAGTTCTTTTGTGAGCCATAAAACGTTTTAAGATCCAGTTATTATCCCACTTCTTACCTTTTATATCGACGGCCCAACGTTTACTATTATTTTCAAAATGGTAGTCAAATTCTCCGGCTTTGAACCCTTCAACCAGTATTGCTTCATCTCGAAACACTTTCATGACCAGCTTATCATAGTTAAATCTTCCAACATTAACGTTAAGGTTTTTGCCCCAGTAATTAGGATTTCTTTCAATTTCAATAATTTTAGCTGCCTTGAACTTTTTTATCAAATAAGGTCCGGATCCCAGTGCCTTAAGGGCAAAGTCGGTACCAAATTTACCTTTGCTATAAAAGTGTTTAGGCAGTACATCCATTTGCCCAATTATTATATGGAGTTCTGGATTCTTTCTTTTGAATATAAACTTTACAGTTTTTTTATTAATAGCTTTAGCTTCTTTTATATCTGCCCAATACCAGCGAAAATAAGGCGCCGCTCCCTCTGACATAAAAGTATTAAAAGAAAAAACAACATCATCAGCAGTTACAGGTTTCCCATCAGAAAATTTAGCATTAGGTCGTAAGTAAAAGGTAGTTGATAAACCATCTTTGGCCAAAGACATAGATTCAGCTAATAAGCCGTAAGAGGCCATAGGTTCGTCCAAAGAACTCATAGTTAGTGATTCAAATACAAATGGAGTTAATAAACCGGCACTCATTCCCTTAAGAGCAAAGGGATTTATTGAGTCAAATGGTGCGGTGGTAGCCAATTTAAGAGTGCCACCTTTAGGAGCGTTGGGATTGGCCCAATCAAAATGTTTAAATCCTTTTTTGTATTTGGGTTGAGTTCGCATGGCCCAACCATGGACTTTTTTGGAACTTGCTTTTTTAACAGTGGCCCGTGCCTTAGAAGTGAAATTGTTGAAGAAAAAAGTACTAAATATAAAGGCTGTTAAGGTAATAAAACTTAACCTACCCATAATTGAGTAATTTTTGATAATCTTCCTTAATAATCGTCCCCTCATAATTTCTCCCTTCGTCTCTTATTACTTGCTAATATTAATGTTATTTAGTTATTTAATTAGGTTTATGTATTAGATTGTTTATATGGTGCTGTTATTTTTATTTGGATTTATAATGTTACCAAAACATACGATTGGGCATATAAACTACTAATCTTACTAACCCATATTGCTTCCTATATACACAATATACGGTAGAAGATAAACATAAAAATTAATTACCTTGAGTTTTACAATTGTTATAATGCGTCAACTATGTATAATGACCAACTATGAGCGTATCTGATGAAATATTTGAATTGGTAGATCATGAAGGAATGGTTATTGGTACCGCACCTCGTGGTGAGTGCCATAATAATCCGTCTTTGTTACATAGAGCGGTTCATATATTGGTGTGGAACTCAGAGGGTAAATTATTTTTGCAACATAGATCGGCTGATAAGGATATTCAACCTGATAAATGGGATACCTCAGTAGGGGGACATTTTGCTGTTGGAGAGACCCCTGAAATGGCAGCAAAAAGGGAAATGGAAGAAGAGCTTGGCATCAAGGACGCTGATTTAAAATTTTTATATCGATACTTGTGGCAAACTGATCGAGAGTCAGAATTGGTTTATACCTTTGCTACTATTTATGACGGCAATATCAAAATTGATCCAAATGAATTAGATGAGGCTAAACTATGGTCCCAAGCTGAAATTGAGAATCACATTGGAGCGGGCATTTTTACCCCCAATTTTGAAGCTGAATGGGAAAAGATCAACAAATTGGAAGACGATAGCGGTTTGTTGTCTTTGATAGATTTTCTTAATTTCTTAAAAAATAAATCTTAAAAAATGATCTTACATCGGTCTGGAAGATGTTTTCTTGCTTCCATGAAACGTGCCAAATGGTCCAATCGTATTTCTTTAGGCTTAGCTTCATCGGTAAACCACCAATCTAATGTTTCATCGCAGGCAGTATCTTGAGGAGAAACCTGATGAACACATTGAGTACTATCTTCTGGACAATATAATCTCACATGAAAGTGATCATCATGTCCCCACCAAGGGCGTATTTTAATTAGCTCTGCATTAGAAAAGCCATAATGTTGTGGTTCATCACATAATTGTTTTTTAAGTAAAGGATGGATAAAGATTCTTTGCACTTGAGAGTCTTGACTAATAATTTTTAGAATTTTTCTCTGATCATCCCCCCATTTGTTAGGATCGATCTTAGTTTTTTTATCATCTAAAACAGATTGTGATTGCATTGTTTCTAATTGTTCAAGAGTAAGGTCCTTTTTAATTTTAAGGGTTTTTATCCAAATATCCACATCTAATCCTGTTTGATGAGACTTATGACCAGATAAAGTGGGTCCTCCTTTGGCAGTGCCTAAATCTCCGATTAAAATAGTATGGTTCAACTCATTTTTAACCTTTTTAGATAAGTTTAATAAAAAATTAATCAAGTTGGGATGCCCCCAAAATCGACCTCTTGATAATTTCATTAATTGATAACCTGGTCCAGAAATTGGTAAAGCAATTCCACCTATTAGACATCCTGAGCTATAATTACCTATAGATTTTGTTGAGCCTACCCAAGGTTTTTGTTCAGATAATTGATACATTTCCAAGGGAACTGAGTAAACGCAGTTTATGATTGGCAATAATAATAAAATGGACATAAAAGGAAATAGATCTTTCCTATTCATATAAATCAACCTTTGTTGTGCTTACGAGATAATAAATAAAAATGTTCATTTAGCATGTTAGATGTTTTGAACATACATTCGTCAATATACTTACGTTCCAGTTCCGGGTAACTGGTATGTTTGATTAATTTGAGATTTTTCCTTTGTACTCATAGATTTTCCTTTGCGCTTATAAACTTATCTTTTAATACCATAGGGCGGACTTTGTCCGCAGCCTTCAGTTATCAGTCTTCCGTTCTCAGCT
>CAZJDM010000111.1:0-15332 GCA_964544765.1 uncultured bacterium
TTTTGTTAAATCAACCTATTATATTTTTACGAAGTTTACAACTGACCAGCTAAAACAAGAATGAAGATTTTAAACTATTGGAAATTATCTGAGGCAGAAAGAAAAGGGCTAATTCCTATTAATGGATTCTATCGAATTGGTAATTCTCGATTCTACAAGGATCTTGGTATTATTAATAATAAACGTTATGTGGTTTCTTTTGATAAAAACATTCATGATGTTGAAAAGAATGGGCGGGATGAGGCCATCGACAGGGTTTTGCTGGGCATAAATAAAATCAATATTGATTTAAAAAATGCCAAGAAAGACCGTGAATATAAAGATGTAGAAAAAAATTTACTAGAAATATTAAAGAAAAATAAAGTTACAACTTTTTTTGGATACGAATTATTACCCATATCTTCAAAACATAAAGTTCAAACCATTGAAATTAAATTAAAATTAAAAAAAGAAGTAATAAGAAAAAAAGCCCAAACAGATGGTTTAATGGTATATATTACCGATCATACAGAAATGGATGATGATAAGTTATACTTTAAAATGAGTGCCTATGAAATAGTCAAACATTATCAAGATAAATTTGTCGTTGAAAATGCTTTCAGAGAGCTGAAAAGCTTTCTTGAGTTACGCCCAATGTTTGTGAGGTCAGAAGAACATATTAAAGGTCATTTTGATATAACAGTTATGTCTTACTTCATAAATAATTACATTTACCGCAAGCTAGCGGTTTCTAGGAGAAGTTTGGGAAAATATCTACAAACTCTTATGAAAAAATATTGCAGCGATGTATCAAAAATTCAAAAATACTCAAAAGAGCATAACATCAACTTGAACCAATTATTTGATAAAAAGCGGATCAAATCATTATTAATATCTTCAGAAAAGAATCTCAAATTTTCAGATTCTTTTTATGAGAAAGTCTTGGAATATACTGAGGGGATATCTCTTAGTGAGTTTTATGATAATTTATTAAGTTATGGATCTGTTGCTAAATTAGCATCACCTAAAGGTATCGAAATTTATAAACAACAAAAACTAGGAGGACAACTAAAGGAGATTCTAAAAAAGATAGATTTACAAACACTTTCCTTGCCTCAGTCACATAAGGCTCTTAGAATTTATTAATAAGATAACAGCTCTAGTTATTTTCATTATTGGATAGGTAAAAGACGGCCTGAATTTTTTAATCCCACCCTAATCATTTCAAAGGCTTACGTAAAACATTGCGAAAGATGGGATAGTATACTAAATACAAGCAAGTAAGTAAACAAACGGAAAATATCATATAAAAAAATATTCATCCACTTTAAAACTAACCCAAATATATTTATTTAAAGCCTCAATTTCTCGATCTGTTTAGTTGAAGAAATTATTTTGATGTGATACTGGATTTATATCTATAGGTAAGTGAAATTAAGGAGATAGATTTTGAAAACAGCTTTAATAACAGGAATTACTGGTCAGGATGGATCTTATTTAGCTGAATTTTTACTTTCGAAGGGATATATCGTTCATGGAATTGTACGTCGGGCAAGTAGTTTTAATACTGAACGTATCGATCATATTTTTCATAATACTGATATAAAAGATAGACGATTCTTTTTACATTATGGTGATCTTTGCGATTCGAGTAATCTAAATCGCATTTTAGAAAAATCTGAACCTGATGAAATTTATAATCTAGGAGCCCAGAGTCATGTTCAAGTTAGTTTTGAGGTTCCAGAACATACTGCCGATATTGACGCGATCGGTACGTTAAGATTAATTGATGCTATTAAGGAAAAAAAACTAAAAACTCGCTTTTATCAAGCTTCTACTAGTGAACTGTATGGTAAGGTACAAGAAATCCCTCAAACTGAAAATACTACATTTTATCCACGCAGTCCATATGGAGTTGCCAAATTATATGCCTATTGGATAGTGAAAAATTATCGTGAAGCTTACAATTTATATGCATGTAACGGAATTTTATTTAATCATGAATCGCCCAGAAGAGGCCGAACCTTTGTTACTCGTAAAATAACCAGAGCGGCCTGTATGATCAAATTAGGCCTTCAGGATCAGTTGGTACTTGGAAATCTTGATGCTAAGAGAGACTGGGGTTATGCCAAAGAATATGTAGAAGCTATGTGGATAATGCTTCAGCAGGATGAACCAGAAGATTTTGTTATAGCTTCTGGTGAGACAAATACTGTTAGAAGGTTAGCCGAGTTAGCGTTTAAGGAACTCGATATAGATGTTGAATGGCAAGGTAAAGGAGTTGATGAAAAAGGCTATTGTAAAAAAACGGGTAAGGAGATTGTCGTTGTTAGTCCTCAATACTTTAGACCCGCGGAGGTGGATATATTGGTTGGTGATTGTTCTAAGGCCAAAGAAAAGTTGGGCTGGCAAACCAGAACCAGTTTTGAAGAACTTATCAGCATAATGGTAAAATCTGATTTTGAGCAGGTTAATAAGGAGTTTAATTTATGATTAATACAGATAGATCTTTTTGGTCCTCTAAGAAAGTAGTGGTAACCGGTGGAGCTGGATTTTTGGGCTCATATGTTTTAGCTAAATTGAAAGAACGAGGATGTGATAAAATATTTGTTCCTTTAGTTGAGGAGTATGATCTGGTTAAAGAGAGAGATATAATCCGATTATATGAAAATCATCAGCCAGATATCGTTATTCATCTAGCGGCGGTTGTGGGAGGAATTGGCGCTAATCAAGTTAATCCAGGTAAATATTTTTACGAAAATCTGATGATGGGTGTTCAATTGATGCACCAAGGATATCTAAATAAAATTGAGAAATTCGTAGCCATAGGCACTATTTGCGCCTATCCTAAATTTTGTCCCGTACCTTTTAAAGAAGAAGACATTTGGAACGGATACCCAGAAGAAACCAACGCACCGTATGGGCAGGCTAAAAAAATGATGTTAGTGCAATCTCTTGCTTATCGTGAGCAATATGATTTTAATTCTATTTTCTTATTACCGGTCAATTTATATGGACCAAGGGATAATTTTGATCCTCAGAGTAGTCATGTGATCCCTGCTTTAATAAAGAAATTTGTTGAAGCTGTTGAAGAAAAAAAGCCGTATGTGGAGGTTTGGGGGGATGGATCACCTACTCGTGAATTTTTATATGCTGATGATGCCGCAGAAGGAATTTTACTAGGTACTGAATATTATAATAAATCTGAGCCTGTCAATTTGGGAACAGGGTTTGAAATATCCATCAAGGATCTGGTTACTTTAATTGGACAGAAATGTGACTATCATGGTGAAATCAAATGGCTCACTGATAAACCAAATGGACAACCCAAAAGAAGGCTCTGTACTCAAAAGGCAGAAAAAGAATTTGGTTTTCAGGCTAAAGTAACTTTTGAAGAGGGAATTGAAAATACTATCGGGTGGTATTTAAAGAATAGATAGAAAAAATAAAATTTTTTGAAGTTATAAATTAAATACGAGGTGCGAGACCCGCACATTTGATCATGTTTCAAAGTAGTAGGAAGGAAAATTAGGAAGGGAAAAAAGTGCCGTTTAAATTTAATCAAACAGATGTTTTGGATTTAAGGATTATAGAACCTCAAGTTTTTAGTGATGCTAGGGGTTTCTTTCTTGAATCATATAAGTATTCTGATTTTCAGAATCAAGGTATTGAAGAAAATTTTAAGCAGGATAATCATTCTTTTTCAACCAAAGGAGTGCTTAGAGGTTTACATTTTCAAGTAGCTCCCAAATCTCAAGCTAAATTGGTAAGGGTGGTTAAAGGTAGCGCCTGGGATGTAGCCGTTGATTTGCGAAAAGATTCTCCTACTTTTCTTAAATGGTATGGTCTGGAATTAAGCGCCCAAAATAATATAATGATTTATATTCCCGAGGGCTTTGCCCATGGGTTTGTGTCTCTTACCGAAGAAGTGCATTTGCTTTACAAATGTACTGAAGAATATGATTCAACTTTGGATAAGGGTATCATCTGGAACGATCCGGATATAGGGATTGAATGGCCGATTTCGTACCCTTTATTATCGAATAAAGATAAAGATTTGCCTACATTGAGAGATGTAAATCTTATTGATTAGATTGCACTGAAATTGAACTTTATCAGCGCACAATTTAATCTTATATAGGAACTATTCATGATCTGGTTAATTGGTAGTCAAGGCATGCTAGGTAATGATGTTGGATTATTGCTGAAACAATCATCGCAACCTTTTATTGGCACTGATTTGGAGGTTGATATTACTGATTTTGCCGCCTTAGAATCATTTGTTGATGATCATAATGTTAATGGTCAAAATGTTAGTTCTCATGATGTTAATGGCTATAAAGTCGATGATGATGAGGTTGATAATAAAGCTAATGGCAAGATTAGTGATTGTAATATAGATTGGATAATTAATTGTTCAGCGTATACTAATGTTGATGGAGCTGAGGATCAAGAGGAGCTAGCTTTTAAGGTTAATGCTTTGGGTGTAAAAAATTTGGCTCTTTTAGCAAAAAAAATGAATGTACGATTGATCCACATTTCAACCGACTATGTTTTTAACGGAAGGCAAGGGGATTATTCTGAGGAGGATCAAACTGATCCCATAGGTGTATATGGAAAAAGTAAGTTAAAAGGAGAGCAGCACATTCGAGAAATATGTGATCGGTATTTTATAATTCGCACCGCCTGGCTCTATGGTAAAAATGGACCTAATTTTGTTAAAACCATGCTGAGATTGTTTAAAGAAAAAGAAATGATAAATGTCGTTCAAGATCAGATAGGGACGCCCACTTACACTAAGGACCTGGCCAAAACAATATTGAGTATTATTGCAAGTTCAAGTGATATTGAAAAATCGAGTATTATTGATAAAGATAATAATTGTTATGGAATTTATCACTATACGAATTTAGGTAAAACTTCCTGGTTTTATTTTGCTAATGAGGTTTATCAGCAAGCTAGATTGTTGGGTCTAATAGAAAAAGAGGTAAAGATTAATCCGATTTCTACTGATAAATATCCAACTAGGGCGGTTAGACCTCAGAATTCTTATTTGTTAAAAGACAAAATTATAGAGAAGTTTAATTTATCCATTCCATCATGGCAGAATTCTTTACAGGAGTTTTTGGGTGAGTTTAAAAATCAATAAAGAGTATGATGTTTCAATTATTGTAGTGAATTATAATGGTAAGAACCATTTAGAAAGATTTTTCGATTCTATTTTGGCCTTAGATACAAAAGGACCTTCCTTTGAAGTGGTATTTGTGGATAACAAATCTACTGATGATTCCTTAGCTTTTGTAGAAGAAAGATTTCGTTCTTCTTTTCAAAATAATTTAAAAGTAATAAAAGCTCCTAAAAATCTAGGTTTTGCGGCGGGTAATAATCTTGGAGTAAAACATTCTGCAGGTAAATATATTGTCTTTCTCAATAATGATACTATACTGCACTCTCTTTGGTTGAAACAACTTTACGATACTATTATTAATTCAGGAGCAGGTATTGTTAATTCTAAACTGGTTTTTAGTTATGATTTCTTAAAACTGCAAATTGTAACCAGAGATAGGATGGTTCTGGATAATAAGGTCTCGTTAAATGGGGATTCTTATCTCATTGATAATAAGTTTTGTAAGAATGTTGTTTATGAGAATGATAAGATTTTGTGTTTTGGTAATTCCTATTTTTATGTTCCCATTACTCATCCTGGTCAAAAATTCTGTTTGGATCTTAATTTTATCGAACTAAATGAAAGTGAAGATAAGGTCAGGAGCGGAGGTAAAGAATTTATCAGTAGTAGTAGTAATAGTAGTAATGGTCATATTAAACTTGATTTTACCGCTGATGAGGTAGTAAAAAATCAAGTTACTTTAATTCAAAACGCTGGTTCCGATGTAAATGCTGATTATAGCGGTTATGATATTGGTTTTTGTGAGGAAGATATTGGTCAGTATGAAGAAAGTAGAGAAATAAATAGTGCTTGTGGCGCTTCAATGATTCTAAAAAAAGATGATTTTCTACAAGTAGGAGGATTCGATCAGCGATTTTTTATGTATTATGAAGATACTGACCTATCGTTTAGAATTAGATCTTTGGGAAAAAAGTTAATTTATTGCCCCAGTTCCATTGTTCGTCATGTTCATGCGGCATCTAGTAAGGAATGGTCGCCTTTTTTCCTTTATCATGTAACTAAAAATCGCCTTATTTTTATTTTAAAAAATTTTGGCATCAAGGTATTTTTTAAGCAATTGCTAGATATTATTGTTAATTCCAAGTTAAAAAGCTCTGTTTTAAATAAAGCTCTTATATCTACCCTTGCATCCAGTAGTAGAATTATTTTACAAAAAGTGGCAAAAAGAGTAGGGTAATCTTCTTTGAGAAGTTTATCCTTATAGGTATAACTTACTAGCAGGATCAAATAATGATTTTGAAGAATTACTTTTTAATATTAGATAACAGTGAAGTTAAATCATAATAAAGCATAATAAAGGTTGAAATATACAATGTCTAAAAAGTTAATTATTCAAGTTCCCTGTTATAATGAAGCCGAAACTTTAGCTATTGCACTTTCCGCCTTACCTCGTGAGGTAGAGGGAATAGATAAAGTGGAATGGCTAATCATCGATGATGGTAGTAAAGATAAAACAGTTGAAGTAGCAAAAGAACAAGGAGTGGACCATATTGTTAGTTTTCCGCATAATCAAGGATTGGCTAAAGGATTTATTGCCGGGTTAGACGCTTGTTTGAAATTAGGTGCTGATATAATTGTTAACACTGATGCCGATAATCAATATAACGCCAAAGATATTCCTAGGTTAGTTAAACCAATTTTAGAAAAGAAAGCAGAAATGGTTATTGGAGCCAGACCAATCGAAACTATCAAAAGTTTTTCCCTTATTAAGAAATTATTACAAAAATTAGGTAGTTTTGTCGTTCGCAAAGCCAGCAAGACCAGCATACCAGACGCCCCTAGTGGCTTCAGAGCCATCAATAAAGAAGCTGCTATGCAGCTAAATGTATTTAATAACTATACCTATACTTTAGAAACAATTATTCAGGCTGGGCAAAAGAATATGGCTATTATGTCAATTCCGATAGGTGTTAATGATGATCTTCGACCGTCACGTTTGGTTCGAAGTATACCGTCCTATGTACAGCGCTCGATCTTTACTATTGTGCGAATATTTGTTGTGTATAGACCCTTTCGTTTTTTTATGTCTTTAGCTATTGTTTTCTTTATTGCTGGGTTTTGTATTGGTTTAAGGTTTTTGTATTTTTATTTTACCCAAGGTGGGTATGCAGGTAATACCCAATCGTTGATATTATCCAGTATTCTTCTAGGAGCCAGCTTTCAAATGGTATTTGCCGCTTTCCTATCTGATTTATTGTCCGTTAATCGAGTTTTATTAGAAAAGGTACAATATAAATTAAGATCTCTAGAAATCAAAAATGTTAATCAGAATCTTAGTAAAGAAAAGGGTTAATTATCAGTAATTTTCACGAGATAATAACTAGATATGACGAGATAATAACGATGTTATGAACAAAACCATCTTAGTTGATATAGTCCACCCAGCTCACGTCCATTTTTTTAGAAATTCTATAGGAGCTTGGAAAAATAAGGGGTTTAAAGTCATTATCACGGCACGAGATAAAGATATCACTCTTCAGTTATTAAAAAATTACAATTTGTCCTATATTTTAGTTAGTCGTTTTAGAAAGGGCCTATTGTTTCTTGCTTTTGAGCAAATTTACCGGTTCTTTATATTTATTGGAATATTTTTAAAATTTCGACCCAATGTGATTACGGCCATATCAGGAATTTCTTGTACCCATGCCTCCAAATTGTTGGGAATTCCTTCTATTATATTTACTGACACTGAATCAGCTAAATTATCAAATTTAGTTAACTTACCTTTTGCTGATTTTATTTATACACCAGAGGTTTTTCGTAAAAATTTGGGATCAAAGCACTATCGATATAAAGGTTTTCATGAGATGGCTTATATCTCCTCTTATGAAAATTTTACAAAGAAAAACCAGGTGTTTTTACGATTTGTAAGCTGGGGAGCATCACATGATATTCTTTCAGCTAATCAAACAAAAATTGATTATCGTCAGGAACTATTAGATTTTGTTTTACAACAAGGTTATCAATTAATTATTTCCAGCGAAGATAAATTACCAGCTAATATGCAGAAATATCAAATGAAGCTACCTCCTGAAAAGGTTTTTAATGTTCTGCAAGAATCAATAATATTTATTGGTGAAAGTCCCACGATGGCAGTAGAAGCTTCCTTATTAGGATGTAAATCAATTCTTATTAATGCTTGGGCCATTAATGAACCCAATATGCAATATTTGGAAAAAAAGTTTGATTTATTGAAAACGTTTAGCGATTTTAATTCTTCTTTATCTGATATTAAATCAATATTTCAAAATTTTGATTCGGAGAGTACCCATAAAAATTGTAGGCAGTTTTTTAAAACTCACATTAATGTACAATCGTTTATAAGTGATCGAATAGAGAAAGAAATTGGATAATCAAACTCAGTTGTAATAGATTATTTATTCTGTTAGATATAAAGATATGTATCGAGACCATAAAATATCTCTTGTAATTCCAGCATATAATGAGGAACGATTAATTGGTGATACGTTAAAAGCGGTTCCTCAAGAAATTGATCGAGTTTATGTGGTAGATGACGCCAGTGTGGATAATATGTCATCAGTTGTAAAGGAATGCGCTAATGTTGATGAAAGGATAGTACATATTCGCCATGAAACTAATCGCGGGGTAGGACAAGCAATTATTACTGGATATTTAAGGTCTGCCCAAGAAAACTATGATATTGCAGTGGTCGTTGGGGGTGATAATCAAATGCCTCTGGAAGTAGTATCGCAGTTTTTAGATCCTATTATAGACGGTAAAGTGGACTATACTAAAGGCAATCGTTTTATGCATTCGGGGCTGGATCTAGATAAAATGCCTAAATTACGCTTGTTTATGAATGCTATTATCTCCTTATTAACAAAAATTGCCTCTGGTTATGGACAAATTTATGATGTCGTAGATGGATATACCGCGATATCTAAGCGGGCGATTGAACATATTGATTGGTCTAAGGCCTGGAAGGGATATGGTTATCCAATGGACTTCTTAGTACGTCTGAATGGTTTTGGTTATGAGGTTCAAGATGTTCCTCGTAAAGCCATTTATTTACCAGGTGAACGTCAATCTCAGATTAAGAGTTTTAATTATTTTCGTAAGGTCACACCCATGCTGGTTCGAAGTTTCATGTGGCGCATTTTTCGTAAATATCTAATCAGAGATTTTCATCCCTTAATATTCTTTTATTTGTGTGGTTTACTACTATTTCCCATATCGACTTCCTATGCTTTTTGGTTAATATTTAAACAGGTTGTAGGTTGGGGTGTAACTGGTTCTCAATCAGTTCTTTCTGCTCTCATGTTGTTAATGAGTCTACAATTTTTATTGTTTGCTATGTTCTATGATCTACAGGGATCAAAAAAGTAAGTAAATATTGATTCTATCAATTTGATTAAAAAGGGGCATTAGTGTGGAAAAAAATCATAAATTAAAATTCGCCTTAATTGGATGTGGTAGAATTTCCAAAAAACATATCGATGTTTTAACTACCTTACCTGATACTGAACTGGTGGCTGTTTGTGACATCAATATCGATAGAGCCAAATCAATTTCAAAAGCAAACAAGGTTCCGTATTTTACCAACTATCATGAGATGTTTGAAAAAATAGATTTAGATGTGGTTTGTGTGTTAACTGAAAGCGGAACTCATGGACGCATTGTTATAGATATTGCTCCTTACCAAAAACATATTGTAGTTGAAAAACCCATGGCCCTTACTTTAAGTGATGCTGATGCCATGATTGAGGCCTGTGATAGAAATGGTGTTAGATTATTTGTGGTTAAGCAAAATAGATATAATCTTCCGGTAATGAAATTGAGAGAAGCCATAGTAAAGGGTCGTTTTGGAAAGCTAGTAATGGGAACGGTTAGGGTGAGGTGGTGTCGTAGACAGTCTTATTATGACCAGGATGATTGGAGAGGTACATGGGCATTGGATGGTGGAGTATTTACCAACCAGGCCAGCCACCATGTTGATTTACTTGAATGGATGATGGGAGATGTGAATAGTGTTTTTGCCAAAACGGACACTATGTTAGTGAATACGGAAACAGAGGATACTGGAGTAAGTGTCTTAAAGTTCAGAAATGGCGCTTTAGGGATAATTGAAGCTACAACCGCTACACGACCAACTGATTTAGAGGGATCCATTAGTATTTTAGGGGAAAAGGGGGTTGTGGAGATTGGTGGATTTGCAGTTAATGAAATGAAGGTTTGGCGGTTTGAGAATGAAGAAAAGGAAGATAAAGAGATCATTTCTAAATACAAGCAAAATCCACCCAATGTTTATGGTTTTGGACATTATGAATATATTAAACATGTTGTTAATTGTATTAAAAATAATAAAAAAGCTTTGGTTGATGGTTTAGAGGGTAGAAGATCTTTGGAACTGATTAATGCTATTTACGAATCAGCGGAAACTGGTAAAGAAGTGTTTCTACGTTTTCAACCCCAACGATGTCGTTTGGGGCTTAAAAATGGACGTTTACTGGGAGCAGAACCTAATGTTTTTGAAATTGACCCAAGATTAATTAATAAAATCAATTCTAGACCAAAGGGAAGTAATGTTTAGTTGTTTATAAAAAGAAAGATATAGTATGAATATTCCTTTAGTTAATCTAAAAAAGCAATATGACTTTATTAAAGAAGAGATAAAAGCTGGTATAGATGAAGTTCTTAATTCTCAGCATTTTATTGGCGGTGAGGTAGTTAAAACTTTTGAACAAAGATTTGCTCAATATACAGGTTGCAAACATTGTATTGGTGTCAGTAATGGTACCGATGCTATTACTGTGACACTTAAGGCTCTGGAAATTGAACCAGGAGACGAGGTAATTGTTCCGGCCAATACATTTGTTGCTACCGCTGAAGCAGTGGTCAATGCTGGAGCAACTCCGGTATTTGTTGATTGTCATCCTGATTTTTATACAGTTGATGTTAAAAACCTTGGTCAGGTATGTAATAGTAATACCAAAGCGATTATTCCTGTGCATTTATATGGTCAAATGACTAATATGCAGGAAGTAAAGAATTTTGCTGAGGAGCGTAATCTAAAAGTAATTGAAGATGCCGCTCAGGCCCACGGATCGTCATATAATGGTAAAGGTCCGGGTAATTGGGGTGATGTCGCTACATATAGTTTCTATCCGGGAAAAAATTTAGGTGCTTACGGTGATGCGGGCGCTATTGTTACCAATAATGATGAGTTAGCTCATAAAATTAGAAGGCTGGCTAATCACGGTCGAATTGCCAAATACGACCATGATTTAGTTGGTTATAATAATCGCTTGGATGCACTACAGGCCAAGGTTTTAACCATTAAACTTAAATATTTGGATGATTGGACCTTCATGAGGAGGAAAAATGCAGCATTATATACTGAGTTTTTACATGATCTAGATGGCAAAAATAATAAGGATAGTAAAAATATTGAGGGTGATAATTATAATGGGAATGGTATCGTACTGCCAGTGCAAGATCCCCAGGGAAAGCATGTTTACCATTTATATGTAATACGAACAAAAAATCGTGAAGATATAAAGAATGAATTACAAAAAAATGGTATAGGAACAGGTATTCATTACCCTATACCATTACCTCGATTAAAGGCTTTTGATTATTTAAAAACTCCTGAGGATAGATATAAAATTGCCGATCAACAGGCTCCAGAAATCCTGTCGTTGCCCATGTATCCAGAGCTACAGATTGATGAAATTAAAAATATTTGTGATGTTATTCTAGGTTTTGTGACTAAATAATGTTATTAATCATCCAGTAATTTCAATTCCTTAATATCAATTCCCAGATGGCGTTTGTCCCCATTTGAATAAACAACATTAGGAACAAAGGTGTTGGACTTGATGATAATGTTTTTGATGATCTTTATTGAATCATCAATTTTAAATATAAATTTATTTCCATCAGTCTTGAGGTGTTTTAGAGGAACATTATTTATAAATAATTTTAGATTAAGTTTTTGGGGATCATCAATAAGGGGATGATTATAACCTTTTCTGATGAGTGCTAGCTTGCGTCTCCCATAAGGAATTTTATAATTGATATGATTAATGTAACTTTTCCCATTAGTCCAAATCAGTTGACCATAAAAACCGGTAAAAGTAGCTAGAGCTAAAGCTGTTTTAAAACCATTATTATCTGGAGTTTCTATTATATCTATATTTTTAATGTCTAGACCCAGTTGTCTGTTATCTCCATTTTGTAGAGTGTCGTTGGGAACAAAATGAGCTGTTTTTATTTTTATATTGTTGATTTCTTTAATATTGTTGTTAACTGAATAAATATATTTTTTATCCTGTTTTTTGTATAACTTTAATTGTATGTTATTAATGGAAACCTTTGGATTTGGGGCATTTTTGCTGTTAAACAAAGGATTAAAAAATCCTATTCTTTCAATTTTTAAAAAAGAGGGATAATTCTCTAATTTGAATTTTATGTCTTGGATAATACCATCTCCAGTGGTCCATTGTCGGTCGGTTGTAAAGCCGCTGTGTGTTGCTGAGAGTATCATAGCTTGAAATAAATCTTTTTTATTAGTTAACTCCATGATGCAAATTTTAAAAGCTCTTTTATAACGCTTTTTAGGAAGAGACTCATAGTCTTCACCTTGTCTTTCGTAGCTGATAGTAAAATTATCAATCTTGTTTGTATCACATAATTGGGGAGACGCTCCTGTGGGAAAGGGAAATAGATAGAGAATTTTATTAGAAACCGCCTTAGCTATAATGTCAGCTAAAAATTTAGGTGTTCTAACTGGGAAAAAATCATATTTCCCGTAAGATAGTATCGACGATATCCAATATCTGAGATCATCATGGTATAGGAGCAGGTAGTTTTGATTTTCTTTATATTTTTGGGTAAAAGCAATAACGGTTTTATCCAGTCCTTTCATTTCTGGTTGTAAATTTATTTTCGATGTCATGTTAATAGTAAGCAAACAACCAACTATCAAAATAATAATTCGCGGTACTTTATTTAATTGATGAGCAAAAAAACCAAAACTTAGAAGTAAGAGGGGTATGATCACATGAATATATCTTCTAAATACCCAATACATCTGAGGGGAGTTTCTAGCTTTTAGAAAAAAGGTGAGATAGATTATAAACATTCCAAAGAGTAATAATTTAGTAGGGGTGTTAAGTTTGGTGGGTTTTGTTAAAAAGGGAAAATAAATTAAACCAATAATAAGGATAAAAGATGGGAATACTAAAAATAATCTATCAAAGATTTCTTCGTCATAAATTCGAATTATATTACCATGAGCGGAACCTGTTTTTAAATATTCTAACGGAGTTAAGTCATCTCGGAACATAAGTAGAGAGATAAGTCCTACGACAGTTATTAACAGTAATTTGATAATTCTATGATTTAAAACTTTGTTGAAATTAATCTGGTAATATTTAAAAGTAGTTACGCAGATTAAATAAGTTACTAAGAGCAAATAGACATCATATTTAAAGATAAACATGTTTTCAGTAAATGTTAGGCGAGCCAAAGTATAAAGAAAGTAAGTGTGTTTGACAAATATGACTGTCAAAATAGCAGATAAAGTAAAAACTAATCCCCTAATGGGATTTTGTCTGGTAAAAATAACCACCCCTATGAAGAGGGGAAATAAGAAATCGATTCTGGTATGATATCCAGCAATGAATGCTAAAAAGATAAATATTAGTTGGGGGAATGATTTAAATGATTTATTGGAATCTTCATCTTGATTGAGAAAAAGGAGAATAGCGAAGAGGAGGAAGAAATAATACAACTCACTATAAGGAGCCCTGCCAAACCAGATTACCGCCGGAGAAATTAAGTAAATAGAAGATAATAATAAACTAGAAAAGGGGTCGAAAAATTGTCTTAGAAAAATAAAAAAGACTAAGGCAACTGCTAGCATTACAAATAAGGGGCCATAGAAAGTTAAATGTTTGGCCCAAAATCCTACTATTGCGTAAAAAAAGCTTCCCGCAGGGAAAAAATCCAAATGTAATTTGTCTTTTCCGTCGTACCAAGTGGCATTTTGAACGCTGGCATACTTACGAAGTGAATGTTTATCAGATGGATCACCTTTATATAATTTTTCAGCCATTGAGAATGGTTGATAGATATGACCATAATTTAGGAGATTAAAAGATTTATACATATATAAGGCTGGATCCTGTCTTATCTCAATCACAGGTGATACATCTTTATATATGTATGTTGTCAATAGTAAGAGGATGATAGTAGTGAAAATAGTTATGAGTTTATCTTGGGACAGAATTTTGTAGATTTTAGGGTAAATAGTGAAGGATAAAAATGTTGAGGCAATAAAAGTAATGGAAACAGCAATGGAGCCCCAATGAAGATCAGTAAAGGCAAAAAAAGAACCAATAATTGGCGAGGAAATTAATAAGGAAAATAAAAAACAAATTAAAGAGCTAAGAATAATTTGAAAGTATTTGGAAGTGTTTGCAATCATTATGAATTTCCTTGTTAGTTTTTAACCTTATCATCAAGTAACCCTGCTTGGCGGAAAGTCCTTTTTACTGTTCTAAACACACTCTCATATTCTGGAAGAGATGAAATTTGAATACTGAGTCTTTTGTGCCATAGTTTTTCTAATCGTTTCTCTTTTTTTTCAAATTCTCCCCTTCTTTCTTCTAAAGAGGTTTCTTTAAATTTTAATTTTTCATCAACGTAATGAGCAAGTTTAAAAATATCAAGTGACACCTTCTTAATGCTGTTCCTCCCTTAAATATTAATTTTTCCTTAATTTGAGATTGTGCTAGACCAAATAAAAACCATGAAAGGCAATAGTCTTTTTCAATTATATGTTCAGGGATTTTTCTGCCAACAAAACGAGAATTATTTGAAATTATTGAAATGTTCTTTTGTGGGATCATATTAGGTCCTAATTACTGATAAAAATTCTTTTTCTGATATATTTAATCGCAACTTCCAACGAGATAAAAATTCACCTTCATTTAAAAGATTAGGATCTAATAAAATGTACGATTTTGTAAGCTTACCCTGTAACCGCTCTATTTCTATACTACACTTCATTTTATAAAGTTCCAAAAGAAACCCGAGTCTTCTATAAATTGCCCCTACGTTCATGGAGCAAGCGTAATCAACAAGTCTGGATATATTTATATCATCTCTTTTCATCCAAAATCCTTTTGCGACTTCTGTA
>CAZJDM010000112.1:0-15292 GCA_964544765.1 uncultured bacterium
TGTGAGGGTCTTACCTTCTAATCATCATGAAATTAGGGGGTAATTCTACTCAATGTAGTTAATAAAGGGAGGAATTTGATGAGTGAACCTATTACCAAAGAAGGATTTCAGAAACTTAAAGAAGAGTTAAAGCATCTAGTATCTGTTGTTCGTCCTCAGATTTTGAAGGATATCGAAGTAGCTCGTGAGCACGGAGATTTAAGTGAGAATGCGGAGTATCACGCTGCCAGAGAAAAACAATCTTTTACTATCGGAAAAATAGAGGAACTAAACGCCCTGATCGCTGAGGCGGATGTTTTAGATCCAGATAAGTTACCCAAAGACAGAGTGGTTTTTGGGCGCAAAGTTAGATTGCTGGATGAGGAAAATCAAAAAGAGGTGACATATCAGATTGTAGGTAAGACCGAGTCTAATCTTAAAGAGGGTAAAATATCCTATAATTCGCCAATAGCAAAAGCTTTGGTAGGAAAACGTGTTGATGATATTGCAGAGGTAAAAGCTCCGAAAGGTGTTGTTGAATATACTATAGTTGAAATTTTATAGATTACAATTGACTTCGTCCACAGCTTTCAGTTATCAGACTACAGTTTTTCGCTAAATTTTTCTGAGAACGAAGAACCGAAAACAGATAACTTATAACGGATAACGGAGAACTTTTATTAAGAACGGATTAAGATTATGAATATTGATGATCGAATTACTACTTTAGCTCAAAACTTGTTAAATTATTCTTTAGATGTAAAACCAAAAGAAGTTGTATATATAGACATTATTGGACATGATGCGCGAGAATTGGGTCAGGAGTTAATTAGAATCTGTACCAAAATGGGAGCAATACCTTATTGGCAGTCTTTTGATGATAGTTATTCCAAGCCTTTTTTTAATCAGGCCAATCCTGTACAACATCAGATTTTTTCATTATTTCATCAGGAGATAATGCAAAAAGTGGACTGTTACATTGGAATCAGGAGTCCTTCTAATCCATATGCTTTAAGTGATTTGACTCATGAAGCGGGAGAATTAAAAAGAAGATATTTTTGGCAAGAGGTACACGGCAACATCAGACAAGAAAAGCGATGGGTCGTATTAAGGTATCCTAATGAAGCTATGTCTATGTTGGCCCAAAAAAGTAAAGAAGTTTTTGAGGATTTTTATTTTCAGGTATGTAATTTAGATTATAGTAAAATGTCCAGAGCTATGGACCCTTTGGTTAATTTGATGGAAAAAACGGATAAGGTGCGTATTGTATCTCCTGGTACAGACATCACTTTTTCTATTAAAGATATACCTGTTAAAAAATGCGATGGAAAATTAAATATACCCGATGGAGAAGTTTTTACAGCTCCGGTAAGAGATTCTATTAATGGTTCTATTTCTTATAATGCTTCTACTTTTTATGATGGCAGCAGGTTTGAGAATATTTCATTGTCAGTCAAGGAAGGTAAAATTATTAAGGCGGACTGTCAGGGCAATAGTGAAAAATTAAACAAAATTTTAAATACAGATGATAATGCTAGATATTTTGGTGAATTTGCTATCGGTGTTAATCCTCATATTAAACATCCGATGAATGATATTTTATTTGATGAGAAAATTGCTGGCTCTATTCATCTAACTCCTGGAAGTAGTTATGATGTTGCTTCTAACGGAAACAAATCCAGTGTACATTGGGATCTGGTTTTAATACAACGCTCTTCCTATGGAGGTGGAGATCTTTATTTTGATGATCAACTGATTAGAAAAGATGGACTGTTCGTTGTAGATGATCTTCAAGACTTAAATCCTGAAGCTTTGATTTAATAAAAGCTCTCAGTTATCAGTCTTCTGTCATAATAAAAGTTAATTTAGATGACAGCTGACAATTGAAGACTGGTGATGATGGCTATGGTCCTTGGAAATCCCAGAAGAGGGACGGTTGGAGGTCGAATTATGAAATATTGGCGTTATTATCTACTTATATCAGTTTTAATCCTATTAATTGTGTTTTTTTTCTTAATGGATCCACTTAAGCAAAATCTTTTATACCATAATTTTGCGGATGATAGATCTTTTGGTATCATACCCAGCTTTATGGATGTTACCAGTAATATATTTTTTCTGTTGATTGGATTATTAGGTTTAAAACATTGTTGCTATCATCGTCAGGCAATTGCTCCATGGTCCTGGCGAATCATGTTTTTGGGAGTGTCATTAGTTTCTATAGGCTCGGCTTATTATCATTTAACCCCTAATAACAGTACTCTTGTTTGGGATAGACTTCCTATGACCATTGCTTTTATGGGATTATTTGTAGCTTTGTTAACGGAGTTTGTTTATAGCAAATTAGAAAAAATATTATTGTTACCCGCTATTCTTATTGGGATGGCAAGTGTAGTGTGGTGGGCATTTACCGATGATCTACGTTTTTATTTTTGGATCCAATTAGCTCCGTTAATTACAATACCTTTAGTGGTTATTCTATTTAAAGGTCCATATGATGGACAAAGATTTCTTATTTATGGCTTATTAAGCTATGTTCTAGCCAAAGTCGTAGAAATGGCTGATAAAAGTATTTATTCTTATACCCACCATTTAGTAAGTGGTCATACCATTAAGCATTTGTTAGCTGCTGTAGCTATTTACTGTATATATTTGATGTTGAAAAAACGAAAAGCGGCTTGTCTATAAGTGTTAGTGCTAGCGCCAATAACTCTGATCACAGTACTCATTCTTTTAGTGTTTTTATATAGTGATACTGGTTGCTAGTTACTGGCTACTAGTTACTGGTTGCTTTAAATTCATCAACCTTTATAACTCCTCCTTTATTATCAAAAAGAGTTTTTAAAGCCTGATCCATGGTGATCCCAGTATTCATATAAGTAGGATGTTCTTGCATATTAGGATATCCATCACCTCCCATACTGATAAAACTATTGATAGCTAATTTGTATTTCTGATTTTCTTTTACAATTGTTCCATTTATAAGTAGCGTTTCAATCTTCATTTTATCCCCGTCTTCAATGGCAACTATCTCTACCCCTGACATTTGCGCAAACGCTCCGGAAGGAGGTTGGGATATAGCTTCAGTGAGATATTCTAATAACTCTGAACCTGTAATAGATAGAGTGACAATAGTATTACCAAAAGGGTGGACAGTAAGAATATCTCTATAAGTGACTTCACCAGCTTCTAAGCTAGCTCTGATTCCACCAGAATTGGATATGGCAATATCAGCGTTTACTATATCTTTCATAGCGTAAGTAAAAAAGTTCCCCATGTTAGTTTCGCCACTTCGTATGTGACTACTATCTCCATTAAGATCACCATCTATTCTACCAATGACTATATCTAGTTTTTCACTGCCTTTTTGCTTGTATGGCTCAAGGAGTTCTAGCATCTCAGGATCTTCAGGAATTTCTTTATCAACGAATACTCTTATTTGTTTTCCATCTTTTTCGATTTTCTTTTTTAAATTAACTGGGATCAATTCATATTGCTCTAACGATAGTTTTCCGTTTTCATATGTCAGATCAACTTTACCAACATACTTACCCCATTCTTGAGCTTGAACAATAATGGTGTTGTTTTGGATATCAGGTGTAGACAAAGAATCATGACTGTGGCCCCCAATGATTAGATCTATTCCTTCAACTGACTTAGCAAGAGTAACATCACCCGGAGCCTTGTTCTTATGTTCTCCATTTTTATAATATCCCATATGGGTGAGGGCGATTAAAATATCAGATTCCTTTTTTAGTTTAGGTACTAATTTCTTGGCTACTTCAACAGGACTTTGGAAATTTAAATACTTTGATGCTTGGAGGGCTATTTTAGGTGTGTCATCGCTAGTAAATCCCACGATAGTTACTCTTACTTCGTTTTGTTGTTTGGTCATATGCGATAGAAAAGGGCGTTCATTTTCTTTGTCTTTATAAAATATATTAGCTGAAAGGAAAGGAAATGATACCCAACTTTGTTGTTCCAACAACTGTTCAAAGGGATTATCAAATTCGTGATTACCTAGGACCATAGCATCATATTTCATTTGGTTCATTCCTAAAAAATCTGGCTTGGCCTTTAAAAGATCTGATTCTGGGACTCCTGTATTAATATCACCTCCAGAAAGAAGTATAACCATACGACCTTCTTGCCATGCTTGTTGCCTTAATTCTTTTATAAGGGTCATTCTAGCGGCTATTCCAAATTCACCATGTTTATTTTTCCAAAAATGACCGTGATGGTCATTGGTATGGAGAATAGTAAGTTTAAGATATTTGGGATTGTTGTTTCCTGTTAATTGGAAGTTTTGTTCTTCTTTAACTTGTTTATCATTCGAATTTTTTGAAGTGTTATTATCAAAAGAGCAAGATGAAATTAATAAAAATGTAGCTAGAAATAAAAAGATGCGGTTGATCATGTAGAATCCTTTCTGTGATCAAGGACTAATAGTATTCTTAAGCCCTAAAAATTTAGTTTTTACTGGTACTTACACCTAAAGAGATAAGATAAACTGAATTGAAAGTCAATAATGCCTTACCAATTAGGGAATATTAAATTTGATACAATTATTAATGAAATATTGAATAAAGGTAATAATAATTAGTAATATCCGTAAGTTAATATAAAAGTGCGACAGAAGTAAAAAAAAAATTTACTTCTGTCGTTTTCTTGTCTATAATCAGCTTGTTGTGTTATTAATTATGAGATTAAAATAGAATTAGGATTTTCAAAATGGTTAAATCGGAACTAATAGAAGCAATTGCAATGAAGGCAGATATTTCTCATGTTAAAGCTGAAGAGGTTGTCTCTCTGTTTTTTGACACTATTACCAAGACATTGGTAAATGGTGAAAGAATTGAGATCAGAGGTTTTGGAGCTTTTACAGTGAGAATGTACAAAGGGTATACCGGAAGAAATCCCAAAACAGGGGCAACCCTTCAAGTACAACCCAAACACTTACCGTTTTTTAAGGCGGGTCTTGAATTAAAGCAAAGAATTGACTCTGATGACACTCAGTAATTGACACGGGGTGCAAGTTTCACTTACACTCCGCAGTTTAAGCGTTTAATTGTTAAATCGTTTGAAATTTGAATTTTCACAAATATTCTAATTATTCTAAAACATTTTAACAAATTAACGATTTAACACGCGATGGGCAAAACCAGCACATTGCGTTAATTTATATATAAGTAAGTATAAAAACTGCCACGAGCAAAATCACATCTAAAATCTGATTTCCATGTTCTATTAACAATCTACATACTACAATCCGCACTATTTTGTTATAGCTGCTCTTTCAATGCGATTGGTGTAATTGCTCAAAAATGCGGAAAGAAGGGATTTTTTTTCTGAATCATAAGATTGGTTGGATTTGGCAAGAGCCATTTTGAGTTTTCTAAGCTGGTCGCTCGAAAGCGGATCGTGAAATAGTATTTTTGTATTTGTTAAACTCATATAAGATCCTAACTTACTCTTCAATTAACTATTGCTTAACTATTACTAATTCAACCCAGTCCTATTTATAAATAACACATAAACTCTATGAATAAAGATTTCAAGGAAAATATTTTTTTTATTTAAATATATATTTCAATATGAATGATAAAAAAACAAAGAAAAACTTTTGACATCATTGATAAACTATCATAAGGCTACTTGCAGTTGGAGGAATCTTTTTATGACAGGTACCAATAATATTTTTATTACTACTATTCTTTCTTTTATTCCTATTATTGTCTTTTGGGTCGTAGAGGAAAATTGGGGTTTACAAGCCGGAATCATTGCCGCTTTAATAGCGGGAATTTTAGAAGTAGGATATTGGTGGATCAAAGAAAAACGTCTAGATAAGATTGCCTTGTTTTCTACAGTATTGATTATTTTGATGGGTATTATATCTTATTTTACTCAATCTTCCTTTTTTATAAAATTGAAACCGGCTATTATGGAAGCAATATTGGCCATTATTCTGATTGGCTCTAGTATAATGGGCAAACCATTATTAATTGAAATTGCTAAAAAGCAGTTAGGGAACCAATTGAAAGATAATTATTTACTTCAAGAATACCTAAAGGGGGTAAATATACGCTTTGCAGTGGCCTTTTTGATTCATGCGATACTGACTGCTTATGCGGCCATGTACTTAAGTACAAAACAATATACCTTTTTTAAAATTGGTGGATTTTATGCCTATATAGCCTTATACTTCGTATTTGAGCTTATATATGGTCGAGTTACTATGATGGGCAAAGCTAAAAAAGCTCATGAAAGACAACAATTTTTAGCCTGGGAGCAAAGAAGAAATATAGAAAATAACACAAGGGGAGAAGTATGAATTCGCCTAAAACAGCCATTACACCCACAAGAAATGAAGACTATCCTGAATGGTATCAACAGGTTATTAAGGCCGCTGATCTGGCTGAAAATTCGCCCGTACGAGGATGTATGGTAATTAAGCCCTGGGGATATGGTATTTGGGAAAATATTCAAAGAATATTAAATGATAAATTTAAAAAAACAGGTCATAAAAATGCTTATTTTCCTCTTTTTATACCCAAAAGTTTTTTAGAAAAAGAAGCCGAGCATGTCGAAGGTTTTGCCAAAGAATGTGCCATTGTAACTCATCATCGTTTAGAAGAAGTTAAAGAAGGACAGGCGGCAGACGGAGTAGGAAAAAAGGGACAATTAGCTCCTGCCGGTGAATTAGAAGAACCCCTAGTTGTTCGTCCTACCTCTGAAACCATTATTGGTGCAATGTTTGCAAAATGGGTAAAATCCTATCGTGATTTACCTCTGCTGATAAATCAGTGGGCGAATGTTGTACGTTGGGAAATGCGAACTCGTCTGTTTTTAAGAACGACAGAATTTTTATGGCAAGAAGGGCATACTGTTCATGCTACCAGTGAGGATGCGATGGTAGAAACCAAACAGATGTTAGATATATATGCAGATTTTGCTGAGAATTATATGGCCATGCCGGTGATAAAAGGCGAAAAAACCGCATTAGAGCGATTTCCGGGAGCGGTAAATACATACTGTATTGAAAGTATGATGCAAGATAGAAAAGCATTGCAAGCTGGAACTTCTCATTTTCTAGGGCAAAATTTTGCGCGTTCGTCTCAGATAAAATATTTAAACGCGGAAGATAAGGAAGAATATGCTTGGACCACTTCATGGGGAGTATCTACTCGTTTAATTGGCGCTTTAATTATGACCCATAGCGATGATAACGGTTTGATTCTTCCACCTGCTATCGCTCCGGCCCAGGTGGTCATAATTCCCATTATACGTAAAGACAGTGATCAAAGTACTGTTATGACTTATTGTCAAAATTTGAAAAATGATTTAGAGAAGGTTTCCTACATGGAGCAACCAATTTGTGTGGAAATAGACGATAAACCGGGTAATTCTGGCGAAAAATCGTGGTCCTGGATCAAAAAGGGCATTCCTATCAGACTAGAGGTAGGTATGCGGGATATAAGTGAGCAATCAGTTTTTATGGGTCGTAGAGACAAAGAACCCAGAGATAAAGTATCGATAAAGCGTGATGTATTAGTGAGTACTATAACTGGTCTATTAACTGAAATTCAATCAATATTACTGAGTAGAGCTAAAGAATTTCAAAAAAAACATACTGTTAAAATAGATAGTTATGATGAATTAAAAGCCTTTTTTACCCCCAAAAATACTGCTAAACCAGAAATTCATGGGGGATTTGCTTTATGTCACCTCAAAGATTCAGTGGAAGTTGAAGAAAAACTGAAACAAGATCTGAATCTTACAGTTAGATGTGTCCCTCTGGACCCTATAAAAGAGGATGGTAAGTGTTTGATGACAGGTGAGGCCAGTAAGCAGCGGGTTATATTGGCTAAATCCTACTGATACGGTTGCTAAACTTGACTTTTATAGCCTCTTGATGTTTTAATAAAAAAGATGTATAGCTTCTATCGTTCTCTAAATTTTAGTGGCATTTAGTTTATGCTTAACACAATAAACATATTATGATAGCAAACTGTATTAAATATATAGACAATTTAATTTTAGATATCGATGAAACTATGAGTTTCTTTAAGTCACTATATAAACGCAAATATTTTAAGAGAATGACTCTTTGGCAGCGATGTAAATTTCTGATGTTAGTTTATGTCTTTGCCACTAGTTGTACCAATCAGGGTAAAAATGGTACTAAAATTGATAAACCTCCAGTGTTATCTCAAGAGCATAAATCAGAATCAAAGGACAAAAAGGATGGTAAGGATAGTAAGGGTGGTATTGATGAACATTATATGAATAAAGTAAAAGAGATGTCGGATATGCCTGAATTATCTGATAAACAAG
Organism: uncultured bacterium; assembly: GCA_964544765.1. Taxonomy (GTDB): domain Bacteria; phylum Bdellovibrionota_B; class Oligoflexia; order CAYFLR01; family CAYFLR01; genus CAZJDM01. The sequence continues at coordinate 8,314 of CAZJDM010000112.1, forward strand.
AAGATTCAGAAATGATATCAGCGGTTGACAGCCTTTTACAATCTTATTACGTTAATAATGGTCTTGATTTGTGTCAATTCGAGCAGTTTTTATCTAATATAAGTACTAATAATAACACAAGTACTAATACTAATAATGTAATGATTAGTGCAGGGGAGCAAAATACCTGCGTTTTAAGTCTGAATAATTATAAAATTTATCTACAGAATTTTTATTTACAAATAGGTGATCTTTTTAATCATATAAATATCACTAATCTTAAAGGTAAAAAGGTTATTCATACACCTGTTTCATTTTTACTGCATATGAGTGCTTATGAAAGTGAAATTAATCCAGCTTTTGATATTTCTGTTCCTTTTGAAATAAAAGTAGCGGTGACTTGGTCGGCGCAAGAATTAAATCTTACTGTAGACTCAACCCAAGTTGGAGAGATTACTACCAGTGATCCAAAGGCTCAAGGGATTTCAATTGCCTTAAGACCTCTTTTGAACGAAAAACTTTCAAAAATACTTAGTCAGAAGGAACTTTATTCTCTTCATAGAGAAAAGGAACAAAGCCTCAATTCTTTTTTAACCTTAATCGAGAATACCACCGGCCAAATTGGCAATCTAAATGATTTTGTCGATCTACTATCGGAAATAAGAGTATTGTTTCAGCAATTGAAAAAGAAAGTAAGAAAAAATTCTAAGGTCTCTTTACAGGATAAACCTAAGCATGATCCTCCTTCTTCATCTTCAGAATATTCATTGAGTTCTCTGTTAAAACCTACCTCTTTTAATTTATGTTCCAACAATGATTGTCAGTCCTCATTTGATGCTACAGTTTCGTTTAGCAATTTCGAGCATGTTTATTTTTTTGATGATGGTGATAAAAAGCAGCTTATTATTCCGGCTTATTTTGACACATCTTTTGTTTTTAGATCCATTCTTCCTAAAAAAGTTCCAATCGAAGGAGGGACCAACTTAGTTGTTTACTTACAATTACAGATATCAAAAGAAGCATGTGATATAGATCTGATTTCTTCCAAAATAAAACGATTAAACCTGCATGATAAAAAATTGGTGGCATTGGCACCCTTTGTGGAAAGATATTTAAATGATCATTCAACTTTTTTTCCTAATCTTCTAGAAGGTTTTTTCCAAAAGAAATTCTTTAATGAAAAAAATCAAAAAAGTAAAAAGCGTCAAAAGAGTCGGCAGTTTTTTTGTAGTGCGTTGAATACTAGTCTTAGTGAAATCCATAATCAAAAACAAATGGACGCTTTGATAAGTGCTACCAGGCATATATTGAAATTACCATCAGATATGGATCCAGCAGCAACAGATGATGATAGAACAACATTTCAAGAGCTTAAATCGAGCTTAATGGAGAATCAGCTTAGCTCATCCTCATCAAGTATTTTTGCTGACTCACAAGGTAATATCTGTACTGACGCATTAAAAAAAGCCTTTGGTTTTAAACGATGTCTATTGAAGTTGGTCGATGTTCCCAAGGTTTTTATGGAAAACGATGGAGATCAAAAACGTTTTATTTTGCCTTTAAGGTTATATACAGAATTTTCGTTAGAGAAATCATTTTTTAGTTTACCTGTTGATGGTCATGCCTGGATCGAGATTTTTTTAGGAATTGATCTGACCGAAGATTCTGTTAATTTTGATTTTTTAAATATTTCCTTTCGATTTCTTGAGTTAAATAATTATTTTTTAACTGATTTTGGCTCGTTGGTTCAACACTGGCTCAATGTTAAGTTTACTCAGGCTATAAAACGATATCAATCTATTTTCCAATTATATATGAATCATCAGTTTCCTGATTTAGCTCAAACCTTATGGGCCTGGTTGACTCCCATAGAAACTGAGGCTCAGCTGGCACACATTATGGATATGGTAGTGTCGTTAAACAATGCCTATAATGATGTTTTAACAAAGGATTCAGTTGGTACTTCAAATGCCGCTGCCGCTGCTGCTAATGCTTCAAGCAGCAGTATGTCTGATTTAATGCGAGACAGTACTTTATTGTCTTACGGTGATTTACAGACTAGATTAGCGGAAATTTCTTTATCAGATGATACTTCCTTAAGTTCTGATAATGGTGATAGTCAAGCGGATCTGTTTAATGAAGAGAGTTTTTTACCCAACAGATTATTGAATAATTACTTTCTGCATACACCCTTCCCGGCCCTTTTGTTTTTTGATTCAAATAAGATAGTTTTTAAAGATAAACATCTACAGATAAACCGTTTTGATATTTTCCCTGATTTACAGATCGAAAAGATCTATTTAAGAAGTAGTGTTGAAAAAAAGAAAGAATTTCTGATTCCTTTTAATTTTATGGCCGATATTGAGGTTGAGGATCTAGCTACTCAAACTAAAATGGCCTTTAAAATGACGGTAAAGCTTTATTTTCATATTATATCCTCACCTCAATTATTTAATGTAAATATTGTTAATTGGCAGGTTGTCGATATTAGTTTTGATCGTGCTTCATTTAATTTTCATCGGACCTTATGGACCCAGATAGCTCCAGAGTTAATAGCTACCTTACCTTTAGATAATATTTATCGAGTTGATTTACGGAACAACACCGATGCCTTTGCTCCCTATATAATACAGGGTGTATGGCAATTTACTTCCCGGATAAATGATGAAAGTGATATGGATAAGTTTTTACAAAATTATTTAGGAATTTTAGAAACAGCTCGAGACGATTATGTCGCCTCTCATAATAAGATACCAACTCCGATAGAGTATCCAGGTGAGCCGGAAGGAATCTCCTTTGATGATATTTTGTCTTCTAGTCAAGTTCAGGTTGACTCCTTAGATTATCCACTTTCTTTTGAGCAAGTGTTGACAACTTTGGTTAGAAAATTTCATGATGGGTTAAATCCCAAAGTTTTGGATGTGTGTGATACCTTTTATACCAAAACTGCTAAGGGAGGGTGCGTTATTCAAGGAGAAGGTGAAGGAGATAGTGAAGAAAAGGTGGATCATACATTTATCAAATTACATATTGTCCCTCATGATAATTTTGCCGATTTGATCAATAATGGTCGAATTACAATGTATGAAGGTAATAATAGGCTGATTACTTTTGATCTAAATGTAAAATTCGATTTAGAATTAGAAGATGCGTATGCTTATTATGATTTGATAGCCAAAGGAAAGGTAAAATTACCAATACAGTTTAATTTGGGGGATGATGATTCATTTGATCTTAGGTTTTTACCAGTCCAAATAGATGACTGGCAAGCCGAAGGGATGTTTGATCCTAATGATTATATTACTGGAGTCCCTTTGGTTGGAGAGATCCCTTTGAGTTTTGATGGGAAAAGTCATGTTGAAGCAGCTTTGAATAAATTAGATTATGGGATCATTTTAGAAAAAGCGCAATCTAATCCGGTTTTAAGAGCCATTACTTCTGATTTGAGTAAGATGCAAACTGATCAAGATATGGCTGGATATATATCTTCTATGGGTGAAATTTTATCAATGTTTTATACTGACAGTGCTTCTTCAGATGCCAGCCGCTAATTGCTGATCATAAAATTATTTAGTGAGTAAGAGTAAAAGAGTGAAGAGATTAGTAAGAGAAAAAAGAATATCATTATTATTATTATCAATATCGTTATTGTTATTGTTAGCCAGTTGTATGGGTTCCAACTTAAAGAAGTCCAGTCAGATCGATGTTTCTAGATTGAAATATGTACCAAGCTTACATGAAAAGATAGAAGTAATATGTAGTTCGCCAGAAATTAAACCCGACGCTCTTTATTTTAACCAGTTATGCGACAATCAGGTTAAATTATCCTCTTCTTTATTTCTTTTAGCTTCCAAAACAAAGGATTTGGCTTTAAACCGGCCCAGTAATATCAGGCTGGGGATTAAACAATTTCAAGTTAAGTATGATGAGAAAGATGGGTATGATCATTTTACTATCTGGACTCATCGTTTTATACCGAGCTTGATACCGGCTTCTTTTCAATCAATAGCTAATTATTTCAAACAACTCCTTCATGTTAAGGGTAAGGGAAAAGGTAAGGGTAAAAAACATTTCTTTGCCGGTCAGGATCCTAAATATGATCTTGAAAAAGGTATTTTTACTACATCTTTTCGTTTTTATTATGACCAGGAAGACACGTTGGTTGCCAATTTTGATAATACTATTCATATAGAGGCCAGAAAGGTCTCAGATGCTATAATGGTGACTTTTGAAATTAAGGATACTGATATTGAGTTTTCTTTAATTAAACGTGCCAAAGGTAAATTACTTATTCTTCCTATTAAGCAAGGTGTATTTTTAAGTTTTTGGGGCCATGTTGATATGCCTAACTATGGTTTACCGAGTTATTTTAGTAGAGAGATTAAACGAATTGCTGAGGATCTTTATTTAAATCTACGGGATCAAATTTTAAAAAAATCAGCAAAACGTGGTTCTAAAGAGAATCAGGATAATCAAGAGAAACAAGAGAAACAAGAGGATCAGAATCAACGATATTTTATTCAAACGGTGTCTTATAAGGGAAAAATATATTCACAAGGATTTGATAATCCTATTTGTGAGGGGGAATCTACAGCTACAATTAATAACCGGGGTATTATCTCACTTAAGTGGGAACATTTGACTTGTTTAAAGGGATTGAAGATTTCAGCGGAGAATTTTTTCAGTTTGGATGGGGAAAGGTTGGTCGATGTTATACGGAGTAAATATGATCCACGGAAATTCCCTGATTATCAACTTTTGAGCCGGTCCGCTGATGTAACTATAACTAAGAAGATCGCTACTTCAACGGGTATAGGTCCCTTGTTTTATCCTCCTAAGATTGTAGCCATTCATCCTATTATTCAGGATCCATCTATATTTGTAGATTACTCATTTACTCAGGAAACAACTCTTTATGATCCTGTGATTGCTAAGGGGCAGACTACGGGAATAACCAGCCTGGTGGTACATGAGGTGGATAAGGTATATTATTCAGAAATCCTTGATAGGAAATTTGAGCATATTATTCATTTTTCGATAGTTAACGAGGGGTATCCGGGAACTTTTAAGATGTCCTATATGTTGTTTGATCGTATGGAATTTTACTGGAGTTATCGTCCGGTATTAGTTCCTAAGTTAGTAGTGTATGGAAACTTTTCTCAGTATGTTGGAGAAAATCCAGGATTAGTAACCAGAACCTTATTAGAAAAAGTAAGGGTAGAAATAGAATTAACAGAAATTATATCCAGATATGAAAACTAGAATATTTAGAATATTTAGAACATGTAGAACATGTGAAATAATTAAAGTGATTAAAGCAATTACAACAATTCGAGCTTTGTTTAAAGGATTTTTTGCAATCTTTTTTATATTTATTATAGGTATTCATTTGCTTTGGAAATTTCCAATAGGTGCTTATGATAGAATACCAACTGAGTGGCTGGGAAGTGGTATTTCTTCTGTCCATTATTTACCAGCAGCGCTTGATACAAAAGGATCCATGGTTAACTTGGGTACAGAATATTATTGGATTAAGAAAGAGTATTTGCTGGAGGAGAATTTAGCATTCGATCAAATCAATCATCAATTATCTCCTTTATCATCGTTTTATTCATATTCTCATACCCTTTTTAATCAAGGAAGGTTGGGGATCAGGAATCCTTTGTTGTATTTATCTGTTCCTAGTTATACCATGGAAAAGGCGCCTATTTTTCTAATGTCTCATCGGTTAAATGGTGAGGTAGCAGGTAAATTTAAAATCTTTTCCAACTTCATATTAAATTATGGGCATAAATTGAACGATGAATTATCTTTGTTGGTTAATTATAGTCATTTTAATGTTCAATTTGAGATATCGGGATACGATACTGATCTAGATAATCATTTATTAACTATTTCAGGTGATAGAAAATCCAATACGATAAATGCCTTAATTTTGTATCGATTTTTATCATCGTGGCAGGTGGCTCTACAGGTAGATATTTTTGATTATGTAGTAACCTCATATGATTTAAGGATATTGGCGGAAGAATCAGCTAGAGATGCTGTTACCGAAAGAACAAGAGGGCGAGATATGTGGGGTAGCCGCTTGCATTTGGGTGTTAGTTATACAAAGAAAGATAAACACGAATTTAATATTGATTTGATCTATAATCGTTATCCTCGAGTTGTCAAAAGAATTTCAATTGCAGATGGGGTTTCTAAGGAGTTAGATACTTATAATACTCTATCACCGAGCTTTCTTTATTTTTACAAATTTAATGATTATCATCGATTGTCTTTAGCCTTTCGATATCAACCAGGAGATGTGGGACAGGGAAGTAAGGGTATGGGCAATAAAACCGGTTATGGGCTTTGGGATGTTTATATGTACCAGGAAAAACCAGCTCAAAAGTATGCTGTAGGTTATAGTTGGAAGGCTTGGGAATCGGCTGATTCATCTTTGGCGGCTAATGTGATTGTTAATTTAGGGTTGGTATATATTTTTACGGATGTTGGTGTTGATAGTAAGGGTGAAAATCCGGGAGTTTTTACGGTAAATAATTTTAAGGTTCCTTTTAGTATACGGGCTGTGTTTTAGGATACCCAATCATTATCAGGTTATCATTCATCTGTTTTCAGTCGACAGTTTTCATCATCTAAAGTACCATTTATGATGCGGGTAAAAAGCTAGGTATATCTTGGGTTAAGCGAGTCATTTGCATTTGGAGGCAAGCCGCTCTAGGATGGTTTCCAAAATTTTTTCCTCTTCTTTGCCATAACCTAAAAGCAGGAATAAATTTTGTATAGTCATATTGCGCAACAATTTGATCATAACGTTGTTCAAGATACTTGGACATTTCGACAGCTTCAGGGTTTTTTTTCTTTTCCTTTTTATTTTTGGCAAAGTAGGTATGAGCGGGCCACATATCTCGATTAAACTCTTCTTCGCTGATCGCAGATTCTCCGTAAGTTAGGCCTAGACCCCACCTTGACATGAAAAATAAAAAAAATTTGATTT
>CAZJDM010000113.1:0-15268 GCA_964544765.1 uncultured bacterium
CTCAGAATTGAGCCAGCGGGGATCCTTATGTTTTTTCGTTATGGGGTAATTCCAGTTATAAATTATAAGCAGTAAAAACAGCCAAAATCCCCACTAAGGTTCCAGCTAGAATTTGATATAAATCGTGATGTTTGAGATACCATCTGGACCAACTAACCAAAATAACTAATATCAAGCCTAACAAGTAAAACCATTGTCCTAATAACAAACCCATAGCTGTTGCTAAAGCAGCGGTTGTTGCCAAATGAGCGCTAATTTTCCATCGCAGATTTACTAAGCCAATTACTACCAGTGCCAAAAAAAAGGTCAACCACAATCTTAATACTAAATTGAAAGAAAACCACCATAATTCTATACCACAGAGGATAGTACTTAAACCCATAAATCCATAAAAACTATGACGTTCCTCACGGTTCTTGATATGAAGATCCGAAATTTTCCCTAGTTTCAACATGATAAGAACAAAGATTAAGGGCAAAATATTTCCATGAATGACTAGAAGTAAACTTCCGTCCACTACTTCGTTGGTTAATCCATATTTAGCTACTAAAATACAAAAAACATATATGAAACAAAAGAAAGGGCTAGTTACAAAAGAAATAGTTTTAGATAAAAAATGCATAAAATATTAAGAAATAAAAAAAATATAACTAACAAAATCGTAATTGTTAAATAAGGATAATAGTGACTATAAAGTCGACTTAATAATTTGCAGCTCCAACTCCAATTTAATTTTCTTCTTCTCCCAAACAACCTTTTTTATATGTTCTATCAAATCAAGAACATTTTGAGCGGTTGCGTTCCCTTTATTAATTATAAAATTGGCGTGATAATCAGAAACAGCCGCTCCGCCAATCTCATGGCCCTTTAAACCACACTCATCGATAATTTGTCCCGATGACTTTCCTAAATTATAATCATTTAAAAAAGCACACCCACAGGTCGGCCATTCAAATTGATTCTCAATATCCCTCTTATTGGCAATTTCATCCATTTCTTTTTTTAATATCGCTGGATCAACTGATGTAAGGTTATATTTAACCTTGCTTATTATCCATTTATTGCGTTGAAATATTGATTCTTTATAACCAAATTTACAATCACTATTAGATAAATAATGTTTATTGCCCATTTCATCCAAACACTCAACTCCTTCGATTACATCTTGTTGAGATGAATCATAAGCTTTAGCATTCATCCAACAAGCACCCCCCACTGTTCCAGGTAGCTTATGCATAAAAGCTAAACCACTCATTTTATAAATTAAGGCGGTCAAAGCAGCCTCACCCGCTAAAGTACCGGCTAAACAAGTTAATGTATTATATTTAGGATCTAAACTATGCCCTTTTAACTCCTTAGTACATAAGACAGTTAGCCTAGAAGCATCGTCTGGAGCTAAAATATTACACCCTCCCCCTAATACAATATACTTGATATGGTTGCTATACAACCAAGAGACTATTTCGATCAGTTGATCCTCGTTTTCGGGAAAATATACAACCTTGGCCTGCCCACCAATCTTTAAAGATGTCAATTCCGCTAAGGAATAATTCTCTTTGTAAGGAACATTTTTCATTAAAATACCTCGTAGAAAATCAAGGAAATACCTGGTGCCCTCTTAAGGTAGGAATTCATACTACACTTTCTATACTTTTCTTACACCAATTTGACATAATTTTTCATTTATCTTGTGTTCCTCAGAATAGATATTATCAGTCGCTTTAAAAGTAAAACTCAACTCATTAGATAAAGTTTCATCTTTAATATATCCTAAGTGTTTTTCACAAGCTGTTTTTAACTCATCATCAACCTTCAGATATACTGCTATATGATCCTCAACAGCTAAACCAGCATTCTTTCGTATCTTCTGAATACGGCTCACAATTTCTCTGGCATTACCTTCATTAATAAGATCAGGAGTAAGTTTAGTATCCACCGCTACCGTTATGCCGAAATCAGTTTCAATAGCCATATCTTCTTTGGGAGTACGATACAACACCAATTCATCTATTGATAAGGTCAAGTCCTCATACTTAATTTGATTACCCCCTGCCACTTTACAAATTTCCTCATCACTCAGACCCTGTATAAAAGTCATAACCTCTTTGGCCCGTTTACCCAATTTAGGTCCCAGAACCTTCATATTGGCTTTGGCCGCAAACGATACAAAATCTGATTCTTTATTACTATATTCAACTGATTTAATATTAAGTTCTTCACATATAATAGATGATAACCGATCAACCACTTTGGCATCTTTAGAGTTAGGAGTAATAATTGTTATTTTTGATAGTGGTTGACGAACCTTCAAATTATTGGTTGCTCTTAAATTTCTACCAAGAGCTACTACACCCTGGATCAATTGCATTTCCTGTTCCAAAGTCAAATCAATGCATAAATCGTCATGCTCTGGATAATCGCATAAATGAACACTTTCAGGTGCCTCAGAAATAGAGGCTACCACCAAATTTTGATATATTTCCTCTGTAATGAAAGGAATAATAGGAGCTGTAAGTTTTATATAAGTAGTCAAAACTCCATATAAGGTATTATAGGCATCTTCCTTGTCATCACCGTTCCCTTTGGCCCAAAAACGCCTTCTGCTTCTTCTTATGTACCAATTGGTCAATTGATCCAAAAAGTCAACTAATGCAGGTACTACCGTATACAAATGGTATTTGGCCATCCCAACATTTACTTTTTTAATCAAAGACTGTAATTGAGAAATAATCCATCTATCAAGCTCGTTTTTCGATTTAAAATCTCTTTTTATTGAAGATCCTGAATGTGGTTCCCAATTATCTATTTTGGCATAGGTCACAAAGAAAGAATAGGCGTTCCAAAAGGGTAATATTACCGAACGTACCGTATTTTTGACCCCTTCTTCTGAAAAACATAGATTTTCCGCTTTCAAAAGAGGAGAATTTATTAAATATAATCTAAGAGCATCCGCTCCATAAGTATCAATTATATCATTGGGATCAGGATAATTCTTTAAACTCTTACTCATTTTGTGACCATCTTCGGCCAGAATAATTCCATTAACAACAACATTTTTAAAGGGAGGTTTATTAAATAAAGCGGTAGACAATACATTTAAGGTGTAAAACCATCCCCGAGTCTGATCCAAACCTTCCGCAATAAAATCAGCAGGAAAATTATCTTCAAAAAATTCTTTATTTTCAAAAGGGTAATGACTTTGAGCATAAGGCATTGAACCTGATTCAAACCAGCAATCAAACACCTCAGGAATACGTTTCATGGTACCTGAACAGTCTTTTACTTCACAAGAAAAGACATGAGAATCAACAAAATGAATATGTAAATCAGTTACTTTTTCCCCAGACTTTTGTTCAAGAGTTTTTCTATCACCAATACAAATTAAATCACCACATTTATCGCATTTCCAAATAGGAAGCGGACATCCCCAAAATCTGTTCCTAGAGATGGCCCAATCTCGAGCATCTTTTAACCACTTACCAAAGCGCCCTTCCTTAATATGGTGTGGAACCCAATTAATTTTATCGTTACTGTCTATAAGTTGTTTCTTAAAGTTTTCTACCTTTACATACCAAGTTGGTATTAGCTTGAAAATTAGAGGTTGATCAGATCGATAACAAAAAGGATAACTATGAGATATAGTTTCATGTTTAATTAGAACCTCTTTTTTCTTCAGATCTTTGATAATTTCTTTATCTGCGTCTTTAAAGAGCATACCGGCATATTCAGTTATTTGATTAGTAAATCTTCCCTCATCATCGATAGGATCAACCGGTTTAATTTTATATTGTTGACAAACATAAAAGTCATCTTCACCAAAGGCGGGGGCCGTATGAACTATAGCGGTCCCATCTTCTGCCGTAACATAATCACCAAGCAGAACCCTAAATGCTTTATTCTTCTTTTCCTCACTAAAATATGGAAAAAGAGGTTCATAGCTCTTACCTTCCAACTCTTTCCCCTTAAACTTATCTAATGAATCATAACCTTTATTTTTTTTGTAATAGGCGCCTAATCTACTCTCTGCCAGATAAAATTTCTCCTTGGTTTCTTGATCTTGTATTTTCACATAACTAATCGTTGGTCCAACAGTTAGGGCCAAATTACTAATTAAGGTCCAGGGAGTAGTGGTCCATCCCAAAAAATAGGTATCATCTTCACCATCCACCTTAAATTTAATAGTAATAGATGGATCTTGAATGGTTTTATAGTTTAGATTGGCCTCAAAATTAGATAAAACGGCTGCAATTCTGGGTGAATATCGAACTACTTTTTGTCCCTCATATATTAGACCCTTATCCCAAAGGCTCTTAAAGACCCACCAAATGGATTCCATGTAATCTAGATCCATTGTTTTATAACCATTTTCAAAGTCAACCCACCGCCCCATTCTTTGGACCGTTTTTTTCCATTCTTCAGTATATCTAAGTACTATTTCTCGACATTTTTCATTAAATTTGGCTACTCCGTAATCCACTACCTCTGATTTCCCTCTTAAACCGAGACTTTTTTCAACCTCAAATTCAACAGGTAAACCATGACAATCCCAACCAAAAACCCTGCTGACTTGAGATCCTCGCATTGTCCAATACCGAGGGACTATATCTTTAATTGTTCCGGCTAATAAATGACCATAATGAGGCAGACCCGTAGCAAAAGGAGGACCATCAAAAAACACATAAGAATTGTCCAAACTTCTGGAATTTACACTTTTTTCAAAAGTCTGATTTTCGGTCCAAAATTCTAAAATATTCTCTTCTATCTCAGGAAAAGGTTTATTTGGTATTGCTTTCATCACACCCCTCACACAATTGTTAACTTTTTAAATCAGCTCCCCTCCTGGAAGATATACATCCATTACCAAATCAAACCCTTTTTTTCCAGCTTCTTTATCAAATTCTCCTACAAACTAAAAAAAAATATTTTATTGATAATAAATTACTGAAAATAATAACTTAAATTCCTGCTTCCCTCAACCAATTGATTTGATATAATCAAATATGTTTAATAGATTCAAAGCTAGGTAGATCTAAGTTAGGATATTTTGATGAAATCTAAAATTAAAAAAATTGTAGCAGTTGGGGACCTTCACGGTGCCTATGATGAATTTATTCTAATCATGAAAGGGATGAAATTAATAGAAGAAAAAAACCTAGATTGGATCGCCAAGGATACTCATTTTATTCAAATGGGTGATGTATGTGACAGAGGTTATAATTCAAAAGGAATATATGAATTATTAATCAAATGGGAGACCCAAGCACCTAATTTTAATTCAAAGTCATCCTTTCTTATTGGCAATCACGAAGTAATGAATATGTTTGGCATGTTTCATTACAACACCCAAGAAGAATATAAAGGATTTGCTCAGAATTCTTCTTCCGATGGTCGTAGTGAATTCTTGGAAGCCTTTTCCAAATCTGGTTGGCTCTATAACTGGATAGTAAAACAAAAAGCTATTATAAAGGTTAACAATTATATTTTTGCTCACGCCGATTTTCCGAAAAAATTATCATCAGACACTTTGAGCAAAATTAATAATGAAGTAATAAAAAATATCAAATCCAATATAGATAATGAGTTTGCTTCTATGCCATCACCACTCTTTTCACAAGAAGACAGCATTTTATGGTGCAGAAGATCTGCTTATGATCCTGATGAGCAATATCGTCAAATTTTTCTATCCTTTTTAAGAAAAAATAAAGCATCAGCCTACATTTGCGGACATACGGCTAGCAGAAATTTTGAGCTGGATCACGAAGGTTCATATTTGAGGATAGATACAGGAATAGCGCCTTTTTATGGTGGATCAAAATCAGCTCTCCTAATCGAAGAAGATACTGCTTATTCATGTTACATTACTCAAAATGATGTTATAAAGAAGGAAATTGACTTAAGAACTAAGCCTATACCGAAAGATAGATAATAATTGTCACTATTCTTCAATTTCACTACATTCCACAAACAAACGTTGAAATGCTTTTAACACATCTAACATGATTTTTTCCTTAATCATTTCAGGCATATCATCTCTTTTTTGAGCTAAAACCAGATTATTCTCGGATTGTTTTTTGATATTATTGAATAGGTTATTACACTTATCACTAAAACTGGAAAAATTCTCCTCCAACTCTAAACTTTGTTTTAAATATGCTGAAATACCCCTCGACAAGGTTTCCCAAATAAGTCTTTCTGTATCTAATTTTATCTGGACATCCTTTTCAACTGCCCCCGCTAAGCTCTCTTCTATTTCCTCTAACTTATGGTTCACAACTAAATCCATTGCTTTTTTAAACTTAACAAACGAACTCATAACCAAAATCCTTTATAAAATCACAAAAGATCAAACACTACTATCGTTCAATACCACCAAACACACTAGAAACCAACTTAAAAATCTATACACTATTTAGTAACCTAAGTTCGATAACTAGCCGAAAATTAAAAATTTTATTGAAATGGTCTTTTTCTTTATATTAATATGATTTCAAAATTATTTGTATATTTTGAACGCTGGGAAAAAGACTTTCCCAAGTTCAGTGGTATAAGAGTTACAGGGAGCTACAGAGTATGAAAAACACATTAATGCCCATAATCTTTCAACCCCGATTAATTGAAAAACCTTGGGGCGGATTGATTATCAATGATAAGCGTTACGGAGAAGAGTTTCTTGTTTCCGATATATCAGGACTAGAAACCTTATGTCTAAGGGATAAAAAATCAATTCGAGATTATATCAAACAAGATGCAGACTCTTTCCTTGGCCCACAAGTTGTTAAAGATTACGGACCTTCTTTTCCGGTTTATGCCAAACGCCTTTCAGCTGCTGACAACTTATCTATTCAAGTTCACCCTAACGACAAACAAGCTCAAGATTTAGGATTGGGAAATTATGGAAAGGAAGAAGCTTGGTATATTTTGGAAACTTCTGGTGATGCCTGTCTCTACTTAGGAGTTAAGGAAGGTGTAACAAAAGAACAATTCACCGATTTAGTGGTTAACAAAGCCCCAATGGAAGAATATCTTAATAGAATACCAGTAAAAGCCGGCGAAATTTACTATATTAAAGCGGGTTTAATTCATGCTATTGGTAAAGGAGTTACCTTATTCGAACCTCAGCAATCCTCCAATGTTACTTTCCGAGTATATGATTGGAACCGAGTTGACAAACAAGGAAACTCCCGAGAACTTCACGTTGATCAATCATTGATCACTATTAATTTTTCGCCCCAACTGAACAATATGGAAGACCTTATTGCTCAAAGATCAAAAAAGGAACTATGTACACCTTTTTTCTCTTTCTATGTAAGGACTATTCAAACAGGAAAATATACTACCCCTGTACAAGGCGCATACCAAATACTTTATTGCTTTAAAGGTAAGATAAATATTGAGTGCACAGAATCTTCTATACAGCTTGAACAAGGATCGACTGCCCTTATCCCCGGAGGCATGATAGAATACACTATAAATAACCTATCTTCCGATGAGGCAACCTATTTTATAACTACAACTTCAGCTATCCCGATTTAACTTTGTTTTAATTTAAACTTTAAAATTCAGATAGACCCCCTTCATTTCTTCTCTTATCTAAATCAAACACAAACTAATTTTACGTCGTTTAACATATTCACGAATATCTCCTTCACTTTCACTTTCATTATTGTGAAGTGGAATTTCAGAACGAACGTCACCGGCACTTATTGACATTGTTTTTCATAGGCAACTTACCATGTAAGAGGCTAAGCGCCAAACTTCATAGGCCATAATATTACTTCAAGGTTCTCTCCGTTCAACATATTTGAGGAGATTTATGGATAAGGATGTCCTATAAAAATTATTTTGCGATATTGACCTAATTACGTAAAAATTCAATAAAAAATTGACGAGCGACAACAACATGCCTTGATTCATAAATGGCTTTTCGTTTAGCAATACATATTGTATTTTCGAGTTCTTGGGGACGTTTAATATATCCTAATATTTTTTTGTTTAAATCCTCGCCAATAATATGCTTGGGAAGAACAGCTAAGCCCCTTCCCTTTCTGAGGATCTCTAACATAATGGGAATGTCAAAAACCTTGGCAAACAAGTGTAATTTCTTAGGAACCTTTTTAAAATGAAATTTAAACCATGATTTAACAACAGACAAATCCTCATTATAAGCTAAATATTCCTGTTTCAATAAAGTGTTCCAAAGATCTGATTGTCGATTAATGATATTAATATCCTTTCGTGGGCCCGCTAAGACTATTTTTTCCGTTTGAGTTGGAATTAATTCAATATGGGGATCATTTTTATATTTGTCAGTAAAGGCAAAGTCTAAAGAACCATTTAATAATTGAGGTTCGACATCGCTCGGCTCACCTAATTCGATTTTAAAATTAATAAGTGGATATTTTTTCTTAATACTACACAACATGGTTGAAAGTTTAGTTAAACAAAAACCGGTTGGAGTTCCTATTCTAACCACTCCTTCAGGCTCATAGTTTTGATCATGCATAGCTTTAAGAAATGATTCCAATTCAAACATACAATTAGAAGTTTTTTGATATAATTCTTTAGCTAAATTATTAGGGATAAGCTTTTTCTTATCCCTAATAAATAACTGTTGTCCAATATATGACTCTAAGGATTGTATGTGTTGACTTACACCAGATTGGGTTAAATAAAGTCGTTTAGCTGCCAGAGTCGGACTCTGAGTTAAGTAAACCTGATAAAAAACTTTTAGTTTATTAAAATCAAAATCCATACTTCTTTACTTGAACATCTGATAAACCATCTATCACTTGACGAATAGATGATATTACAATTGCTGGTCTATTGGTGGTTTCAACCCCTGATAAATATACTAATTGTCCTTTTACTACTACTCGACTTCCAATATAGCTTCGAATACGATCAGCATCACCAACCAATTCGAACATACCTTGATCAGAATAAATAGCTAAACCAGTAGTCTCACTTCCGATAGCAAAAACGCGATGAACATCTCCTTCAACTTCTATGCTGTCATGTGAAATAGAAGGCTCTCCTAATAATGTCATATGATCATCCATGGTTCCGCAAAAACCATATCCTTCATTAACCCGAGCTACCCATCTAGCTTCGACAACATCTGTACAAATCCGATGGGAATGATCCTGCAAATAAACATTAAAACGATGAAAACCATTCTCTGAAGAATAATCTTCCAGCCCAGCATAGTAATTGGTCGTACCACAATTATCAACTGAAATATCATTAATTACTAAATCGATAATTCGCTTGGAAAATAAATTATTAATGGTCTCAAAAGTTAAAATAACTTTCATTCCAACTACCTCTGCACTCTGCGGATCTTTTAAAAGTTGTATTGTTCCTTTTTTTACTGATTCAAATCCATTAGTTGGATTTTTAACTACCATATTCTGGGCTTCCAAAAAAACATTTTCTGGCGATGCCTTTAATACCATGAATTGGGCAGTTAAAACAAATACAACACCTAAAATTAAAAATAATGCTCTCATAACTTACTCCCTGTTTAAAG
The DNA here is from genome assembly GCA_964544765.1 of uncultured bacterium. Lineage (GTDB taxonomy): Bacteria > Bdellovibrionota_B > Oligoflexia > CAYFLR01 > CAYFLR01 > CAZJDM01. The sequence continues at coordinate 9,530 of CAZJDM010000113.1, forward strand.
ATTATCAATTAATTAAGTTCATTAACTATTGTTAAGTAGGAATTTATCACTTTTGATTAATTAATCAAATTAATTGTTTTAATCAAAAAGATAATTTAAAATAATTATTTTACTGAAGTTTTTAGTAGACAACACAACATATATGTTGTGCCCTGAGTTGGTTATAGATATGAAATTACCAATAAGTAAATCTGCTTAAAATATCTTTTTACAATTAGGCTCTTAATAAACATCCTTTTTCTGCTCGTAGAATAATTTTGCCGGTTAATTTTTTATCAATAAAACACGAGTTACGTGATTTACCTGCGAGGTATTGAGATTTAACTGTAAAATAATCTTGCGGATCTACAAAAATATATCCGCTAGGAGTTTTATACTTACAGTTATTTCTTAAAAAATGGCGAGGAAATTGAGAAAACACCTCTATCACACGTTGGTAATTAAAAACTCCTTCCTTTAATAAGGTTATCAAACAAGGTAAGGCTGTTACTAGTCCCCTGGTACCAAAAGGCGCTCTGTCCCATGGTAATTTCTTATCTACTATACTATGAGGGGCATGGTCAGTTGATATACAATCAATAGTACCATTAGAAAGAGATTCCCTTAAACAATCTTTATCTTCCTTGGAAAATAATGGTGGATTCATTTTAAATGAGGTTGAATTTGTCTCATTCACTGGTGTAATATCCTCATTACAAAACATAAGGTGGTGAGGTGTAACTTCAGCTGTTACCGGGAGACCATCTTTTTTAGCTTGATAGATCAAATCAACTGTTTCTTTAGTGGAAATATGCAAGACATGGTATCTTACATTAGGAAATTTTACTAATAACTTAAGATCTCTCTTTACCATTTCGCTTTCAGCAGTTCTAGGATAAGGAGTTAAGTTATTAGCGGATTGAAAAGAGCTTGATGAAGCAACACCACGATGACCCGGAATCTCAGCATGTTGAAAAAAGGGAATTTGGTGTTCCTGACATAAACTAAGTATCTCTACCATAAGATCATCATCTTCTACTCCCCAACCATCATCTGTAATAGCAACGGCTCCATACTTTTTTAACTCTTTTATATCAGTTATTCTTTTCCCCTTCATTTTAATTGAAGCTGATGCGGTAAACAAAAGCTCCAGGTTGACTTTGCCATGCAAAGTTATCTCACTACTTTGCATGCTTGCTTCTTTTATTGTAGTAGACAAAATATTGGGATTATCTAAAAAAGGATAGGTATTAGGCATAGAGACAATTGTATCGTACCCCCCTTGGATAGCTGACAATATTCCTGAACTAAGAGTTTCTTTTTCATGTTGCCCCGGATATCTTAAATGAGTTTGCAGATCCATCCCGGTAGGAATACAAAGATAATATTCAGGGATAGTAATAATATTCCCATTTTGGGATTCAATCTTTTTCTTAAGATGAAGAGCGTCTTCTCCCTCTACAAACTCGATTTTGTTACTCGAATCAAAAGAAGCCCACGTGTTTTTTATATTTTGATTTTTATCATATTGGACAATCGCCCATGGAGCTGTTTCGAGGGTAAAATATTCACTTAAAGAAGAATTGTATTGAGTCATAACGATCCTAACTTTCGGTAAAATTGTCGGTAAAATTGATGGTTAGCTTATCAGATATCTTTTCATATATCATTCACTTTTATAAAACAAATCGTCTAAAAAATATAGTTATTTGGCCAACAATCTCCTCGAAAAAAAAATGCTAAAAAAACTTGTGTATAAATCTCAATAGTGGTAAAAATAGTATTGTATTTTTTTCCAAAAAAAAATGAAAGTTAAACAGGGGTGTGGAAAAACTGTTGAAAACTGACGATTGAAATTAAATTGCAGAATCAGTTACGCTTCTTTTTTTAACAATTTCATTACATTACAAATAAGCAGGACAGCATAATAATTCAACATACTCTACCGTCCTCTTTATAGCCTATTCCTAGCGCACTTACTAGCGTGTATTTATTAGTTTATCTTCATCTCAACCTGTTGAAAGATTGTGGAATTCTTTTTTTATTAATGGTTCAAATTTAATCAGATTCCTTGCAAGCACAAGCCTTGTACCACGCTGTGGTAATGGTTATATTGCTTAATTTTTTCCAATGAAAATTTACTTTTTATTACTTCTTGAACTACTGGCATCTGGGCCGTTCCACCGGTTAAACAGACCAAATCAATTTGTTGGGGAGTTAAACCAGCTTGCTGTAAAGTTTCACTCATAGTGTTTTCAATATGTTTAACCGTTTCTTTGGTATAATCACAGAACCTAGGATAAGTTAAATCATGGTTAACGCCGATGTTAGGATAATTTAATTTAAATGGTACTGTATTATGATCTGACAACAGCTTTTTACAACGCTCAATCTCCTCAAAAAACAAAAAGCCCAGATTATCGTTGATAAGCGTAAATAGGCGATCTAAACAAATCTGATCCTTTTTATCAATTACCGTATTTCTAACTTGATTAAAATAACTCTCAAATTCTGATGTCCTAAGTAAACAAATACTTGATGGTGAAGATAATTTCTCTCTGAACTGTTTAGGCATATTCAAAATATTATCGCTAAATGGAAATTGATATTCAACATCACTTCCTAAAAAAGTCGCCAGTTCATATTTCATAATGTCCCCATCAAAATAATCACCGGCAACCGGTACACCCTCTAAAGCCAATACATCAAATTGATCCCAATTTTTATGATCAATTTGCAATATACTAAAATCTGATGTACCCCCCCCTAAATCGGCACAAAACACTGTACGAATTGATTTTTCGACTTTTAAAAAGGATGTTAAAGCCGCAATAGGCTCTGGCACCAATTTGATTTCCTTGAAACCCGCTATACGAGCAGCTCGTTCTAAACGGTATAATCCAAACTGATGCTCACTCTCATTTAAAGAAAACCGAGCTGGATGCCCCAGAATTAACTGGTCAATCTCTACATCCAGATAATGATCTGCCCTTTGTTTAAGCTCTTTTAAGAATCTCCCAACAATGTTTTCTAAATTTAAAGGTCTGTCTTCTATATATGTGCCTACAAAATCTCTCTTGGGCAAAAATCGCTTAAAGGATCTTAATAAACGCCCTTGCATATCATTATTAATGTATTGACTGATTGCTTCCATACCAAAAAAACAATTATCCGCATCTGGAAAATAAATTAAACTACGAAAAATGGTCGGATCAACTGCCCCTATATCAAGCGATAAAGATGTAAGTACCTGTTCAGTACCAATTACTCCAATTAATGAGTTGGACGTTCCAAAATCAATGGCATAAGCTAAAGGTTGGCCCACCTTCATTTTTAAATTGCCCATAATACCCCCTTGTTTTATTCTAGCTTATTTTCAAATTACCTACCTGACCAACAGGACAAGTTGAACTTGCTCATGAGATTATTTATGCAATAAAGGAGCCAATAGGCATTTAATGAAACATACGAATAATAAAACGTTTTTTTATAACTATGTTCATTCATATATCCATCACGGGGCAGTTTTTACTCAGAACTTGAGTCCTTTTAACCACGCTTTATCTATTTTAATTCCCTAAAAAAATTTCACCCATTTGATACGTAAGTTGTTTATAAGTGCCGGTGACGTTCGTTACCAAATCTTGTCCATTTTACGCTAATAAGTCAGCGATACTGGTTTCTAGTTTCTGGATGCTGGTTTTTTCGATACCAAACTTGAGTTCAAATCAAGCACTAAAACGTATTTATAAAAACAAGTCAGAATTACTATTAGTCTTAAATCATCCTGAAATTCCACTTGACCTTCCTCAAAAAAATGGACAAGATTTGGTAACGAACGTCACCGGCGCTTATTGACAACTTACCATTATTATGTATTTATGAATCTAAAAAAATTAAGGAAACTTTTATCCTTTTTCATAATATTTACAACTATTATTAATTATTCCAAAACCCTGTCTTCTAAACCAGCTTTATCTGTGCTTATACATACTCCCATTTCCAAACAATCCATTACTAAAGAAATAAAAAACCTATTCAATCAACAAAAACGAAAACATCCTCGCAATTCTGGCAGTTTAAATCTACTAGCTAATAAGGTTTCTACTCTATCAAAAATCTCTGAACATGATGTTATGAAGCTAGGGTGGTCCTTGGATCTTAAGGAGGCCGGTTATTTAGCTTTTAGGTTTCAATTTTCATCATTGTCTGAAATAAAACATACTCTGCAAGATATATTTAAAAAAGTAATATGGCCAGAAGGATATAATGAATTCGGTTTTTACCATCAAAACCAGCAAATAACCTTTATTTGGATTTTAAAATTGATCCAGGACTATAAGATTAATCAATCTATACCTCTTAATAGCTCCATTACGATCCCAATTAAATCCTTAAGTCCCATTAAACCCCTAGGTCCCACTAAACCGTCAGCTTCCAACAAAACAGTAGATAAATCTCAACGATTCAAACTGGTCCTTTTGAATCCTTCAGGAAAGATAATTAATTATCCCATTAGTTCAAAATCAAGAAACTTTACTCTTACTTTTAAAGAAAAAGGTTTATATTGGATCGAAATCATTGCTTTTCGTTCACAGGAACCTATTGTAAATCAATTGTACCCCATCCATGTTGGAATAAGCCCCAATCAAGGTCCTGGTTTCCAAACAAAATTGGACCATATACCCCCTCTCTACCGTAAAATTCTTAAATCTTACGCATCTAAATCTATAAAGGGACTTTCTCCATTAGATCCATTAGAATTGATAAATCAAATTCGTAAAACCCAACAAGCCAGCCCTTTAATACAGCTTCCCAGGCTAACCCGTATAGCCCACAACCACTCAAAACGTTTATCTGACATCAAACAGATTAGGCATACTATTAAAGGAGTTAAACCTTTAGTAGAAAGACTACGTAATAACAACTTTTCTTTTTCTCAATATGGTGAAGTAATCGCCTATGGCCCGACTATGATAGAATCTATCCAGAACCTAATCAGGAGCCCCGCTCATTTGAAAACAATTGTCAATCCTGCCTACACTGATGTCGGAATAGCATGGCATACTTTTTTTAGTCCCATTAATGGAGAAAAACTGGTAATAACAGTCATGAACTTTATCCAAAAGGATTAAAAATGATTATTCAATTATTACTTTTATTAACAGGTTTTGCCATCCTCTCTTTTTCCTCAAATTTTTTAGTCAAACACTCAGTCGCCTTCTCTAAATCAATTGGAGTCAGCACCCTAATTATTGGTCTAACCATTATCGCCTTTGGGACATCTCTTCCAGAATTAGTGGTTAACGTTTTAGCTGCACTCCAACAGGCAGGAGATTTAGGAGTAGGAAATATTCTAGGTAGCAATATTGCTAATATTGGTCTAGTAGTGGGTATAACTGCTCTCATCAAACCATTAAAACCAAGAAAAGCCCTACTTAAACTCGAAGTACCTTCAATGATCCTTATCACACTGGCATTATACGGATTATCTTTGGACCAACAACTATCTAGAACCGATGGATTGATCCTATGCTTACTAGGAATTATATTTAACTTCATAATAATTAAAACAGCTCTCAAACAATCTCAAAATAACTATCAAAAGGAAGATACCGTATATAAAAATGCAAAATTATTTAGAATAATTAAGATTTTAATTTCGATAGGAGGAATGATATTAGGAGCGGAATTAATAATTAAAGCTGCTGTTTATATTGCTACTGAATTTGGTATTAGTCAGTTATTCATTGGTATAAC
>CAZJDM010000114.1:0-15136 GCA_964544765.1 uncultured bacterium
GCCTTTGGTGGTGAAAAAGATACTGGTGGAGGTCGAGAGGCCGGAAGTGATGCTTGGAAGATCTATATGCGTAGACAAACCAACACCCTAAATTGGGGTACAGAACTTCCGTTGGCTCAAGGAGTCAAATTTGATATATAGATGTATACAAGATGATCCCTAGGGGTTGTACCTAAACTCTTGACAATACACTGAATTAAGAAAGGCCAAGGAATAAAGTCTTTATGCATTATTACCAAAAGCTGTTGCTAAAAACGATTTACCAACACCAAAAGAATTGATTTAGCATATTAAATTATGCTATTTGCTAAAAACAATGAATATATATTAATATGAGTTTATTGGAAGGGATCTAATTATGAACAATCATATTAAAATAACAACTCACAAAATTATAAATTTATTTATGTTTTCCTTTGTATTCATAGTATTTTTGTTAGTATCTTGTGGAAGAGGAACTAATCAACCACTACCGAGTGCATTGCAAGATCAATCAAATCCTACACGACCTTCAAGTAAAAGTATATTTCCTCTTCATAAGGCTTCAGAAAGTGCTAAATTAGAAAAAACAGGTGAAGAGTTAAAATCAGGAATAACCATTTTTGAAGCAATGGTTGAGTTGTTGCAAAGATATCATAAAAGCCATAACGAGCTAATATTACAAGATGAAAATCAACTCACCTTTTTAACCGATTCAAGATTGCAAGAAATGTTAATTAGACCACTGCTTTTAAATTTTGGAAGAGTTCAACCTTCTCACCAGACCTTTGGGAGACCTTTTGGTATACCCAGTAAAGCGGCTCATGAATTTAGGAAGGTGAATTATTCGTTTAGTAAGCAAGGTGTAGATGGTGAATCAACCGCAACAGCATATTTTTGGATAGATGCGGTGGGTAAGAAAAACAATACCCTAAGAATAAGGTTACATAGTGTATTAGTACATAATACGAAGGCTGTAAAAATAAACCGGTCCAATAGACGAAATGTTTCTGACTTAGCTGTGATAATGACTATAAAATTATGAAGCTTTGGCCGTCCTTACAAGCTCTTCACCAAATTGTTCTCTTAAGGATTGAATAAAGCGAATTAAAGTGTCTTCCTCTCGTTTGTTAATTTGGATGATCTTTAATCCATAGATCATGTCATCCTTATCCTCCATATCCCATATAATTTTGGCATTGAAGAATATTTCTTCCCCAGTTTTTTCATCTAATGTGATCCAGACTTCTAACATAGAATTTTCGGTAAATTTCCAATCTTGCTTACTATCTTTTTTCTTGATAATTCGTGTTCCAGCATTGGATAAATTTTTGGTTTCAACCTGATATTTAATTTTCGAGCCAATAGATCTGATAGTCGTTTTTAACGGTTTTTCTAGAGCAATGCGAAAAGTCTGTCTTCTTTCGACAAACCTCATACTTTTCCTCCTTTTTTTCCCCTATAATTTAATAATCGTAAAAAAATTTAATTTATGTTAGTACATGGTGTAAGTAGTTGAAAAAATGTATTTTTTAGAAGGTGTTTACGATGCATAAATCAGGCGATTTACGTGATTTGTTAAGACGGATTGATGGATCTGGTTATAAGGCTTATAAATCAATAAAATATAGTTATGAGCTTGATAAGTATATGTTATATATAGATCATATTCAAGGAGATCCATATGCAAATCAAAAACCGGTTTTGGCTATCAAGCGAGTATAAAATTCGAGTCGTTCTTTTAGAATTTTCTTTCGTCCCCAACCTAATATCAATTTTTTGTTCCAAAATATATGCCAGTGATTAAATGAAGGTATGTCTGCCAATCTATTAAGTGTGATTTCATCACCATCAATATTTTTTAGGTGAAGATTGCGCGGCATAGCTGAGGTTACTTCTACAATACCGTCTGAATTAACTCCCGTTTTTTTTCTAATTAACTTATTAGTGTGTTTTAAAATATTTTCAATAGGATCAATGTTTGTAATTAATGAAGATTTTTTATCTGATATATCACTGGCGGTGGCAAAGAATTCTATATTAGTAGGAACTCTTATTTTTGAAACAAAATTTCTAATTTCAGCGCGACGTAATCGATTTATTCCAGGAAAGAGATTTACTTTTTTTAATGAATTTATTACAAAGTCGTGAGTTCGTGAGGCAAACATATCAGCTAATACCGTTCCTTTTAGTGGAGTACATAAAAATAGTATCTTGGTAATAAAAGGTAAATCCTTCTTACCATTAATAGCTGCTAGAATATATAAACCACCGGAACTGTGCCCCAATACCATCATTTCAACTTGTTTGTCGGGATACTTAGTGGCGATTTCTTTTAATTGTTCATAAACAAGATTCCCATTTTCGATAAAACTGCCGGTGGGAAGTAAACCTTGAATAACGTGTACTTCATGTCCTTTTGTTAAGTGCTTAATAATGTCTGATCCATAATATGGGATGAATCCTCTTTTACGGTCGATTCCTCCAGGAACAATAGAATTTAGGGCACCAGGAACTAAAACAAGAACCTTTAAAACCTGCGATTTTGTGGTGGTAGATTTTGAGAATGGATTTTTATAATTCTCCTTGATAAGATCAAGGGGAAATTTAATCTTTTCTTCGAGACGAGGTATGTATTTTAACAATGATAGTGACATAACTAAATAAAAAACCTTATTTTATTTAGATATTATCATTATTTAAGCCTTAGATCAAGTTAATCTATTTGGGGGGAGATGGGTGTCATGTCAGAGAATTTATATCGAGCTAGATATTGGAACAATGCTGAAGAAAAAACGGTTGTTTGTAAACTTTGCCCAAGGAAATGTAAAATTAAAAATAATAAGCGCGGTTTGTGTTATGTTAGAAAAAATTGTGATGGGAAGCTTATTCTAACCGCTTATGGCCGATGTACAGGTATTGCCATTGATCCTATCGAGAAAAAACCGTTGTATCATTTTTATCCACATTCAAGAATTCTATCTTTAGGTACCGCAGGTTGTAATTTAACATGTAAGTTTTGTCAAAATTGGTCTATCAGTAGATCAAAACAAATGGACACCATGATGGAAAGCGCCAGCCCAGAGGAAATTGCCAAATCGGCTTATAATACTGGATGTAAGTCAATGGCTTTTACTTATAATGAGCCGATTATTTTTATGGAATATGCCATTGACACAGCTTTAGCGTGTCATAAGTTGGGAATTAAAACAGTGGCTGTCACAGCTGGTTATATTCGTGAAAAACCACGTAAGGAATTTTTTTCCCATATGGACGCGGTTAATATTGATCTAAAATCTTTCAATCCTGAATTTTATCGTCGGTTTACGGGTGCGGAGTTAGAGGTAGTTTTAGATACTATTCTGCATCTAAAGAATGATACTCAGTGTTGGTTTGAAATTACTACTTTGCTTATACCAGGAGAGAATGATTCTCCTAAAGAGATAAATAGTATGACCAGTTGGATCATGGATAATTTGGGGCCGGATGTTCCTCTACATTTTTCGGCTTTTCATCCTGACTACAAATTGACCCACAAACCTCGAACTCCTATAGAGACTTTAATAGCAGCTAGAGATATCGCTATCAAAAACGGATTGAATTATGTTTATACCGGAAATGTACATTCTCCGGCAACAGGTAGTACTTATTGTCCACAGTGTAAGAAAAAAATTATTGAACGAGAGGTATATTCGGTGGGGAAGATTCAGATAAAAAATGGCCAAGAATGCTCATATTGTGGGGCTAAAGTTGCTGGTGTGTTTTAAGGTTAAAATACTTTGTGGTGTGATGCCTTTGTACCAAGGGATTTTAATTAACTCTCCCGGTTGGGCCTCAGTAATAGGTTCATTATAAATCGACATTATCTCATTTATGTTTATTTTCTGACCCTGATCATTAGTATTGATTAAAAAATATTCTCCGCTTTTGATAGTGGTTATAGCTTCGACGATCAGCCATTTGGGTCTTTTTACATCCAGGATTTTTCCTACAATAGATATATTAGATAATTTTCTTTTTTCAAATGATCGCTGCTTAAACCTTAAAGACTTATCAGTATTATTAGCTAGAAAGAAACCTCGGATAAAGGGGCGGGAAGATGTTTGAACCAGAGAGTTTATAACTTCCTTAGATGGGCGCCAATTCTTTTTTTCAATTTGATTCAAATACTCATTCATTTGTTGTTTGTAATATTTAATGGCTCTAATTAAATAATCTTCACTTTGTCCTCGGCCGTCAATCAGCCAATAAGTTAATTCCAGTTCAAGCAACTCAGGGATGAACCAGATTAAATTTTTATCAGCCCGATAATAAAGAAAGGTGCCGTGATTATTATCTAATATTGGAAACAAATGACCCGGTCGTGATATTTCTTCTATTGAACATTGTTTTAGATGGTTAAACTTCTTTGTAAAAGGAGAAGAAAGAGAAGAAAGAGTCAAAAGATTGCGTTGAGTGTATTGGATCAACAGCGGTCCATGGACCTGGAGTTCAAACTTGATATTGGATGGAGTATTGTTCATTATATTTTGCATATCGGATATTGGCAATTCGTTATTAAAGGTCATTCCACTAAAACTACCTCCTTGATCAGAAATATAATGCTGAACTCCGCTATAGTTCATATTGCCTGTTTCAGTAATTAAATGGAGTATCGTGGGAGGATATACTTTTTTGATAAACAAACTTAAACCAGGATCTTGTAATCGAATTATTATTGGTCTTTTATGGTGGGAATTTTTTTCTAATAATAATTTAAAGAAGTTTTCAAGCAAAGGGAAGTGACTAGTATGGGGTATTAAATCCATATTTATCGAAGTTGTTATTTGTGGATATTTATTATTGATATGATCCATTAATTGGAACAGTTTTGAGAAAGACTTACTAGGGGTATTAGAAGACGACTCATTGGATGTATTAGAATATTTGTCAGAAGTATTGGGATGTTCATTAGGATCATTATTTATTGATAATGATCGTAGAGATATAAGGGGGTCTTCTATAATAAGATGATCTGCACCAGCGTTAACAGCTAATTCAGCCTGTTTAATAGATGAAACATAAGTACTTATTTGCGGTATGGTATTTACTTGCGGTAAAGTATTTTTTTGTGGTGGTATATTTGTTTTGTCATGCATATTTATAAATTACCGTATAGGGTTTTAAAAAATCGTGATTAGGTAAACCTACAATAGTATTGGGTTTAGCCAGGTTGGTGCTATTCATTTCACAATCAACTAATTCATTTACAACAAAATTAATCGGCGAATTTGATGGGGACATTGCTATTAGCGTATCACCTTTGTTGAAAGCGGCCTTAACATCCAGAAACAGAAATTTAGATAACTGTTTAAAGGTTTGTTTGGCTGGAATTCCTTTGATTGTACCAATAAATTCTACTTGTTTAATATAGCCACTTTCTTGATAACGAACGGATTCTTCTCCAGCCTTTTGTTCTAAATTTCCAGAGGTGAATCCCCGGTTTGATACTAATTCTAATTGTTGTTGCCATGCTTGTATCTTATCATGGTTAATTCCCAAGTCTTTCGTTTTGACAAAAGTAGTTGGTGATTTTTCAATAGGTGATAATGTAGATGATGATAGGGATGATGATGATGGTGATTGTGATTGTGTGGTTGATGATAGTTTAAAAGTTTTAAGGAGTTCAAAGCATTCATCGATAATATCTCGATAAACGGAAACAGTATTAGCTACATATAAATTAGACTTCATTCTACCTTCTATTTTTAAAGATTCAATTCCAAGTAGTATAAAAGAAGGAACTAGATCAATGGATATTAGATCTCTGGCATCCATAATGTTACCTGAGAATAAAAATTTTTCTTCGGATAAGTTGTCCGGAGAGTTTTTTGGTGAATTACTAGATTTCTGCCAGAGATTATAGGTATGTCTACAGCTTTGGATACATCCGCCTCGATTGGAGTCACGACCGGCGGTATAACTGGAAATGGTACATTTTCCAGCGTAACTGATACACATGGAACCATGAATAAATATTTCTAATTCTACATTGGAAAAGTTTTTTATATCAAGACATTCTGATAAGCTGACTTCTCTACCCAATACAATTCTACTGGCACCAGCTCGTTTCCAATATTCGCAGCTCCATTGATTGACAACACTGGCTTGAGTAGAAATGTGTAGTTCAAGATCGGTATTTTTTTTAGCTAGATTAAAAACACCAGCATCGGAAATGATTAAGGCATCTGGTCTAAGATGATTTAAAAAAGATAGATATTGCTTTAAATTTTCAATTTCGTTATTGTGAGACATAGAATTAAGGGTAATGTAAAGTTTTTTATTACATTGAAGGGCGTGCTCTTTGGCAAGCTGTAAATCATAATAGTTAAAGTTATCAGCGCCTTCTCTTAGTCCAAATTGGGGACCTGCAATGTATGCAGCATCTGCACCAAAGGCGTATGCTATTTTGAGCTTTTCTAAATTTCCCGCAGGAGCTAAAAGTTCTGGTTTCTTCATAGATCGAGCCATCAGGTATGCTCCTATCATACTGGGGAGGATTTATGCAACAATTCATTAAATTTAAGACAAATGAGGATTTGTGAGATATGAATGATTTAAGATAGATGAGAGAATTTGAGAAGTTATAAAACTTGGACGGGTGAAGGTATATGAATAACAGTAACCAGGAAACCACTGATGAAAGATTAGATAGGTTTTTAAAAAATCCCAGAAAAGCTCTGTGGACTATAGCAGTTCCTGTGATGATTGGTATGGCAGCCCAGACTCTCTATAATATCACCGATATGATCTTTGTGGGGCAAATATCCTCCGATGCCATTACGGCTCTAGCTTTTAATATACCAGTTGTTTTCTTTGCTATTGGATTTGTTTTTGCACTTAGTAGAGGAGTGACAGCTGTTATTTCCCAATTTATTGGAGCTAGATCTGTCGATAAAGCCTCAATGGCAGCCATTCAAGCTGTATACATCAGTCTTGTTATATCTATGATTTTTTCTATTGGAGGGGTGTTATGGGGAAAGTCTTTATTAGGAATTTTGGGTACACCCGATAGACTATTACCATTGGCTTCAGGTTATATCCGTATTTTGGCAGCTGGCTTGTCATTTACCGTTTTTAACGCTTTTTTTAGATCTATTTTTAGTGGAGAAGGTAATACAAAAACTCCTATGATTTTAACTACTTCCGGTGTAATACTTAATATCATACTGGATCCGATATTTATTTTTGTATTCAAATGGGGACTTAATGGAGCAGCTTATGCTACGGTACTCAGTCAAGGTGTTATATTTATTGGTTATAATTTCATGGTCTTTATTAAGAAAAAAACCTTTATAGATATATTAAATATCAAAATTGGTTTTGACTCTGCCGTGTGTGGCAGGATTCTTAAGATTGGTATTCCAGCTTCTTTATCGATGATAGTTATGTCTTTGGGGTCAGCTTTATATAATTATATTTTGGTTCATTTTTCGCCCGATGCGGTAGCTGCTTATCAAATAGGAACGCGTTTTGATCATATATTTCTTCTACCAACTCTTGCGGTAGCCAGCTCTGTTTTGGCTCTGGTGGGAATGTTTTTTGGTGCTAAAAGAATTGATTTGGTTAGAGAGGTTGTTCGATATAGCTATGTTGTTTTAATTAAGATAGCCTTGGTTTTAGGAAGTCTTTTTTATGTTATCAGTCCTTGGGCGATTCAGGTTTTTACCGATAATTCAGATATCCGAGATACAGCGGTCAGCTTGATTCGGGTAATGGTTTTCATATTCCCCTTTATTGGAATCGGTATTGCTTCGTCTCAAGCTTTAATCGGTTTAGGTCACGGTGTTTATGCCCTACTACTGGCTTGTATTAGGGTAATTTTTATCAGCGCTCCGTTAGCCTCTTATTTTATTTTGATTGCTAACAAATCAATAGAATGGGCCTGGTATAGCTTAGCAATTGCTGCCTTTGTAAGTGCCATTATAGCTTACACCTTACTGCGCAAGATTATTAAAGATCATAATGGTCATAGTACAGTAAATGTTGCTGCTTGAATAAACTTATTAATTTTGATTGAAAGCACGAAGATATTTAAGGGAGGTAAGACAAAAACCTTTCAATGTGTATGATTTTAATATTAGGATCTTTTATAAGACTTCTTCTTTCTTGGGTTTTTTGAGTGACTAACTGAAAGGTGAAAGTTGGCTTCAGTATCTCATGGAAATACTGAAGGGATTTTGATGGAGTTGATTGATTACTTTTTACTTCTACTAACATGTAAGGTTTTTTATTTCGAACAACAAGAAAATCGACTTCTCTTTTTTGTTTATCTCTTAGATAAAATAGTTCGAATTCGCCCATAGCACAATCAGTCCAGGTGTGGCAGCTTTCTAAATTCATCATCATCCCATGTAAAATATTGAGATGCCCCTGATATTCTCTCTCTGATAAGTTCAGCCAAAGTTGTTTTTCCAACTTGACGCGGCCCAGACAAAAAAGCAATCTTTCCGGATAATATGGCATCTTCAATAATTATTTTTTCTAGATATCTGTTTTTATTCATATAAAATAACCTTATTAAATTACTATTTAAGGCTAAACTTTACTTTTAGTCAATCTAAAACTAGATTTACCGAGTTTTGGTCATATGATTAATGCACAATATAATTAACTAGACAGGTGCCCAGTTTTTATTATAATTACAGCTTTATGAAGAGAGCTGAGCCCTACAGCAACAAGTTTGATCGCATTAAAAACCTTACCTTATTTCCTCTGTTAAATGAAAATCAACAAAAATGGCTGGCAAAGGTTGCTTTAGAATACCAATTTACCTTGCAAGAATTGAGAATAATTGCTGTTGCTATGCGAGATTTAGAGATGTGGCAGGAGAAACCTTTATCGGAATGGTGGGTAGAAGCCCAACCGTGTAGTAATTCATCATCAGGCACAACAAGCACATCAGGCATAACAGGCAGAAATCTTAAAAAGAAGATTTTTAAGTCATTATCCTCTCATTTAGAGAAAATACGAAAAAAGAATAAACAATATGTAAAACAATGTGTAAGGGATAAAAATGGTAAAATTTCCAATCAGGGTTCCAAATCTTTTACGTTTATACCGGTACCGAAGAAAGACAATAAAATATCTGGAATGTGCCCAGTAATGTCTGATAAAACGGTTTGTTGTAATTTAAGAACCATAGATGCTATTCATAATTGTGGATTTCAATGCAATTATTGTTGTATTCAGTCTTTTTACCCTGAAAAGCAGATTCAGGTCGAAGAAAATTTAGCCTACAAATTGGACCAAATTCAATTGGAATTAGATAGTAACCGGTTATATCATTTTGGTACCGGACAGTCTTCAGATTCCTTGATGTGGGGCAATAAAGGTAATGTACTAGATAGTTTAATGAATTTTGCCAATCAAAATCCCAATGTACTATTGGAATTTAAAACTAAATCAGTTAATATAGATTATTTATCAAAAGAAAAAATCCCCCAAAATGTGTTTGTCAGTTGGTCCTTAAATACTGACACAATTATTTCTTGTGAAGAAAGTATGACTGCTACTTTGGATAAAAGAATCAAAGCGGCCAAATTGCTTGTTGCTAAGGGTATAAAAGCAGGATTTCATCTTCATCCCATGATTAAATATGCAGGATGGAAAACAGAATACCAACAAATGATCAATAATCTTATACAGAATTTTGATCATCAGAATGTTTTGTTTGTTTCATTCGGGTCTTTGACTTTATCCAAACCCATTATTCAAAAAATTCGTCAGCAGGGTAATAAAACTAAAGTTCTTCAAATGCCTATGGAACCAAACCCAGAAGGTAAGTTGACTTATCCCGCGCCTGATAGAATTGAACTTTTTAATCATGCATACAAATGTTTTCAAGCTTGGCACCATAAAGTGTATTTTTATCTATGTATGGAAGAGGCTTTATTTTGGAAGAAGGTTTTTGGTTTTGTTTATAGCAATAATGAGGATTTTGAACTGGATTTAGTCCGTAATATTGCTAATAAGCTTGAAAATACTGGCTTTGGATATAAATAAATTTAGTGAACTGAAATAAAATGAATCTAGTAGATTTCAACAAGATACGACAAGAAGATAAGTTGAAAAAAGAAAATTTTCTCATACAGGATAATTGTATAGATAAAGATGAGTACGTTTGTAGTGTTAAGGAACTTTTTGAGTTAGGTTATATAACTAAGGATCAAATAGATCCACTTCAAACGGTAACCGATCAATATCCATTATTGATAAGTAGATATTATTTATCGCTTATTAATAAAGACGATCCACTAGATCCTATAAAGTTAATGGCTATTCCTAGATCAGAGGAACTAGTTTCTAGTAATTTAATGTGTCAAGATCCTATTGGAGATATTACTTACCTCAAAACCTCTCGATTAACCCATCGTTATCCAGATAGGGCTTTGTTGCATATTACTAATAGTTGCTCTATGAATTGTAGATTTTGTTTTCGAAAAAACCTAATTACTCAAAACCATCAAGGTTTATTTCGCCATCAAGGTTTACATCATGGATCACTCGATCAGGCTTTTAAGTATTTAAAAAATAATCCTCAAGTTAAGGAACTAATTCTTTCTGGTGGAGAGCCTTTTTTGTTAACGGATCTAGATTTAACTGCTGTTATCGACCGAATTGAGATTGAATTGCCTGGTATACAACGTTTACGTTTTCATACCCGCATTCCGGCAACTTTACCCAACCGAATAACTAAGCCACTAATAAATGTTTTAAGGGGTCATAAAGGGGGTCATAAAGGGGGTCATAAGGGCGATCATAAACGTCGTCTTAATATTGTGATTATTACCCACTTTAATCATCCTCAAGAGATAACTTCTTGCTCCAAGAAAGCATTAAAATTACTGGCAAGTGATTTTCTTCTTTTAAATCAAAGTGTGTTGTTAAAACAGGTAAATGATAATCCCGATGTGTTAGCTTCTTTATTTGTCCAATTAGGTGAAGTTGGTTGTATTCCATATTACTTGCATCATTGTGACCCGGCCATAGGAACCGAACATTTTAAAACCTCTATGGATGAGGGTAGGGATATTATGCGAGAGTTATATGGTAGTTTACCGGGATATTTAATCCCTAAATATGTGGTTGATTTAGCAGATAAAAAAGGAAAGATGCCTATTCCTCTTCGTTTGTCATTCTAATTACAGTATCGTTTTGGTGGTGGTGTAAAACTAGTGCCTGTCCACCGTGCCACATTACGACTGACCCGAATTTCATCCAGATTACCTGACAGATACCCCCATGAGCTGGACCAATAACTACCAAACCTGCCTAAATACAAATACCCATAGGGGTGCCATCTGGCATAACCTATGGTATTGGTTTGCCTGACACCATCAAGGTACATATACATTGTTTGATCTTCTCGTATGAGCGCGAAATGATGCCATGCACCGTCTGCCCATGTAGCGTCATTGGCTGAGATTGAAGTACCGTTTGTCCCTGGAATTCCCAACATAACAGCCGGTCTACCAGACGACAAATAGATCATCCAGCCATTTGAATTTGCACCACCAGAAGTGAAATTATCACCTACCAGCATCTGCCTGCCGGAATTCACGGAAGTCTTAAACCAGAAGTCGATGGTGAAGTCCATGGTGGAACCAAAATTGAAGTCATCCATGTTGTCAGCGGTGTCAATATAATCATCTGTGCCATCAAATAAGAGGCTGGATGCGTCAAATTTAGGATCGGTTGTATTGTGGTCCACACTGCCGTATGATGTGAACGTGTGGCGAGAGGTTGCGTCGATGACCGGATTACCAGGATCATCATTGGAATGCAGCAGTAATACGGTATTGGCGTCTATACCAGGTGACAGGCATGGAGCGTACTCAACAATATTAGAATTATCCTCTAAATTGCCATTTTCATCCATCGCCCTCACTATGAACCAAATGTAATTATAGACTGATAAATCTGATATAGTTGTTTGAGTCACTCCTGTAACACTTTTAATTGGATCATTAAAATTAAAATCCTCAATGGCACTGCCATTAGCTTTGTAAATTTCATAAGCCATATTTGCTTGAGAGGTTGAATCATCTGAAGCCACATTCCAATTGATGGTTATATTCTGTGAATCAACAATAGAGATAGAACTAATTCCTGCAAAATTAGGAGGTGTGAGATTTAAAATGTAGCTGGCTCCAACTGATGAACAGCTTGATGGAGTTCCGGCTCCATTATTAGCTACTTTGGCAAACATTGTGTAACTATCAGCGGTTAAAGTTTCAGTGGTTATATCTACGATGGTATCACTAGCAATTTTTTGTTTTAAAAAGGTATCACAACCACTACCAGTAGATTTATAAAGTTCAACGGTATATCCATTAGCTACCCCACTTATTCGATACGTAGGGGTGGTATTATTTCCCAGAGTTGATGATGGGCTTAATAAAGTGATGGTTGGAGCATCAGGGGTGCTGGTATTTAAAACATATTCTATCGTTGCAGTTGAACAATCGGAGATATTTCCAATCGGGTCCTGTGCTTTAACGTAAAAGTGATAAGTATCATCTATGAGAGCTGAAGATGTCAGGTTAATAGTGGTTGCATTAGCGACGCCAGAAGCAACCTGAGTAATGCAATGGTCACTGAAAAGAATAATAGTATCTCCTGTATATACTCCTTCTATTTGAAGGGTGGGAGTAGTGTCGTTATATGGAGAAACGGTAGGATCAGACAAAGAAATAGCATTAGGTACAGGTGGTGGAGTGGTGTCCAATGAGAGTGTTGTTTGTGATATGGTTGAAAATGTTATTTTTGAACCTATTTTATCTTTAACCACTACATTGAAATAATAAGTTGTTTCGGGCAGTAATTCAGTAATATTAATAGTATTGATATCAGTAGACCAGGCTTCGACTATTGAACCATTGTTTTCTATCTCTGTAAGAGATGTAATGTTATTACTGGTCGAGAGATATACCTGGTATCGCAGTTCTGATTGTAGACTGACATTATCAAGGGCCTTTGTCCAAGATAAGGTTAAGCTGGTTATATTTACATTACTTGTGGTAAGCACGTCATTACTTAAAACTGGCGCTGAGGTATCTTTGAACAATTCAATTTCCACTACAGTTTTGTTGCCAAGATTGTCTGACTGACTCATTGATAAAGTTTTTAATTCATCTGCTCCAATTAAATTTACCAATGAGGAGAAAGTACCATTACAAGAAATAGTTATTGGACTATTCATCAAGTCTCCAGAAAGTTCGACATCATTTTCATTAGCATCACAGGTTCCTTCAATAGTAAATGTTGTACCGACAACATCTTTAGAATTCGGAGAGGTTATGCTCACAGTTGGAGCTTTCGTATCTTTAGTTATTGTTCTGCTGTCAATTGCTTGGTTACCAACATTGTCCTTCTGAGTGATAGTTATTTTCTTATTTCCATCATCTCCTGATAAAACAACGATTTGACTAAAAGCTTCATTGGTACAGGCGATGGTAATTGAAGACTGCTCGATATCGCCGAATATTCTTATAATATAGGCGTTTTCGCAGGCCCCTGATATTACTACTTGTTCTTTAACAGCAATATTTTGAGCTGGTGTGTCAATTGATATTTTGGGAGCTGGATCAGGTTCAATGCATTGGTTGGTCAGAGTTTTGTATATTTCATTTTCCGCACAAACAACTTTATCATGACATATACCCTCAATATTAATTTGGTTATTAGGGCAAGTAATGTTTAGTTCTTCCAAGTTTTCTATAGTTACCAGGTTCTCCAAGATTTCTGTCATCTCAATCACTTCCTTGGAGATTATCTTGGTTACGGTGATTTCCTCTGCAATGGTTTCTATTTTTTCCTTAGATATAATGGATGATGCTATGGTTGTGAAAGTATTCGTATTATCTTCTACCTGTTCGATAATTTCATTTATTTGTGTCCGTATATCCAGACTCAGATTATTATTAATTTCTTCTACAAAAGTAGATACATCTTCAATGGTACCAGACTCAAGAGCTGCGGTAATAACCTCTGTCTTTACCTCTTTTTCAATTTTGGCCACTGTTTGAAATACTTCGTTTTGTAAGACTGGATCAATTACTATTTTGTTTTTGACGTATAATTTTGTCATTTTCACTAAATCAGTGACATTTAATTCAACATCATCATCTACCGTGTTTAGCAATTCATTGGTGACCTTTTCTAATTTGTCAACTGCCATAGAATAATTATTCATTTGTTTAGGAGTGATATTAATAGTGCTGTCTTTTTTAAGCATATTGGTAACAATAGTAGTATTTTTTCTATGATTCAAATATTTTGGTTTATAATCGGCTTGTTATCTGGTACATAAATTATAAGCAGCATATAAATTAATATTAGTTTATTAGCATGACTCAAACAATTAAAAAGGAAATAAGTGATACTTTTACTTTGATTCGTAACAAAATGGTGGAAGATCAAATTGTTAGAAGGGGAGTAAAGGATCAAAGGGTACTGGATGCAATGCGTCGAGTCCCAAGGCACTTGTTCGTTCCTCCTGAATTAGAATTATATTCTTATGATGACCGACCTTTATTAATAGGTGAAGATCAAACGATATCACAGCCTTATATAGTAGCTTTTATGACCGAGCAATTATTCTTAACAGGTAAGGAGAGAGTATTGGAGATAGGCACAGGCTCAGGATATCAAACCGCTGTATTGGCCGAGATTGTAGAAGAGGTATATACGGTTGAAATTAAAAAAGTTTTAGCAAAAAGAGCCCAAGCTGCTTTGGATCAACTTGCTTACAGTAATATAAAGAGCAAATGTAGTGATGGTTATTTGGGATATAAGCAACATGCTCCTTTTGAAGCAATAATGATTACCGCAGCTCCTAAACAAGTTCCAAAACCCCTAGTTGAGCAATTAACCATTGGGGGTAGGATGATTGTCCCTATTGGAACCTTATTTCAAGAATTAGTACTTATAACTAGAGTGGATGCAGATAGGTATAATCAAAAGCCTCTTCTTCCGGTTCGTTTTGTGCCGATGGTAAATCAAAAAAATCGTACATATTAGATCGCACATACTAGATCACACTGACCTTCCTCAAAAAAATATATCACCATTGTCCTAAAACTAAGCACAAAATTTAAGGAGATGTTTTTCCTGC
>CAZJDM010000115.1:0-14995 GCA_964544765.1 uncultured bacterium
CACATATCAAATATCCATGTTCAAATGTTGAATATTCAATTCTCTATTGATAAATTGCACTTTCCTTGAATTGGCAGCATAATTTTTACCAACTCAAATGAAATGCACCCATAATAACGCACCATCCTGACGATTATCAGAGTTTAAATTGAAAGACCCATCTTGTTTTGTTAACATTAAAACAACATAATCATATATAATATATTAAATTTGATTATTCCCAAATTCACTATTAAACCGTCTAGAGAGTATGTATGGCTATTTTTTCTACCGCAAAAAAGAGAAAAAAAAATCGGAAAATTGAAATTGATCAACAGAGAATACAAAAACCACGTAACAATATCTGGGACAGTAGTTTAACAGCGATAAAGAATTTAATTTCTTATCAAATACGAATTAATATTTTTCACGCCCAAATTATAGGACCCATTTTACTTAGTTTATCCATTTTTTGTTTTATATGTTTCATTTCATATAATGACTTGGATCCATCATTCAACGCGTTCCAAAAAGAAAGTATGCTTATCCACAATTGGGGAGGAGTAATAGGTGCTTCAGTAGCTGATATTTTTTTGCAAACTCTGGGTTTAGGTAGTTATTTATTCCTCGCTATTCTTTTTTACTTTGGTTTGCATTTAGTTTTTAAGAACGATAACTTCTTACAACCCTCACGATTATTGGGATTAATCTTCCTAATCATTAGTTCTACATGTTTATTATCTATGACTAGCGAAACTTTCATTACCACTAATTTCCAAATTTATTCAGGGGGAGTAACCGGGGTACTG
This sequence comes from uncultured bacterium, assembly GCA_964544765.1. Lineage (GTDB taxonomy): Bacteria > Bdellovibrionota_B > Oligoflexia > CAYFLR01 > CAYFLR01 > CAZJDM01. The sequence goes on from CAZJDM010000115.1 coordinate 789, forward strand.
ATTGCTAACCTCCTACTAAATTATTTTAATCTATCTGGTACAATTATTTTACTGGCGGGACTCTTAATTTTATCCATCTATTTAACCTTCCGCGTCTCAGTTTTTCTTATCTTGAAACAACTTTTTTTCGCTTCTATCCATATTTTTGGAGATAAAATTACACAAAAAAATCTATTTAAATGGTCTGGTAAAAAGTCTAAAAAGGTATCTATTTGTGCTAAAGAAAGCAAAAACAAAAGCTTAAAAAACAATACTCTGTCTAAATCAATGCAACCAAAGGAACAAAAACCAGCCAGATCATTATTGGGTCTCAAAAAGAAAATCAAAAAAACCCCGAAATCTCCTTACATCTATCCTAAAACTGATTTACTATCCATCCCAATTCAAAAAAAGATATCCATTAAAGAAGAAGATCTCCTCCAAAGAGCTGAACATATAAATCGCAAATTAAAAGAGTTTGGCGTCCTCGGTCAAGTTGTTCAAATTAATCCAGGTCCAGTAGTTACTGTTTACGAATTCGAACTTGGTGAAGGAATAAGAACCTCCAAGGTTACTGGCCTATCTGATGATCTGGCTTTAGCACTGAGCGCGGAAAATATTCGTATAGATCGGGTCGTTGGAAAAAACGTATTAGGAATAGAAGTACCCAATAAAGACCGTGAAACAGTTTATTTAAGAGAGATATTAGAGAGCGATACTTATAGGCAGACCATGAGGCACCTGCCCCTTGCTTTAGGTAAGAATATACATGGACAACATGTAGGAGTTGATCTTACCGGAATGCCACATTTATTAGTAGCTGGAGCCACAGGAACTGGAAAAAGTGTCACTTTAAATTCTATGCTCTGTTCTTTACTAATGAAAACTCATCCAAATGAAATGAAACTAATCTTAATCGATCCTAAAATGCTGGAATTTTCCATGTACGACCACATCCCCCATCTTTTACTACCGGTTGTAACTATTGCTCCTAAAGCATCCGCATCCTTAAAATGGGCTGTAAATGAAATGGAAAAACGTTACGTTATCATGAAGGATAGTGGAACTCGTAATATATATCTCTATAATGAAAAAATCGAGATGGAGGAAGGGAACAATAATAAAAAACTACCTTACATTGTAATAATTATTGATGAATTAGCCGATCTAATGATGGTGGCTCCTAGAGATATTGAAGACAATATCATGCGTTTATCACAAAAAGCCCGTGCGGCAGGTATACACTTAATATTGGCAACCCAAAGGCCATCGGTGAATGTCATTACAGGTGTTATCAAGGCTAACTTACCTTCGAGAATTGCTTGTCAAGTCACTAGTAAAGTAGATTCCAGAACTATTTTAGATTGCATTGGAGCTGAATCACTCTTAGGTAAAGGTGACATGCTCTTCATGTCATCCAAATCTAGTAGATTGGAAAGAATTCACGGTGCATTCGTTTCCGATAAAGAAGTCTTAAACATCACCAATTATTTACGATCACAAAGTAAGGCACAGTATGATGATGAAATAGTTGAATCTATTGAACAGCTATCTATTGATTCAAATGATAAAGATAAAGAAGACTTTGACGAAACCAATAAAGATGATAAATATGATGAAGCGGTGGCTTTTGCAGCAAAACAGCCATTTATATCGGTGTCAGCTTTACAGAGGAATTTCCAAATCGGTTTTAATAGAGCTGCCAGATTAATTGATATCATGGAAACAGAAGGTGTTGTGGGTCCAGCCAAAGGTAGTAAACCTAGAGAAGTCCTTGTCTCCCACATACCAAATAATTAACATACAGAGATTCTTTAATGATTAAAAATTTCAAAAAAAATTTGGTGATCGTTAGTCTACTTCTAATACCTACTTTTTCTTTACTTGCTAAACCAGATCCCAAATCAACTTCTAAAGCGATCAATAAAAAAGCCAAAAAACAAACTATAAAAAATGACATCACCAGAACCATTATCAAAAGAATGGAAGTTCTATATAAAAAAAGATTGTATATGAAAGCTTCTTTTCAACAAACTCTCGTTAGAAAATTGCCCTTCCCTACCAAAAAATTATCAGAAGGTACTTTTTATTTTCAAAAACCAGCTTTTTCGCGCTGGGATTTTGAAACTGAACAAAAAAGCTATCTAAGTGACGGAAAAGTTATTTGGATTTTGGATCAGAAATCAAAACAGGAGCCAAAGCCTCATGCTATCAATCCCGATGATAATCTTTTGACCAGGTTCTTTAATGGAGAAGGATTATCTAAAATGTTTGTTATTACAAAAGAACCACCTAAATCAGAATCATCTTATATACTCAACTTTAAACCCAAGTCAGAAATGGGTGATTTTGCCCAAGCTATTGTAATGTTAGATAAAAAATCCCTCTTTTTCACTTCAATTGACATTTATTATCAAAATGGTAATATTGCCGAACTTAAGTTTGGGGATATTTCTACCAAACCGCTAAACAAATCATTATTCTTTCCTCCAAAAAAGGCAAAGTAAATAAGCTGTTAACCATCAATTAAATAAAGGTTTTTATGAATATTATTCCTCCGAATAATAGTAGTAATACTAGCAATAGTAGTAAAACTGATAACACCAATAGCAAATTAGTGTTTTTTGTCAGTCTAGGATGTTCAAAGAATCTAGTCGACAGTGAAGTAATGCTTGGTAAGCTTCAAAACAACGGCTATGGTATCACCGATGAAGCTGCAAAGGCTACTGTAATTGTAATTAACACATGTGGATTCCTCACCTCCGCGATTGAAGAAGGAATTGCTCATATCCTTGAGTATGCTGCTTATAAAAAAAATGATTCCTGCAAATTATTAATTGTCACTGGATGCATGCCTCAAAGGCATAAAGATGACCTAGTTGAAGGTTTTCCCGAAGTTGACCTATTTTTAGGGGTTGATGAAGGTCATAAGATTATAGATTATATTTCCCAAATTGATAATTTAGAGAACAAATTGCAAATTACTCGTAGTAGTTATTTAATGGATTGGGATACTCCCAGAGTATCTACCACTGGACAAGTTGCCATGTATGTTAAAATTGCGGAAGGTTGTAATCATGCCTGTAGCTTCTGCATCATACCCAAAATTCGTGGAAAATTAAAAAGCCGAAGTATTGAATCTGTTTACAAAGAAGTTGTACAATTGGTAAAAAATGGAGTTAAAGAAATAACCTTTGTTGCCCAAGATCTAACTTTATATGGTCAAGATCTGAGAATGGAAAAAGGTTTATTATCCCTCCTAGAACGGTTGGAGCAAATTCCTGAACCTTTCTGGCTCAGATTATTATATAACTATCCAGAGAATATCACCGATGATATGATCAGTTTTCTGGCTAGTTCACGCAAAGTTGTTCCTTATCTGGATATACCTATTCAGCATGCTTCTAATCGAATCCTCAATCTTATGCGCAGAAATATTACCAAAGAAGCTTATCTAACTTTGATTAGCAAACTAAGAAAACGAATAAAGAATATTGCCATTAGAACTTCCATAATAGTTGGTTTTCCTGGTGAAACCCAAGATGATTTTAATGAATTGGTTAATTTCGTTAAACAGGTACAGTTTGATCACTTAGGAGTATTTACCTACTCTTTGGAACAGGGCACATACAGTGCAAATTTAGATGGTCATCTTAATGAAAGTATAAAAGAAGACAGGCTCCATCAAATTATGACTGTTCAACAGGACATTGTTAAACAAAAAACTACATCACTGGTAGGAAACGAGTTACCAGTATTATTATTAGGATATAGCAAAGAATCTGATTTACTTCTAGAAGGCCGTTTAAAAACACAGGCACCTGAAGTTGATGGAATAGTGTTAATTAATAAGGGTCAAGGTAATAGTGGTGATATTGTTCCAGTAAAAATCACTAAAAGTATTGGTTATGATTTGGTTGGAGAGATTGTCAAAGAAATTTAGGTTGGCTTTTAACACAATCTAACGCCACCTTTTGTGCATCCATAACCATTGCTCAGGATGCTCGCGAATTATTCTTTCTATTATTTCATTGAAGATAGTCGTATTTTTTTCCATATTTTGATCAGGATCACCAGAAAAATCCATTTGTACTTCCTTTAAAAAAGTTACTTTAAACTTATGATCAGTTGTTCTGGTACAATACATAGGAACTACAGCCCTTTTGGTTTTTTCGGCCAAAATAGCCAAAGTTGAGTTAGTTCGGGTTTTTACGCCAAAAAAAGGAACCTTAATATCGCCCGTGCGATATTGATCAAACGCAAATCCAACACCATAATTATCTTTAAGCGCTCTTAAAATTTTTAAAACTATAATATCTCTTTCATTCTTGGTATCCAAAACCTTAACCTTTGCTCGCGCCCTAAGTTCCACAATTAGACGATTTAACCAGGGGGGTCTTATAGGTTGAGCCAGAATTACAACCGGAATAAGGGCATTACTTATAGAGGATCCCATAAGTTCCCAATTTCCCATATGTAATGTAACAAAAAAAGTACCCCTCTTTTTCTCCAAAATTGGAGTTAAATTTTCCACTCCCTCAAAAGACACATTGTTTTGCAAAAAAGTTTCATCAATTCTAATAAAACGAAGAACTTCCATAGACGTTCTAAAAAGACTGAACCATGCTCCTTTGGCAATGTTTAATTTTTCCCGAGAGGTAAGTTCATTGCTATAACACAGGTCAAGATTATCATAAATTATCTTTCTGCGAATACGAAAGACATCATGAGCCAACCAAGTTAAAATTTGAGCTATTATATTGATTAACTTTTCAGGTAGATAGGAAACCAAATAAGCAAAAACACAAACTATCCAATACATGCACAAGCCCTTTCTCAGTCACTATAATACATATCCAAATTGCCTCTCAAGCACAATCTAAACATTTACAACTAATTAAAGCGATGTGCAAGCCACACTTTTAAATGAAAATTTGACAACTATTGAGTTATATGCGATAAATAGATTTGCATGTTATTGATTTTACTGTTTAAAAAAAGCATATTTGAATTGTATCAAAATTAATTTTCTTAGTCAAACAAAAATGTTATTTTTAATCTTTATAAAGAAATTATTAGGAACTTCTAACTTTTTTAACAATTCTGGTATAAACCTCCCCGTTTTTATGCACGGTAATCGTTAAATGATTAGGTATTTGCAAGCAACTACACCCTACTGAAAGTAAAAGGATAGCCAACATCACATGATCCACCACCACGTGGTTTGGGAAACTGCCATCTAAGTATGGTATTACGAACACATCTTTCGACTTTTCTATTGCCAAGAGTAGATTTTAAAGATACCGAATCGACTCTACCTTTTCTATTAATTACCCATTTAGCAATAATCTTACCAGCTAAGGAAGGATATCTATTTAGTTGTTTCTCATAGCAATGCTTTATTTCAGCGATATGCTCATTAACCACTGCCTCAATTTCCCAACGCTCCAAGTTCCCTTTTAAAATAGGATCTAGCCCTGTTACTGTTACTCGATGTTCACCTTTAGAGGATTTACCAAAACGTCCCGAACCTCCAGTTCCTCCACCCTTACCATAGAATCCGGAACCTCCGCCAATACCACCGCCGATTGAACCTCCTGGCCCCCCAATACTTAGAGATGACCCTTTACCGATTCCTCCTAACCCTGTCGTCCTACGAGCGGAACCCATACCTCCCATACCTCCAGCCGAAGACTTGAGACCGGTTGTAATGGCTCCTACTCCCTCCACATTTAGAACCTTACCAAACCCTTTACCAAATTTATTTAAATTAATACCGGCATATCTATTAGCTCTGCCTTTTCCTTTTCTTCTACCAGCAAAACGACCTTTACCTCCTCCAGCTCTACCTCCGCCACCTTTACCAGGTCCTTTCTTTAAACCAACATGTCTACCATCACCACGTTTACCCTCTCCCATTAGAACTGTAGCCGTTTGAGGTCTTTTAGCCTTGGTTTTTGCACGTTTAGGAACCTTAGCAACTCTCTTAATTCTGGGTTTTTTAAATCTTCTAACCTTTTTAACAATTCTTGGCTTAACCTTTTTCTTAACTTTTGGCTTAGCCTTGGGTTTAGCTTTGACTTTTGGTGGTTTAATTTTCTTCACTTTTATCTTAGCCAATTTAATTTTCTTTTTTACTACCGGTGGCTTTTTACGAACCACCTTCGGCTTATAAATAGTGACCAGATGATCATCCATCATTTCTAAATCTTTAGTTGATTTAGGCAAATCTACTACTTTTAAACCAAATAAGAAAATTAATGAAAATACTAAAACAGTATTAAGAATCTTTTTAAAATAAGGCTCCTCCTCTCTTAACGTCTCTAAATCTGGTGGAGGCGGAGCACTAACAAAACTTAAAAAATAATCAATTGTACCTAGGGTTAATTTTCCAAAATCTCCTCGCCTTAAAGGAATATTCATGGCAACACTAGAATCAATTTTTTGCACCTTTCCCTTGATTCTTACCAGTCCCTTCATACCTCCTACAACAGAAAGAGTGACATTTCCCCCACTTTCCACCATTAAAAAAGGTATTTTTTCAAACATCTCAGGAACACAGGCCTCAACATCATCATCCAAAGAACATCCAATAGTAACCACTCTATCAGTCTCTAATGAACTAAAATGTGAAACATCCAGTACGGTCTCTTTCCAATATGTCACGACTTCAACTATTTGACCGCTCCTATAAGCCGCATTACTGAACAATCTCTCGTCTTTGCCCACCCTTTTCTTTTCCATCTCTTTTATCCAAGATGTATCTAGTTTTTTGGTAGGTGTTGCAGACATACGCTCTAAACTAGGAGTAGGTTTTGCTTCCTCTTTCGGTGTGACAGGTTTAACTTTCTCTTTCGGTGTGTCAGGCCTAACTTCCTCTTTCGGGGCAACAGGTTTAGCTTTTTCTTCTGGCTCAACAGTTGGAGAAGGGGTAACTATCTTCGCCTCAACAGATTCCCATAAATCAAGAGCTGGGGTATGAACGTCATCCTTGGTGCCAGACAAACTGGCCGCGACATCCGCATCCATATCCTTACCCATGACCAACCAATCAACAATCAACTCAACTTCACCTACCTTAATGGTAGTAGGCAGTTTAATTGTTTTTTCAACATCAATCTTGTTATTTTCAATAAAAGTACCTTTGGTACTTCCCAGATCCGTAATAGTAACCGCAGTTTCATCTACGGGTTCAATAAGCGCGTGAATGGTGGAAACACTAGGATCTTTTACTTGCAAATCAACAGCCAAAATAGAACCAATAACTACTCTATTCTGCACATAAGTTTTGATTTGTTGAACACCATCCCTACTTAAAACCTTAATCATCAGAGGTTTGAATTGTTTTGTGGTCATAATTTTTTCTCTTGCCTTCCTTGGTGCTTGAGAATTAGGTGGCTGTTCAAAAACCACACATAACGGTCCTAATTAATTAGTAATCAAATTTGCCGAACGAACTATTTCTTTTCTCCAATGCTTTCTAATCTTAATCAGCCCCTGATCCCTTTTAGTTTTTCTGGTTAAGATTATAGAACCAAAGGGGCTTGTTCCTTCACCTTCAATATATTTATCATCAAATGACATTATGGTTTTCTTCTTGTATCTTATTGATCTTTGTTTTTTCTGAGCAATTAAATCACTTTCAAATTTCCCTATTAGCCATATAATTATAAATAAAAACATCATACTGAGCAAATACCAGAATATTTTTTTACCCATTTTTTTTCACCTTGATTTTATTTAAGATTCTTGAAACCTCTCTGTATTTTCGATAATAAGCGTCATCTTTAATTTTTAAGAACTTTTCAAAATAATCGCCGGCCTTATTTGATTCTTTAAAATAATTATAAGATATAAGTCCCAAGTAGTAGTAAGTAAGACTGTGATGGGAGTTAATATCAGCCGCTTTATTCAAAAATCGAAAGGCACTTTCATAATCAGCCACTAAATAATAACCTAAGCCCAACCCATAAAAGACTTCATAAACATCAAATTTATCCGCTAAATACTTTAAAGAAACTACCGCTGTCCGCCCGTCACCATAACGTAATGCCAAGAAGGCCAAATTCAACCTGGAAGCTATCTGATAATCTAGTGAATGTAAAACAGACTCTTTGAAACTAATTGCTGCAGCGACATGATCACCCCTCTTATACTTTATTAAACCTTGCAAGTTATAAACCATCCCCAGATGAGGACTATTTTTATTTGTCAAAATAGACTCAATAATATGCTCAGCCCGATAAATTTGATTTTTCAAAAAATACCCTAGAGCTATAAAGTAACGAGCTAAAACAGCTTGAGGAAAATTGGTCAGAATTTTACGCCCCCACTTTAAAGCTTCATTAGTTCGCCCCTTAACCAACAAATTCAAAATCAATAAATTATAATAACAACGATTTTGAATATTCTTCACTCCTACAAGAATTTTACGATGTTTTTGAATGGCTTTGCTAAGTTTATTAAGCGATATAAATCCCACCTGATCGGGACCATTAATAATGCTTTTGAAAAAATATCTTTCACTTCCGCATAAACTTTCTGAAGGAACATCTCTTGTTAAGGTCTGAGTAGTTTTTAGTTCTTGTAGTCCTTTAGTAGAAGTGCAAGCTGAAAATGCCGATAATAAAAACAGTGATATTACAAAGCTTTTAATATTTTTTAATTCTTTTAGTTCTTTTAGTTTATTAATTTTCTTTATTTTCATCGAAACAACGCTCCAACAGATGACTGATCAAATAATACAGCATCAAAAATAGATGGTTGCATAAGATCACTATTACTTACTCGGTTGTAATGACCTACTTGGTTTGCCTTTAATTTTCCAGTATATTCTGTGTAAATATTTTCCTGAAAAGCTATCTGAAGACCCCTCTCAAAATAAGCCTTCGATTTTTGTTCCAACGACAAAGTAATATTTTGTTTAATGGTTCTCCTAATTTGTTGCCGTACATGGGCCGCTACCGAAGATGGAATTGGAGCGTTATCAAGTTGCTTGGCCACTCTCTTAAAAAGTTCCCCTAACTTAAATAAAGACGCAACTCCCCACTTGGCATCATTTAAACGTAATACTTCTTGAAACCTTGATTCAATCTTAGTAAGGGCAGCTCCTTTTTTATCCACAGTTTGATTTAGTCTACTAGCTTTTAACCTCACCTTATCTACCAGATAAATGTTCGCTACAGCTACGCGAAAAGACGCTTCTACTAATAAATTCCTAACCTCACCAGTTAATCTCGTTCTTTTTCCAATTTTAATTAATTCTTTAAAATGATATAGGGACTTGGAATATTGACCCTTTTTCCTATATGCCTGTCCAATCTTACCTCGAAGAAACGCTTTTGAAAATTGAACTTTCAACCTACCAACCCACTGTTTACCAATGGTAATCGACTGGGTTACCATATTATTATTTTCAAAATATCTAAATAATTTGATCAGACTTTCTAAGGCTTCTGGCGTTCTGGGATATTTTCTTAATATTATTTCAACTACACTTTGAATCTTTGGACTATTGACCGCGTAAAATAACAAAACCGAATTAAATAACAAAGTTTTATTATTTTTGGTAGATTTGGCCATCTTAAGATAACTGGAGGCAGCTTCCCCAAAATATAATAAGGACTCTTCTATAGGTGGAATTCGGTTATAAACTTTAGCCACCAATTTTGATTTAGGATGTAATCGCAATAATCTCCAGTATTGTTTAAGAGCCAAATCGACCTTTCTGGCCTTTTCAAAATTCAGGGCGGCATTATACAGTGCCATATCAGCTGTAGGTAATTTTCGATTTTTATCATGATATTGAAGATACTTTTGAGCGGCAAGAGTATATTCTCCACGTTCTTCAAGATTCTTAGCTTCTGCTAAAAACATTTGTTGCATATAAAGAGCTATTTCCTTACCTAAACTGGTAGACATCACACCTTTGATGCCGGCCATCCTTTGAATAGTTTTTGGTAAATCAGGATGTCCTTTATACATTCGTAATAAAAACTTGCCGGCAAATATACCCTCTTTTTGTCTGGTATAATGACTAAGAATTAACCACAAACCTGGCTCAGCTTGTTCAAATCTTCTAAGCTTTAATAATATCTCTACCATATCTAAACGACATTGCTTTGTTTCCTTACCTTTTATTTTCCAACCAATATAAATTCTGCACTTTTGAAGAAAATTGGCAGCCTCTGCCGATAAAGGTAATTCTTCTCCTTTATATTTATATTGTCTTCTACGAATTTTTTTCCATTCATCCTCAAAAGCTATGGTTGATGCCAATAACATCGTTTTAGAAGCTGGTTTAAAGTACTTCCCATGACGGTTAAGTGCGGCAGCGTGATAATAAAGATTCGAAGAATCTATATAAGCTGCTCTAGCTTTTCTTTTATTTCTAATACCCTTAGACACTTCATGAAACCTAATTTCAGCGGCAAAGAAATAGGCTTTATATGTTTCCGGGGAATTAGGATAATGATTAATAAAAACCTGATAAGCATTAAAAGCTTGTCGATATTTTCGTCTGTCTTGATGTTTTTGAGCGCTCTGATGTAAACTTTCTACTTGATTAAAATATAATCTACGAACTGTTTTGACTGTATCACTTACTAGGGCCTTATCTTTGCGATGATGTTCTACCCAATCACTTTTTTCGTTATATAGGATAACATACTCCTCTAAGGCCTCAAACAACCTGGCCTTGTTGGCCAGCTTTTGTAAAGCTTCTATAATCTTGCGATAATTATCTGGAGCAAGAGGATCGTATGGTTCCATTTTGATATATTCTTTTATAGCTTTTACACCAGCTATAATTTTTCCGTTTCTAATTAAAACTTCACCATACCTTAGAAGCATATTTCGAAAAAACTTTTCCCCACCAACCGAATAAAAATATTCCCTAGCTTCACTAACCTTTCCATATTCCGCATAAACTAATACCATATCTCTAAGAGATTCTTCTTTAAATCTCATATATTTCTTTCTATACTGCTGCTCTTGCCCATCTTCATTCACAATATTTGAACTCAACTCAACCACTCGTTTAAAGGCTGTTAAGGACTGTCTATATTTATGTAGATTATAAAAGCACCAAGCTATTTTATACCATGCGGACACATAGAGTGAGTGGTTTACATACTGAGCCACCACTTTATAATATCTCAAAGATCTCTTAAATTGGTGTACATCAAAATAATATTCTCCCATCGCAAAGTGAGCCTCTACCCGCTTAGAACTTTTAGGATATTTCTTGATAATCATTTTATGATAATAAGAAGCGGCTTTCGCTTTTCCTTGCATCTGTAACGCATAAGCAATTAGAAAATATACTTCATCTAACTGGGAAAACTTGGGATAAGATTTAATAACTTTCTTACCCAGTTTTATCACCTTTCTTCGAATAGAATTAGAAGCGGCATGATTGGCTTTTGGCCTAGCGCCTTTTCTTCCCTCACTTCTCCAGCGATCAAATCTATCACTATATTGATCTACCTCTTCTCTTTGCATAGATACATATTTTCCACTATAGGCCTTTAGAAGCTTTAGATACAAACGCATCTTCAATTTCTTACTCTTCACCGTTCTCAACATATCTTCAATATAGTCAATTAATTGGTTACGAGTAGCATCTGCTTCAGCTAGAGACTCGATAAAAAATAATTCTTCTTGAGAAAGAGAAGGCTTTTGCTCTGCTTTTAGAGTTCGACCTGTAAAACAGATTAATAAACAAATGAAAATTAATAAAATAGATATAGATACATACTTCACATTAAATCTCTCAATTAATCCTCTTAGGTTTGTTACATAAGCTTTCAATATTGTAAACGTACCCTCCAAGCTCATCCTCCCAATACTCTCCCTTAAAGGGCCAATATTCATGTACGGACTTCAAATTCAAAGGCTTCATCCCTTCGCCCCAGAGCTTCTCCGTTTTTTCCATGGGTTCTAATATCATTCGTTTACTAATTTTAGCCAATTTACCTTCTAAGAGCTGTAAAGTGATAACTTTTCCTTGGTCGCTTAAATCGTTCAGGTAACTATAATAATGTCGAATCTGAGTAAACAAAGCAATACCGGCTTCTTTTCTGGATCTTTTCGATAACTTATTTAGTCGATTATCAATGCGAACTACTAAAGAAGATTCTCGAAATCTGGTGGGCATATCTTCTAACAGTCTTTCTTCTCTTTTAATGTTTTTAACTAGATCTCTACTTTCTTTAAATTGATTGGTTATACTTAAGGCGTTTATTATACTTCTGGCCTCAATAAACTCGACTCTTCGTCCTTGGGCATAATCTCTAACCAGTTCGAAAAAAGAAGCGGGACGATTCTTATATTCCCGAAGTATCTGTTTAATATCTCCAAATAATGGCTGATATCTTCTTTTAAATCTTAACAAGGCGTATTTAGCATCATAGTAATAACAAAGATAAAGGTAAGTAATACTTTGCAAGATATATGCTTCAGGAAAGAACCGATCTTTAAAATACGGCGATTGGATCGTGTGGATATTTCCTAAAGTATTACTATGTTTACCTATACGAAAAAAGGCCCAAGAAGCTTCAAACAGTGCGGTTAACCAATTGTCGGAATCTTTTCGGATACGGGAATAGTATTCTATAGATTTCTCAAAACGATCAATTTCATAATATAATCTAGCAATATTAAGAATTGTCATTTCTCTTAATGCTCGATAACGTTTGGTTAGCTTAGATGCCTTGAAACCACTGGTTCTATCGATAATATACTTAAAATGATATTCCGCTTTGGCATAGCGTTTAGCTAACAGGTTTAAGATGCCTAAATAATAGGACGCGTTTAAGTGATAGTAAGATTCAGGAACCACTCGCCTTAAGTATGAATAGGCTTTATCATAGATGGCATTCGCAAAATAATACAAACCGATATGATAATGATAAAAACCTCGATCTTTGGAAGCTACTTTATTAGCATTTATCTTTTTATAAAACACCGCGGCTATAAAATCGGTACCTAAAGTGGCCTGTTTATTAACATCATTTAATCCTGCTACTGCCGCTTTTAACAAGTTCCTGTTTTTGCTGTTCCTAATAACATCTACAAAATAAGAAGCCGCCGCATAAAAGAGATCCAATTCAAGTAGACTGGAACCCAAGTAATAAATACTCTTATATCTAAGCGTTTGATAGTCCCGGGCCTGATGTTTAGGAGATCTTTCAATCGACCTAGCTAGCCAATAAAACTCTAAAGAGGATGTAACAAAGCGATCTTTAGCATACTCTGCTTTAGCTTTATCGAACCGTTTGAGAAATTCCTGAGTCCAGCTAATTTCAGAAGATATAAATGTAAATGCGATAGATATGATTACCCATATACGTTTAAAAGTAATAACTACCTCCAAGCGCAAAATGTAAATTATGAAAATATTGCCAAGAATCATCGGCTGTATAGCCGGGAGTTAACTCTTCATATTCAGTATCTATCTCATAGTTTTGATAAATATACATGGAATCAACCAGCTTCCAAATAAGACTAATGTGTTTATTTAGAAAAATACGCTGTCCAACTCCCAAATTCACAAAGGGGAGTACGAAATCAAAAATTTCAATAAAAGAATTTTGTTCCGAACCATAAGGAACAATTTCTTTGGTAATATTTAAACTGCCTTGTCCCCCCCCAATAATTATGAAGGAGTCAAAGTAAAAAGTAATTCGATTTACAGAAATGGATTTCCCATAAATAGGCGTTAGTAGTAAGTTTCCACCATATTGATAAAAAGGATCAATCACCTGAGGAATAGCTGAACGATCACCAAAAACGGTTAAAAAGTCATTATAAGTAGAATTATACGCACCACCGCTGATATAACCAAATCCTTCTACTCCAATATATTCATTTAAATGAAAGCCAATAGATCCTTGAGCGGCAATAGTATTAGTAAATAGATTGTTAACGATAGTGCTAATATTAGCTTGGGTCTCAAATCTATATTTCTTTTGAAAATATCTTTCTCTAATGACCCTAATTTCTTGTCTATCATAGACCGGTTTTCTTTTTCTGCGTTTTGGTGCCGCACCTAATAAGAACACTTGGCTCAGAACAACAAAACCAATCAACCAACTAGATATTAATCGAAAAATACGCTTTTTCAATGTCAATAATCTCCAGCCAAGGTTATTTTATTTATACAATATACAATTAAGTGATAAGGTTTTATTTCCTTTGAAGATTTTACAATATTACTATACAAATAA
>CAZJDM010000116.1:0-14780 GCA_964544765.1 uncultured bacterium
GCCTCTATATAAACGCCTTCCTTTAGTTTTACTGGGAAACTATTTCTCTTGCGCCCTAATATATTCGATGGATTTCCATCTGTCTCGGTAGGCTCATTACCATCTGTCTCGGTAGGCTCATTACCGCCTGTCTCGGTAGGCTCATTACCGCCTGTCTCAGTAGGTTCATTACCAGCAGCTGTTTCAAAAGATTTTTTTCCCCAGGTAAAAGCTTTGTTTTTTAATACCCGAAAAGTTACTCCATTTACCCACCTAATTCTAGGTTGATCTGATCCTGCTCTAGTAATGGTATAAGGCAGTTTTTTCACCCTGCTAACCTTTGGAGATTGTAGCCGCCATACATCATACTCCTTTACAGCTTGGAGAAGAGTTAAATAACTTAGAAAATAACTATCCTTACTAATTTCATCGTAATACAAAATAATGCCGATCAGCTCACCACTATCTTCTAAAAATACTCCCCCACCACTCATTCCATTATAGATTCTGGCTTTAACTCTAAATATATGATCTGCGCCTATAGCATTATAGTTTTCACCTAATACTGTATTAATAGGAACTTTAGAAAGATCAATCTTTTCGATATCACCAGTTTTAACTATATTTTTACTGCCAGCAATACCAGCGTTTCTACTATTTGTTGAACCTCGGTATCCTCTGATAACCAAGTTGGGCCATTTGAATTGCCTATCTAATTCATTCCATTCAATTGATCCAGGAATAGATTCTCTATAACACTGATAGGCTTTCCAAGGACTAGTAAGAGATCGTAAATATTCTCTAAACATTGTTGTATGAACCATGTAATATAGAGGGTTCTGTTTCTTAAAAAATTCGGTAACAGCAATCATACCACTGTTTTTCAATATTGATTGATACTGACTAAAACTATCTTTAAAAGAAATTTCACTAGGTCGAGCCAGTTGATCATCAAAATGCTTAATAGAAAAAACAGACAAATCATATTGAGAAAGATGGAAAATATCTTGCTCATCAACTGTAAAATTTCTACCAGCAAAAGATATACCAAACTGCTTAAATTTATAGGCTAAAACATGATAGGCAGTTGCGAAAATATACCTATATTCATTACCCTCTTTACCCTCTTTATCTATCCTTATTAATGTTGCCGTACCAAATACTTTGTTCTGGTTACATCCTTTATCTCCATTACAGGCTCTATTATTAGGTTCATCAACCAATATTGATAATTGGGCCATTCCTGAAAATTCTTGCTCTGCTTCTTGAGCTTGAATAATAATCGGATAGCTAATAACACTAAGAACGATATGAAGGTAAATTAATAATAAAAGAAATATTCGAAGATAAAAATACATAATAATTTAAGTAAATAAGGCTGGGAATTTCAACCATAAAGAATAGATATATATCAAACTCTTAATAAATATACAATAAAACAAATTTACGAACAATTTACCATGCATTTTAGCATGTTACCAAAACATACCAACAAACCCCCTACAAAAAAATATGTTTTCAGTAAATGTAATATTATGATAAATCAATAAAATAAGCACAGTGTGCAGGTTTTACTACAAGTTAAGATTCGTTCATATAAGGGTAACGGAAATCTTTAGGTGGCTCATAGGTTTCTTTAATAGTTCTGGCACTAACCCATCTTAAAAGATTAAGTTTACTACCGGCTTTATCGTTGGTACCACTACCTCTAGCGCCTCCAAACGGTTGCTGTCCTACTACCGCTCCAGTGGGTTTATCATTTACATAAAAATTACCGGCAGAATTCACCAAGGCTCTGGTCATTCTATCAATGTAATACCTGTTTTTAGCAAAGATAGCACCTGTTAAAGCGTATATACCGGTTTTATCAACTATTTCTAATGTTTCGTCTAATTTATCATCCTGATAAATATAAAAAGTAAGTACCGGACCAAAAATTTCCTCCTCCATGGTTTTAAACTGAGGATTGATAGTCATTATAATTGTAGGCGAAACAAAATATCCTTTCGAATCATCACAATCACCACCAAAAACAACATCCGCGTCTTTAGCTTCCTTAGCAAAAGAAATATAGTCTTTAATTTTATTAAAGGAACCGCGATCAATAACCGCTCCCATAAATGTTTGAAAGTCTTCTACATCCCCCACCTTTATCTGCTTAAGACTCTCTTGCATTTTCTCCCAAAAATCACTCCAAATAGAGCTGGGTATATATGCTCTACTAAGAGCTGAGCACTTCTGCCCTTGATACTCAAAAGCTCCTCTAATGCAAGCAGCAACAAGCGCATCCTGATCACAATCACTATGGGCAATCAAGAAATCCTTACCTCCCGTCTCTCCCACAATTCGAGGATAGGAGTTATATTTACCAATGTTGTTCCCAATAGATTTCCACATATCCTGAAAGACTCTAGTTGAACCAGTAAAATGCACTCCTCCTAGATCCGGGTGTGATAGAACCGCATTTCCTATAACCGGGCCGCTACCAGGAATGAAATTGATTACTCCCTCCGGCAAACCTGCTTCCTCTAATAGTTTCATTAGGAAATATCCAGAATAAACCGACGTACTAGCTGGCTTCCATACAACTGTATTACCCATCATCGCTGGAGCAGTCGGTAAATTACCCGCTATAGCAGTAAAATTAAACGGAGTTACCGCAAAAACAAATCCTTCAAGAGGGCGGTACTCTAACTTATTCCATATTCCTTTAGCACTTCCTGGTTGTTCATTAAATATCTCAGATAAATAATAAGCATTAAAACGCCAAAAATCAATTAACTCACAGGCCGAATCAATTTCAGCTTGAAAAGCATTCTTACTTTGCCCCAGCATGGTTGCCGCGTTTAATTTGGCCCTCCAACTACCAGAAAGCAACTCTGCAGCCTTTAAGAAGACTCCTACTCGCTCTTGCCACGGAAAATTGGCCCATTTATCTTTAGCTTCGCTGGTAGCCTGAATAGCTTGTAAAACTGATTCTTCATTACCTTTATGGTAAGTTCCTAATACTAAGGAATTATCATGTGGAGATCTTATCTCAACAGTATCACCAGTTTTTATTTCCTTACCTCCAATTATCAAAGGGATGTCAACCTTAGAGCCTTCTTTTAACTCTGTAATTGCTCTTTTAAGATCCTTTTTTTCTATACTGCCTGACAAATAGCTCATTATTGGTTCATTACTTGGGAATGGGGGCTTAAAAATACCATTTGACATAAAAGACCTCACTTTTTTCAAACAATTAATACATTATAAAAGATTTTCAGATTATAAATAATACCAAGATATTTCAAGAAGATTCGTCATACAAAGCAAGAAAAAAATACTAGACTAGCGCAAAATTTTGAAGATGGATTTATAACTAGTTTGTCAAAACTTGGAAGATAACCGTTTGTCAAAACAAAGTGGCTTGATATTCCAATTGAGGCGGCCTAATGGGATAGAACTCTGGCTTAGCTTCACAGGCCAGACGTTCATTGGTGAACATATACTCAAATAAAGCTTTTTCTTGCATAACATCATTTAAACAATAATCTACTACTTTTCCTATCTTACCTTCTTGATACCAGATAGGAGCCAAAGCTCCATTAGCCGTTTTTAATGGAAGATTGAGGGTCTTTAAATGGCTATCTAAGGAAAAACCTCTACCTCTAGGCTCTCCCGCTCCTATTCTACTTACCTGCAACATATCGTAATTACGCAATAAATTATCTTCTTTTAAGGGATAACCACTAGCTCTTAACAATTTATTATCAAAATTAATGTGATTAAACGCTACAATCAAGGTATCTGGCTCATTGAGTCTGTCAACCAGCTCATCCATGTTATCATCCATAAAAACCCTGTATTTTTCAGAACGGTAATCATATAAACAACCAACACTGATTCCCATTTCATCCAAACTTTTCCAACCGTTAGAGCATTTTTCTATTGGTTTTTTTATTTCTAAATCATAAACTACAATATTCTTTCCTGCTAAGTCACGAACATTTCTGGACATTTTTTACCTCTCTTCATTCTTGCACTTGAATTTACCTCTGTAAATTAGCTAATTTATCTAGAAATGAGGTTTATCAATAAATATAACCCTAGTCAACCGTTGCTTCAGCCTGACAAATAATCTTGCTTTATCAAAGCGATATCGCTAAATAACATTCAAACGCTTGCTATTTTTTTCAATTATGCTATACACAAGCGGTGGAGGAGAGGGACAACAACATGAAAACCTTGGTTAGGAACGGTCAGAACATCATACAGCACTACCGTTTTATCCTTTTTCTAGTAATTTTTTCCATAACTGCAAATTTCACACTACCCTCATCGAAAAATTCCAATAAAAGTAGATTCTTAAGTAATTCCACAACTATTAATTCTTATCAAATTACTGATAAAACAGCCAAATCAACTCCTAAACTATTATTTACCTTCAATACCTCACCGAAACCTCTCTTTACCTTAACATTAAACTCTCGAATCCCTGTAATAGGAATAAACCCTATTGAAATTAATTTAGAAAACTCTACGGTTTTTAGGGATCAATTGCCCTTAAAAATAGATCCTAAACAAATGCGCAGAGATTATAAATATATCGAACATATACGCAAATTTAACTCTGAACTAACTCTTTTAAGAGCTATTGATATCTTATATTATAATAAAAAATTTGCCCAAAAATACGATATTGACTTAAGCTTATTGTTCGCCATTCAGCAAAAAGAAAGTAATTTTAGACCTTATGCCCTTAGTAGTGCCGGAGCTATTGGTATCTGTCAAGTCATGTATGGATTCGCCGTTAAAATCGCCAAGATTTACAACATCCCTTTGAACAAAAAGTGGGAGTTATTTGAATTAGATAAAAATATCGAAATTGCCAGCGCCATTATTCATCACCTATTTGAAAAATACAGTCATTTTAAAAACCGGAACTATAAATATAAAGTAATATTTGCTGATTATAATGGCGGACATCATCAGGCCAAGCGGTTTCGCTTAAAACAGCAATTGTATACCGAAACTCGTCAATACATTCACCGAACATTTAAAATCTACCAAAAGTATTTAACCATCAATTGATATTTTCACTATCATTTGAAATTAATATCCTTTATCATCCAACGCATGTATCGGTTACTTAGGTCATTATTATTCCAGCTAGAACCAGAAAACGCCCATTCTTTGGTTGCTTTACTTAGTAGGGTCTATTGTCCTTTGCCTCTTATCCCTGGATTACTCGATAAATATTTCTATATAAAAAATGATAAATTAAAAATCAATTTGTGGGGAATCAACTTCCCCAATCCTGTGGGAATTGCGGCTGGGTTGGATAAAAACGCTACCTTACATCCCTTTTTTCATCATCTAGGTTTCTCTTTCACTGAAATAGGAACCATAACCAATCTACCATGGACCGGCAATCCCAAGCCTCGAATTTTTCGCCTCCCAAGTGATGAAGCCATTATTAATCGCATGGGGCTTTGTAACCTTGGCGCCCAAAAGATTAGTAAGACATTATCCATTAACAGAAAATATCCCATTGGCATAAATATCGCTAAAACACCTGATTACCAGATTACAGGAGATGAAAGCATCAATGATTTTATCGCTTGTTACCAGGCTCTAAGTCCATTCGCCGATTATATAACTCTTAATATCAGTTGCCCCAACACTGAGGAAGGCAAAACTTTTGAGGACCCCGCAACTTTAGATAATCTACTTCAAAAACTCGTAAAATATAAAACAACTCCACTTTTGATCAAACTCTCTTCCGATTTAGCAGACTCCGATCTAGCAGACTCTGATCTAGCAGACTCTGATCTAGCAAACTGTGGTCCAGGCTCCAGTATATTAACTGAGATTATTTCCGTCGCCCAACAACATCAAATTGATGGTTATGTTATCGCAAATACTTCTACCAAACGCGATGGTCTCAACACTCCCATGGATCAAATAAATCAAATTGGCAAAGGTGGATTAAGTGGTAAACCTGTACGTTCTAAATCCACAAAATTGATTAAAATGGTTTACCAGGCAACTAATGGTAAAACTCCTATTATAGGAGTAGGAGGAATAGATTCCGCCGAGACCGCATATCAAAAAATTAAAGCTGGCGCTTCTTTACTACAGCTATTTACAGGTTTTATTTATCAGGGTCCGTCTTTAGCTAGAAAAATTAATCTAGGATTATTAGAATTATTAAAACAAGACGGTTTTGATCATCTAAAAGACGCTATCGGCACTGAATAAAGCCTTCAGTTATCAGTTTTCTGTCATCAAAAAAGTTACTTTAACTGACAGCTGATGACTGTTGAGTTGACTGTTGACTGCGGCCAAAGGCCGCATTATGATAATTTATTAATGATCAATCCACTGCGTAGTTTAGGTTCAAACCATGTCGACTTAGGCGGCATAACCTCACCAGCATCAGCTATCCGCATTAGATCCTCAATACTGGTTGGATACATGGAAAACGCTATTTTCATCTCGCCACTGTTGCAACGCTTTTCCAGCTCTCCAAGCCCTCTTATTCCACCGACAAAATCTATTCTACTATCTGTACGCGGATCTTGTATCCCTAAAATTGGTGATAAAACTAATTCCTGCAATACAGAAACATCTAAAGATTTAACTGGATCGTTTTCATCAACCAAACCTTCCTTAAGAGTAAGGTTATACCATTTTTGATCTAAATACATACCTATTTGATGTCGTTTAGTAGGGGAATAAGCATCATCACTACTTTCAATTACAAAGTTTTGAGATAATCGAGTCATAAACTCATCTGAGGACAATTGATTTAAATCCTTGACCACTCTATTGTAAGGCAGAATATGAAGTTCATTATCTGGAAATAGCACCGTTAAAAAATAATTAAAGGGTTCATCACCTGAATAAGACTTTGCTCTGTTTCTGCGCATCTCTCCTACCTTATAGGCCGCGGCACTTCTATGATGACCGTCCGCAACATAAAGACAAGGTGTTTGTTGAAATAGATTTTGAATTTTACCAATAACTCGCTGATCATCAACCACCCATAAGGTATGACGCACCTTATCTGATAGTATAAAATTATATTCGGGTGCATGATTATTTATCCAGGAAGATACTACCTGAGAAAGTTCATCATTATGACGGTAAGTTAAAAATACCGGACCTGTATTAGCATCACAATAGTCAACATGATTAATACGATCCTGTTCTTTTGATTTCCTGGTAAACTCGTGCTTTTTAATAACATCATTCTTATAATCATCAATACTGGCCGTTCCAACTACTCCGGTCTGAACTCGTCCATCCATCTCTTGTTGATAAAGATAAAATCGGTCTTCCTGATCTCGAAATAAAATATTTTGATCTACCAGGGAGTTTAAATTATCTCTAGCTTTTTCATAAACCTCTTTACTATATAAGTCGACATTAACATCCAAATCCACTTCAGATTTAACCACATGCAAAAAGGAGTTAGGTTGACCCTTTACTTCCTCTCTAGCTTCTTCACTATTAATAACATCGTAGGGATTTGAAGCTACCTTCTCCACCATTTCTTTAACTGGTCTTAATCCTTTAAAAGGTTTAACTGTTGCCATGTTTCCTCCATTATACTGTGGTATTATACCGTTAATCGCCAGCACCACCATTTTTATACTATGGCACATTACCAGATTACCAGCATTCATTTCAATCGACATTCACGTGATTTATATTGGGATAATTGATTATTTGCTATTTACTTTTAGGCGTAAGCAAGGAACACCAGGTACTGGAACTTGAAAAAGTTCTCCTACCCGTCTAATTTCTCCTAAATTGCCAATAGGATGAATCATTTCAAATGGACCTTTTCCTACTTCGAAATCTCTTTGAAAAACATCTAGCGTTTTAGCAACTAGATTTCCTAAATATTTGACCATAATTTGGTTGTTTGGCCCGAGTAAGTATAGGTGATTTCCCGAAATAGATAAATCTTGAGTTTTGGTTTCTTGATCAAAATGGTTTCCAAATCTAAAAAATGTCGAACCTTTTCCCTTGAGTTGAAAACTCTCTTTTAGAGGTAGGACTCCTAAAACTTGCACCTTTCCATCGATCTCTTGGATCTCCCCTCCTATTGGCATTAAAACAGGACTCATTTGTCCATTAGCTAGGGATCTAAAATCTACCTCAAATAATCGCTTCTTTTTTTTATCTATAACGAATAAAGCGTTTTGATTCTCTCCTGTCCTGGCAGAGTAAGTAGGTGACACAAATACCGTTGACTCTTCACTAATCTCAAGCCTTCCCAAAGAAGACCTTATATATGTATTGTCAAATTGACCACTCATTGTTTCTTCTGTTGAACCCTCTCTTCTAAGGCTATTGAGTGTTACTAATGAAATCTCATTATTTTTACCAATAGTTAAATAAGAGACAGCTATATGATAGGGCAGACTCCCTACTACCTTTCTACTAATTGGATCTTTAGATTTACTATTAAAAACAGTAAAAGAATTTTCTATAACTTTTTCACCAGGTTGTAGGTCATCTAGATTTCCTACCAATAATCTAACCTTAGAATCGTAATCCATACGCCAAAAATCTGGCCTGAGAGAGCCCGCTGATACTCTTTTTATCTCGTGAAGAAAAATTCTCCCTATATTATCGACTGTAATAATTTCTGAGACCATAGGGTTCCCTCTATCAAAACTATCGTGTGGAACTTTGTCAGTATCACTAAGGCTATATCCAACGACTCGTTCTCCATGTACAAGAACGAGAGGGGATAACATTCTTTGATTATTATCTACTCCAGTCCTATATTCCAATAACCAATTACCATCAGCTAATAAAAACTGTAACTCTCCGGTTAGTGAATTAAACGATATTCTCTCTGAGAAGGTAATAATTTGAAGAGGATCACCAAACACCATTGATGTGGTAATAATATAAAAAAGAACGCTCAATATCATATTTTTATTCATGTATTTCTTCATAGTCACTATTCCTTGATCTAGATAATAGATAATTATTAATCATCAACGATGTATGTACTCGATCAACCTATATTTAGAAGCATGCTTATATAAACAATTAAGACAGATAGCTTTTAATTAAGCATATGGGATATTAGGCAGTTACCGCCTACTAGAACTGCAAGTTAGCTTATAACACTCACCACTATAAATTACAAGAGAAAACAGGTTGCTCATCACGGGTAGCGTTATTATGAAAAAGCTTCCAAAAAATCTCCGAAACTTTGAATATGATTATCGATATCAAACCTTCTTCTTACTCTCTCATAAAATTTAGGTTGTACAAGTACTCCATCCTTTTTGGTGTAAGTTAACTTTTTATATTTTTCCTTCAACAATCTGAGTAAATATTTTTTTGCAAACTGAGCTCTATTTAACTTTTCAACGTCATAAGGGGGAAGCTTTTCTGGATCATTAGTTTTTACATCAAAGAACTCTAAATACTCCCTTAGTTTCGGTGATCGCCTACTTAGTGATACAATTTTTTTGTTACCTAACGCCCAAGTTTCTATACAAAAATGCTGAATAATTACTCTGATTTCTGTCTGGCAAACTTTATCTCTTAGGAAATCTTGAATCTCATTAATCTTTTCTTCTCTTTCCATATCTTCAGAGTCAACAGCAATAACAAGACGGTCTATATTGTTTAGCAAATTCACATCTTTTATAGCATCATCAATCATTCCAAAATAATTGGGATAACCACCACCCGAAATAATATAAAAATGATTATCTGTTATATCATCAATATATTCAACATAAGTTAAAGCTGGATTAACCTTTGGAATCCATTTTTGGTACACAAATTTCTCAACATTGCCCTCGACTACTACATACAAATTCATTCAACACCCCTGATATAAAAGGGATCATTAATTAGTTGAATGAATGCCTGCTGCTTTGATTTACCAAATCTTTTTATTAACTCATCCCCGTATCTTATTGTTACTTCATTGCCTGATCTGTTTACAACATACCAATTTTGTACAGGAATATTATTAATTAAAATTGGGTTGTGACTCGAAATAAATATTTGGTTCTGAATATCGTGACCTAGTAAGTAATCTGGCAAAAAGTCAATTGCATTTGACCCTAATGAGTTCTCATATTCATCAATAACATAGATCGCTTCTTTTGGTAAAATCATTAAATCAGTCATGATTAGTAATACTTTTTGCATTCCAGAAGAAAGATGCTGAAATGGAATCTTTTTATCTACCCTTTCCTCTCTTATACAAAATACTGGTGTATCTTCGTTAGAGGGAACATTAGGCTCAATATCTTTTATATCAACAAATTCAATATTTTTTACAAAAGGAAATACTTCTTTAAAAAGAGTGCATAAATTTTCAAAGTCTTTTTTAAAAAATTCTTTTAATAAAAACAGGGTTGCATTTAAAGGCAGGTCGTTTAAAAACAGACTATCAAGACTCTTATCTTTTTCAAGATTCTTATAAATAATACTTGGTATATTAGAATATCGATAAACCTCATTTGTTTCACCAGAAGAAAATGTTCTTCTTTTAATTAAAGAAAATCCTTTAAAAAGGGGTTTAATTAACTCCTCTTCTTGAAATAGAGAAAGACCTGATTCATTTCTTGACAACTTAGTTGGTAATTCAGTACCATCAAATTTCAGGTTGATTTTATCTCTATCAATTATCATTTTATCATTTTCATTTAGTATTTTGAGGGCTTCTGTGTCAATATTAGGAACCCCTCTTTCATTAGTTCTGGAAACTAGATGCCAATCGTATTGCAATCTATTTATCTCAACTTGAATTCTCCATTCTCCAGTAATGCGAAACTCTTTCCTGACAGCATTAAAACCGAGATTAAACAATGTATTTAATAACTTTGTTTTACCTGTAGCACTGTTTCCTACTAATAAATTAATATTATTAAATTTTGTTCGTGAAAAATTCCAATCAAATTCCCCTGTCCCCTTATATTCATATTGTAAAATTTTCATAATATTCCCCTATTAAACAAAATTCCTTTCTGGAAAATATGCACTTAGCATTACTCTAATAATTTGAATATCACTCAACAAAGGATTTATTTCTCATATATTTTTGCTATCAAAGTAGTAAATTTTAACTCAAATATGTAATAAAATAATAATTGAACATTCAGAACTTTCTGTTTTGAATTGACTCGCATATAATCCAATACAATGCAAAACATCCTTACTTTTTTGTTTAATATTATTTTATTTTCGCTACTATTTTTATAATACTAAAATTCTATTATATGATAAAATAAAATTGTAATACTATAATAATTTTTATTTAGCAAAATAAATTACTTCCCTGTATGATAAATTTTAAAGATCGTATGGCTGTTCACCTCCGTTAATACCATTTGCGAAATAATTCAAAAATATGATAGTATCGATTTCCAGTACCTACCCAATATGAGGAATTTATCATGCAAAAAACTATGACTATTTTACATTGGTTATTTCGATTATTTCGTAATTTTTTTCAATATTCTCTTTTTCCTATATTCACACTAATCATAATTCCTTTCTCACATTTTCAGACTGGACAACTACAAGCAGATGAATGCGATCCACCATCATGGTGGCAATCTTCCTCCTTAACCACAAATAAACAATATTATTATGGAATGGGGAACGGAGATGATAAAAAAGAGGCCAAAACCGAAGCCATATCTGATCTTACCAGCCAATTATCTGTATCGATAAATTCTGAGGTAAAACAAAAAACCGGATATGAAAGAATAAAAGATGTCGACTACCGCGATGATGAAATCGAAAGTACCATCAAGGCCGTAACTAAATTGACTATCAAGGGTATTAGGCAACATAAATATGAGCAAATATGCAGTACGGTCTACGTTGCTATGCGTATTAAAGTAACTGACGCTAAAAAACAAATATTAAATCAAGATAAAGTAATGGCCGAGATTAAAAGAAAAATTGACTTTCGCCTCATGACCTTGGAAAAAAATCAAAAGACACTATTATCTATAATCAAAGACATTGACTCCAAAAACCAACTAGCCAATGAACTGGCTGCCCAGAAAGGTTATAAAAAGCTTATTAAGATAATATTTGATCGAGCATTAACAGCGTATGATCGACAAAACTACAAATTAGCTCGTTCTTTATTTTATAAAATCGGCATTATTGGAAACCATAAGGCTCAGTTTTACCTTGGTGTTATGCATTTAAAAGGATTAGGTATCAAAACCAATCTTAGAGAATCCGCTAAATGGTTTCTAATGGCCGCTCGTGGAGGTGACGCTTTATCTCAGTATAACTTAGGAATTATGTATGCTAAAAAAGGAAAGAAAAAAGATCTAACCTTGGCCGCTAAATGGCTCAAAAAAGCCGCTAAACAAGATCACACTGAGTCTCAATTTAACTTAGGTTCCCTTTACGATGAAGGCAGAGGAATACCTTTAAATGATGAATTAGCGGTAAAATGGTATCAAAAAGCGGCTGAAAACGACCATGTCGAAGCTCAGTACAATTTAGCAATAATGTATGCCAATGGAGAAGGTACTAAAAAAGATCCTAAAACTGCGGTTAAATGGTTCCAAAATGCTGCCGCCAAAGGTCATACAGCAGCTCAATACAATCTTGGTTTATTCTATCAAAAAGGAATTGGATTGAATGAAGATGAGTCAAAAGCCGTTTATTGGCTCAAAAAAGCCGCTAATAATGGTAGTAGTGAAGCGAAAAAAGTTTTAAAAGAAATGGAGGATTAATCTATGATTCTAAAAACCCAAATATTTATTATTTCAATTAGCCTTTTATCCTTTTTCATATCCTGCAGTTCATCAGTGGATGAACCCATTGAAAACATGTATCGCGATTTATCCAAGGTACCTGACTGGCACGAAACAAGACTTCCAGAATGGAACCAAAAAGTTCAAAAGGACAAAACCACTAAATATAAAACCGGACTTTATGAGGTCAATAAAAGAAGAGATATTGACCTTTGTAAAAAATATGCAGTTATGAATATGATTTCTGGAGTTGCCAACGAAATCAGTAGCGCTGTAATCGCCACTAGAACCTCCACCGAAAGTCAATCGGGAACTGAAGGCTTTGAAGCGGATCGCGCTGTTGAAGGTGAAATAGCTACTATGGCTAAAACAGTTGTTTCTGGAGTTGAAACTGTAGATTTCTTCTGGGAAAAATTTAAAAAGGAAGGAAGCGAAACAGATACTATTATTAGATGTTATGTTCTAGGAAAGATTGCTACCAAACACTTTAATACCTTGGTTAAAAATGTCTTAGATAAATTAAAGGGCCGAGATAACAAGAAAAAAAGTCAATTGGAAAAATTAAATAAGGTCCAAGAGAAAGAGTTAGACTCAAAGTAGTGGCTCAAAATCACCACTATATTCAATTATTAAAACTTAAACCATCTCATGTCTTTTTAGTTGAAAACATGACTTTTCACCATAGAGATCCTTTTGATAGATTAATTATTGCCAGTGCCTTGCAAGAAGGATTAAAAATCTTAACAAAAGATAAAGTTTTTTCTAAATATAGAGTAGATATAATTTGGTAAGTATTTTGCGTAAAAGCACTGATTAATAAGATTTCAAAGCTTCTAAAAGATCTTAGGATTACTAGACGCCACTTTTAAGAGTGCCATAGTGGACCATCAGGTTTGTAGGTTGATTCGAATTCAGGTTACCGAGCTAAATTAGCTAATTTGGACCAAATCTCACTTTCAGCCTTATTTCCTAAAAAGCGCGCGCACTTTTGGTACAGAGAATCTGAGTCTTGTCCATTACAGCGTTCCATAACCGTAAAACTTACTTTTCGTTTGGCTCCCCCATAAGAAATCTTAAAGGAACACATCGCGTCGATCCAAATGATTCCCCCATTGGATTTTATCTTTTGTATTTTAAAGGTACCTACTACGTTGTATCCCTTTTTAGAAGCCTTTTCCTTATTAATCTTTTTATCAACTAATAACGCAGAGTGAAGAAGATTGAGATTGGGGCTTTTCTCCAAAGCCTGAGCCAGTTGATTTTCAAAAACTTGACCATGAACCCCATACTCATCGGTCGTTTTAATCCAAACCGATACTGTTATTGGTTCTGTTATGGCAGTACCTTCCTCCCCCTCATGATCCTCCTCACCATACTCAGATCTTTCTGCCTGGGACTTACTTTTAAATTGACTCTTTTTAGTTGTTACCAAAGGCTCGGTTTGAGTAGTACAATTATTAATGGTAAAAACCAATCCCATAACCAAAAGTAATCTTATACACATAGCAATCCCTCCATGATCTGATTATAAGTTTAACAAACGAGTACCAACAATAGAATCAACGAGTAATCTTTAACTCAAACCTACTACCAACCTCAATATCAGCTTCTAGTTTCCATGGTGATCTCAAATTATCTCTTAATAAATCTACGATCTCATCTCGATCGCCCTTATAGAAACCTACGTAAACCATCTCTCCACTGGTCTTTCTAATCTGTTTAGTTTTAGTAAAAACCTTTTTAACAGTTTTTCTAACCGCAGATGCCGCCTTTTTTATATTCCCCTTGAAAGTAAGTAAATAGGGAACGCCATTTTCGGTTTGTTTTCTCCATTTCTTACTAATTTGATCAATTGAATTACCAATCGCATTTCTTAATGCCTGAGTCATGGCTAATGATTTACTGGTTACTTTTTCCGAATATCCAGTAGTCTGGGCAATTAACTTAGAAGTTGTCACTACCACAGCTTTTAGTGATACAGCCGCTTTAGTAAAACTACCATCTTCTTCAAAGCTTACTCCATATTTAATATAAACATCCGCA
>CAZJDM010000117.1:0-14610 GCA_964544765.1 uncultured bacterium
TTTTTGTTTATGAACTTTTACACTGTTGAATATTTTACACTCTGAATTGCTGAATCCCATCTTGACATCTTAAAAAAAATCAAATATTTAGGAGAATCATAACTGGATCATCAATTCGATCAAGTTAATGAATTACAAAATGTTCTTTTTCTGTACTTCGCTAGCTCAGTTGGTAGAGCAACAGACTCTTAATCTGTGGGTCCAGGGTTCGATCCCCTGGCGGAGTACTCCTTTCAAAAAATAAAATCAAAATTGTAGCTAAAATGTAGGTATTAAGAATCTAAAACTACAAGATTTCAGGTAGCCAAACCAAATTTGTAGCTAGCTATATTTGCAAATTATTAATAATTCATCTATAGTTATATTTACAATACTCGCACAGGAGTAACTAAGAGTGATGGTAGAAAGTTT
Source organism: uncultured bacterium (assembly GCA_964544765.1). Taxonomy (GTDB): domain Bacteria; phylum Bdellovibrionota_B; class Oligoflexia; order CAYFLR01; family CAYFLR01; genus CAZJDM01. The sequence continues at coordinate 412 of CAZJDM010000117.1, forward strand.
TCAATTTTCAAAAACACCAAAAATTCTATTCGGGGTAGGTAAATTAGAAGTCATTGGCGATATCATTAGTTTTTATGGCCAATCCATTTTATTGATCACTGGATCAAAATCCTTTACAGCCTCGACTCATTGGTCAAATTTTATTCAATTATTATCCGATTGCAATATACAATATTCCAAAATTGAAGTAAAAAATGAACCTTCCCCCGAGTTTATTGATAATGTAGTAATGGAATTTAAAAATAAAAATATCCAAGTAGTTGTAGCTATCGGAGGAGGAAGTGTTCTAGATGCAGGCAAAGCTATATCCGCCATGCTGCCGGTTGAAGGTTCGGTTATAGAATATATGGAAGACGTGGGAACAGGAAGAATACACAATGGAGAAAAAATCCCATTTATTGCCGTCCCAACAACCTCAGGAACCGGTAGTGAAGCCTCCAAAAATGCTGTACTTAGTACTATTGGAGATAAAGGATTTAAAAAATCGCTACGACACGAAAATTTTGTTCCTGATGTAGCGCTAATAGAGCCCAGACTTATGCTTAGCTGTCCACCTCATATAACTGCCACTTGTGGAATGGATACACTCACTCAACTGCTCGAATCATATGTTTCTACTAAAGCTACCCCCATGACCGATGCTTTAGCCTTCAGCGCCCTAGCATTATTAAAATATAACCTAGTGCCAGCTTACAACGAAGGGTCCAACAATCTAGAAGTTAGATCTAATATGGCTTATGCCAGTCTAACTTCCGGTATAACCCTAGCCAATGCTGGATTGGGTACAGTTCACGGTCTAGCGGGAGTAATTGGTGGTTATTATGACATACCTCATGGATTAATATGTGGAGCGTTGGTTGGAGAGATAACCAAAAAGAACATCCAAATGCTAAAAGATAATCAAAATGAAAAAAATACAGCCATACTGGCCAAATACGGCAAAATAGGCGAGCTTTTTGCAAATCAGAATCAAGATATTATGCAGAACCAAGATATAATACAGAGTCAGGATACTAATCAGAGTAAAGGTATAAAGCAGAACCAGGACATTATGACCAATTGTGGTTATCTTACCCAGCAGATTGATTCCTGGAAAGACACATTAAAAATCCCCAATCTTAGTCTATATGGTATTAAACAAGAGGACCTTCCGAAATTAGCCAATGAAACCAGTAATAGAAACAACCCTTACGCTCTTTCACCAAAAGACATTGAAGAGATCCTTAAAAAAATCTTTCAAAAGATACCTTAAAAAAATCATTTACAAAACTATCGATTTTTAGTATCTCCTCAAACAAGAGTCAAATTGTTTTTATAAATTATAATTAATCCTTCAGAATCAAGGTGCTAATATTTAATTTCGAGTAGCTAAGAAATTAGTAACTCATATCGAAAGATCACGGAGTAATAATTAAATTATAAACGACCGGGGGTAAAATGCGTTTAACAGCTAAGTCACTTCTTATCAATATTTTAGTCTTTGTAATTCTATCAAACACAAAGGGAGTTTTTGCCGATACCTCCCGAAAAGGTGCTCAGTCAAAGCCATCATCACTCGGAAATTCTCTAATTTATTCAGTTTCTCATGCTGGCTACATAACTCCAACCCAAATGCTAAATAATCTCAACCAAGCTAGAATGGTAATAATTGGTGAATATCACGACGAAATTAATCATCATAAAAATCAAGAAGAAATAATGCAATCATTGGCTAAAGGTAAAACTGTTTCTGTAGGATTGGAGTTTCTTAATTGGAATCAACAGGAACTATTTGATCAGTACCAATCATCCCAAATAAATGAAGAAACCTTTTTAAGAGAGGTAAAATGGAAAAATAGTTATCCCTTTTCTTTTTACCGACCACTTGTAAATATAGCCCTTTCATCAGGTGGGCGCGCCTATGGTCTTAACATGCCAAGATCTGCTGTTAGGAAAGTTTTATGTGAAGGACCAGATAACGTAAATGATGAAGTAAAAGCGTTAATGCCTCCGAATTTCACCAAAGGCACCCAACTTGCATTTCAATTTTTTAAGGAAACTATTGAAGAAGTTCACCCATTACCACAAGATTTCTACGATCAATTTTACCTTGCCCAATCTCTCTGGGATGATACTATGGCTCACAATGCTATTACACACTCAAATCCGGATGATGCACATGCCTTTGTAGTTATTGTAGGGGGATTTCATACTTATCACAAATTAGGTCTTCCCGACAGAATTTTAAAACGGACCAACAATGAGCTTGATCCCATTGTTATATCTCAAATTTCATTGGAAAAGCTAACCACAGAAGAAGCAGAACCATATATTGAAAAAGACGATAATTACGGAGATTTGGCAGATTATATTATCTTCACCGTAGAAAAAGAATCTACCGAAGAAGAAGGGGAGCCAAAACCATTACCTCTAGACTACTCAATCCTTTGCCACTAAAAGAAGAAATAGAGACTACTGGATCCTGAATCTTATTTTCATTTACTATTGACTAAATTTGGGATAAGGGATCTAATCTATTACCAAGAAAACTTCTAACATTGTGAATCTGTTTTATAACAGGAAAATTGAACTACTCTAAATTGACTAATCAGACAGAATCTAATCAAATGAAAATAAAAATGAGACTCGAATAGCATTATAAGAAAGATCGAATTCCTTCTGAGTATCATCCACACTGGAAAGATTCAGATTATTAGTAAAATTAGTATAAGCTATAGAAAGATAAGAACCGGATATACCATAAGAACGAGCTAAAGAACTACTAGAGTTAATATCAATCAAACCAATATTCAACAAGGCTCCGGCCGCCCAAAGTAATCCACCTCGACTACCCTGATAATCTTCATCCTCACGAACTCCATCAAATATAATATTCTGAAAACCTATATCAAAAAAAGGAACTAAATATGAATAAAGAGTCTCAATAATATCTAACTTATAAGTCAAGTATATATAAATCGGATAAAAATTTATTTTAATCTCATAATCTGTTTCTATAAAGTGATTACCTTCCGCTTTTAAAGCGTTCCCTACTCCTCTAAAATATCCAATCCGACCACCAATTCCGGTCATACCAAAGACATCGAACAAATAACGCTCATAAGACAAATAAAACAGCGAAATTCTTTTACCTAAGAGGATTTTATTTTCACTAACTGACTCAATTTCACCATCAGTATTTTTTAATGAAATATCTTTAAATCCTGTCAGTCTTATATTTCCCCAGCCAAAAGAGAAATTTGATTGTTCAGTCTTTCCCGATAGTTGAAAATATTTATCAGAAAAAGATTCCTCACCCATTAAGGAATTATAGCCAAACAAACCAAAGAAAGCTAAAAATATAGATATTAGTAATAGTTTTTCCATAATAATTGTATCGTAGAGTCACAAACTGACGAACTGTCTCCTATTGTAAAATCAAAGTTATTAACTGATAAACCTGAAATAACATCTTCTAAATTTTTTGATACTATCGTATGTATTTTCAAACATAAATATGAAACTTCATTAGATACATTATGAATTCTTTTTAATCTAAATACTTTTTCAAAATATAATTCAAAGTCACCACGTATTAGATTCTGTATATTAAATTGACCCGAACTGTCTATAGTAAAGACACGTCTTTCGTCAAACCTTCCATCTTCAATACCAAATTTTCCCACTCCTTTAAATCCACTAACAAAATTACTCTTGGTTACCAGTGGATCAAATGCCACTACATAATCTTTAAAGATACTTTGATCAGGATATTTAAGGTTAAACTGATAGATAAAATAAGAACTAAAATCATCCCCATCAGAAAAGGTTAAAACATCATCGACGTTATTATCGATGTTATTGTTGTTGTTATTGTCATTACTAGTATCATCTTCACTGTTATCGCCATCAAGATCAAAACCACAATCTTCATCATTATTGCTATTAACATTATACTTCAAATCGCAAATAGGAGAACCAAATACTAAAGAAGAAGAACCTATAATATTACCAGAAATACAATAATCACCTTCATAACAATCCACAGTCTCAGTTTGTTGCTCTTCAGTATGATCATATTTAAGAGGATCTCCCCTTTCTTCCAAACAGCCCCAATAAAAACCCAATAATAAAACAAGACTACTGAGTTTTAAAAAATTCATTCTAACCTCCTAGGATTGCTCTAAAATTAAGTTTAACTTATGGAACCAGCTTTGTCAAAAGCATAATGCCGCCTAAGGCCACAGCCTTCAGTTTTCCGTTTTCCGTTTTCAGCTAAAACAATTTTTCTGAAGACAGAAGACTGATAACTGATGATTTTTTTAGATCTGAAATATCAATAGTCTAAAGATATTAATTTACATACCGATGTATATTAACAGTAATACTACCGATATAAATGATATGAAGAAAAACTTTGTTATATCAGCATTAATATTAACTTTCTCAATTAGTCTCTCTCTTTTGAGTGGATGTACAGTTTCATCTGATTGGTCCAGGGATACTACTGACAACGAAAACATCCCTGATGCGGTTAATGATACATACACTCTTGATTTAAATAACATCCAGCCTTTATCGGTACTAGACAATGACACCGATGCTGATAGCGACACTTTAACTGTTGAATCAACTACCGATTGCACCAATGGAGGAACAGTTGCCATTAACACAGATTATACCATCACCTACACACCACCCAACACCTATCCTGGAAGTGACACCTTTACTTACACTATATCTGACGGTAATAGCGGAGCGGACACCGCATCTGTTACTATCAGTTATACTAAATCAACTCTTTCAATGAATCAAAGTGATCCCGCTTCAACTGATGACGCTTCCTATTTAAGTACCGCTGATATCACTTTTACCATTACAAACAGTGGAACAACCACTGCTAGTTCACTGAGTTTCACCGGTTTATCGGGTAGTTGGGCCAGAAATGGCGGAACTTGCGATCAATCAATAGCCGTAGACGCGACTTGTACATATATTGCTCAGTTCACTTCTCCTGGTGAGGCTACCGTAAATGATACTATCATTCTAACTTACAACGACGGAACTACGAGTAGCGCTCAAACCACTAAAGATGTGGTAGGCAATGGTATTCCAGCCAGCATCACTGTAGCTCCGGTATACTCAAACAATAAAGATTGGAACGATTATATCGCCAATGATGACAGCAACAATGACGCTTATAACCAGGACGATACCGCCTGTACCAGCGCAACCAACCTACCATCGGACTGTATTCATGGTGGTGAAAAACTCAAAGCTGAATTCACCTTAGAAAGTAGTTGCTCCAACTTAACTGTTTCTGAAAATTTAGGAGCCTTTAATTGGGTATGCGCAACTGCTGCAAGTTCGGTAATATTCTATACCTCAGGATTAAAATTTGACAAAGGTTTACAAGATTTAATATCCAACACATCGTGGAAGACAAACTATATATCCATCTCTAACGGTACTTACACCATTGCCCAAAGTAGTGCTGCTGCCTGGTGGGAAAATACTATAAATTCACTCCCCGATAGTAGTGGTGGCGTAGAATCACTGGGAACTTCTGGTACCATTTATACTCTTAACAGTAACAGCACTGGCCAAGGATACAATATTACCGCTGACAAAGTTGGGATCGTGATTTTTAGTGGATATAAATTCACTTATAACAGTAATCCCGCCACTGATAATTGTAATGCCAGTGATGGTACAACTACCGGAGCGGATACTATGTGTATAATTTCCACGGGCAATAGTCCCAGCGCTAAAAAATTTCTTTGGATCGAGGGAAATTTCGAGGCTGCGGGAACCAATAACACCGCCGAATATGGTATCTTCTTTTATGATACTACTATCTCTCAAATCAGGAACACTGGCGTCCAAAATACTTCTAGCAAGGGAATTCTATTAACTTCGGCTGATTTTAATCTACTTTATAATAATGTGGTGGCCAATAGTTCAGATTCAGGCGTAGAGCTTAATGCCTCTCCCAAAAATGTTCTATCCTATATAAATACACCTAATAATGTTGAGGGTATTCTACTAAACAATGCCGATGGAAACTTTATCACTCACGCTATTATATCCAATAATTCTATAGGAATTAAGTTTGAAAGTGGTTCAGAGAGTAATAACCTATCTTTTATTACCGCTACCAATAACTCATCACAAGGAATTTTCATTGATAGTTCCGATAGTAATAATCTCAATCAGGTTGTAACAGTAAATAGTACAGAGGGAATAAAAATAACAGCATCCAGTACCTTGAAGTTTGCTCAATTTGTCGCAGCCAATAACAGTAGTCTTGGAATGTCACTAACTAACTATTCTGTTGAATTCGATGGTAAATTATTAATGGGGCAAAATGGACAAGATTGCTGGAAAGGTCTTGGTAGTACTGGAGGAATGAATGTTTCCGGTGGTAATTGTTCTCCCGTTGCACCATCTGACGCAGGATCTCCCATAGTAGTAGACCTATCTAACTCCTTTAAGGCCGAAGTATCCAGCGCAGACAGCCTAAATTCAACATCCTCAAACCCAGCTAAAATCTACAATGACGGCATCACTGATTGGATCGAATTTGATAACATTTTTCGAAATTGGGGTCTGGATGGAGCCAGTGATTTTCCCAACTCCAATAATGCCAATAGATGTACTGGAGGAGACAACTGTGTAATATGGGATTGGCGAATAGAAAGCGCTGACACCAATATATATAATCGCAGTGGAGATGGCGAAAATTCAAATCCCGCCTTTACCAATGGCGATACTTGCCCTAGTCCCGTGGATGGAAGTCAAATCTTTACCGGCAACACCTATTTAATGAACGCTCTGGAAATCATTGGAGATTCCATTGGCGATGAAGACGGTTTATGCGAAACCGAGGAATCATGTATTTATGCACCTCACTTTGGAGCCTACCTTGGTGAAGGCGATTATACAGCTAAAACTTGTAGTTTTACCAACGGAACAGTGGAAGACGTCACAATCTATGCTTACTAGGCATTCATAACCATCTATAATGTTAAGCATTTTAATGAATATTTCACATTTACCCTAGTGTTACCGAGCTAGTTAATAGACGTAATATATTAATGTAATGTAAAGAAATACTCAATCTATAAACCAGAGTGGATTTTGGTTATGAGATTCATTCATTTAACAATTTTAGCTCTTATCACAACCCTATTTATTGCCCAATGTAGCGATGAGGACGACCCTTCATTCATTCATAGCGGCAATTATCAACCACCCAAAATAACCACCACAGATCAATCTACTAGACATTATAAGGGCTTACTGGATAGGCCCGATAAACCAGTAAGCGATACCGTAACTCAAAGTACTATTAGTATTGAAAGCGATAACGATAATCAGCAAGAATCGAATAATAACAATAACTTTGATGAAATATTAGAACATCCTGGTATTACTATCAATGATGTAACAGTTGAAGAATCTGATGTTGCCGCTATCTTCACTATTACCCTGGACCGAAAATACGAATACCCCATTTCTGTTGATTATTCTGTTATCAGTCAGACTGCTCTTTCAATGGTAGATTATCATCCTATTCCTGATGGAACATTAACCTTTGATCCTTATGAATTCAAAAAAGAATTAAAAATCACCATAATTGACGATGCAGTGGATGAAATTCCGATTAAAACATTCACCGTTAACCTCAGTAATCCTAGCAACAATGGTATTATCATCACCGATACCGGAACCTGCTCCATCATCAACGACGATGTTCCCAAAATATCTATTGATGATGTCGAAGTAGACGAATCTGATGCCTTTGCCATATTTACCATCTCATTAAGTAATGCCGGCATCAAACCCGTAACAGTTGAATACATTACTGAAGACATAACAGCCGAAGTTGATCTTGACTATGGAGCTGTCACTGCGGAAACTATTACCTTTCTCGCAGGTGAAGATTCAAAGTCGATAACTATTCCGATCCTAGAAGATAATATGGATGAACCTGATACCGAAACCTTCTGGGTTACACTTATCAACCAGTCGGCTAGTTCTGTTTTGGATGATGAGTATATGGGAATGGGTATCATTAACGATAACGATGATCCCCCGAAAATTTTTATCAATGACAATGTTGGTGATGAAGACATCGGTAACATGTCTTTTTCGATTACCTTATCCAACCCTAGTTATCTAGATATTAGTTTCGAATATCTCACCGCTAATGCCACCGCGACCTCTCCCAGAGACTTTGACGCAGTAATCGATACTTCAGTAACGATCCAATCACCCAACATTTCTACGTCAGTAACAGTGTCCATCATTGATGATAACGTTGATGAATCCGACACGGAATTTTTTGGCGTTGTTTTACAAAAAATATCACCCACCGCGTCAGCTACTTTTGGAGATAAAACTGCTACAGGTACTATTAATGATAATGATGATATACCTAAAATCTATATTGATGATGTTACGGTTACTGAATCAGACGGTACTGCTGAATTTACTGTAACCTTAAGTAACCCCAGTGATCGTACCGTGACAGCCGATTATCAAACCGAGGATGATACCGCTATTAGTCCTGACGATTATATAGCCATTGACACCACTACCTGGTCCATCGATCCTTATGAAATATCCACCGGCATTTCAGTTTCCATAATAAACGATGAAATTAATGAATTAATCTCGGAATCTTTTAAAATAACCATGGATAATCCTACTAACGCGATCTTTCCTCTAGGTGTTTTTACACCGGGAACAGGTACCATTCTTAATGAAGATCAACCCAGAATCTCTATTGAAGATGAAACGGTGGACGAAGCTGCTGGAAGTATAGATTTTTCTATCTCCCTAAGCAATGTCGGTTTAGTCGACGTAACTGTTGATGTAAGTACCAGCAACGGAACAGCATTTGACACGGAGGATTATGATGCCTGGACAGCCACCACTGTAACCCTTACCCCCGGAGAACTGACTAAAACCGTAAGCGTGGTTATCATTGATGACAACGTAGATGAGTCTGATACCGAAGATTTTTATTTAAATTTATTTAACCAATCTGCTAATGCAATTCTCGATGATGATTCCGCAACGGGAACTATAACTGATAATGATGATGCACCCACCATCACCTTAAATGAACCAACCGTTGCTGAGGATACTGGGAGTATTACATTTTCGGTTACCCTAAGTCATCCAAGTGATACAGCTATTTCAGTGGATTATCAAAGTATCGACGACACGGCTGTCGCTCCAGACGACTACACTGCATTATCTAACACTACTATCAACTTTATACCTTATCAAACTACTAGTGAGGATGTTGATGTTACAATAGTCACTGATGAAATGGATGAGCCAGATGAAACCTTCTCACTGACTCTTAGTAATAATTCTGAAAATTCCTTACTTCCCGTGAGCAATTTTACCGGAACAATTACCGACGATGATCCCGAACCTACCGTTTATATAGACGACAATACCTTCCTGGAGGGATCTGAAGGAGGTTCTGCCTCTATTACTATGTCTAACCCAAGTTACTTGGATATTTCATTACAATATGTTTCTAGTGATGGGACTGCCGTTGCTCCTGATGATTTCACCGCCCTTTCAGTCACTACAATAACTTTCTCATCAGGAGAAATTTCACAATCGGTTCCAGTTACTGTTGTTGATGATAATATCGATGAAGGCACATCTGAATCATTTACCATTACCGGTAGTGATTTATCAGCAGGCGCAACCTTCGCTCAGGATGTGGCCACTGTTACCATCACTGATGACGACACAACTACTATTAGCATAGATGATGTTACTGCTACTGAGGATTCAGAAACCATGAATTTCTCCGTTACCCTAAGTAACCCTAATAAACAAGACATCACTATTGATTTCGCTTCAGTGAATGGAACCGCTCAAACCGCCGATCCCGCCGATTATGTCGCAACATCCGGTTCACTTACTTTTTCTGCGGGAGAAACTTTGAAGAACATTGAGGTTACTCTCGTAGATGATATTGTTCAAGAAGACACGGAAGACTATTCGATCACCTTAACCAATCCTGATCCCGTAATCAGTATAACCGATGACACCGGCACTGGAATTGGTACCATCACTGATGATGATGATATCAAAATTTCTATCTCAGATGAAACAGTAGCGGAAGGCGATGGAAGTATAACCTTCACAGTGACAATGAGTAGTGCCAGTCAAGCTGACGTAACTATGGATTGGACAACCTCCGATGTTACCGCTACAGATCCCAGTGATTATACTAGTGCGTCTGGTAGTATAACTTTTAGCTATCCTAACTTAAGTCAAACCATCGAGATCACCATTATTGATGACGAAATCTTTGAGAATCAAGAAGAAACTTTCAATATTACTCTAAGTGATTTAAACCTTGGCTCCTTCGAAGATGATACTGGTGTAGGTACTATAACAGATGATGATAAACCCTATGTAACCATTGATGATGTGATTGTGGATGAAATTGACGGAGCCGCTACTTTTACTATCAGCCTAAGTGCGCCCTATTACACTGACGCTACTGTAGATTACACCACTGAGGCTGATACTGCCAATGATGGAGATGGTGATTACGTGGCGACATCTGGGACCATCACTTTTTCTGGGCCAGAAGATCTCTCTGACACCGTGACCGTTACCATTTTGGTTGACGGAGACTCCGATCCAGAAGATTTTAAATTACGCTTGACCACTAACACCACTACCACTATCGCTAGTGGTGATGATGATTTTGGAAACTGTCATATCAAAACTCCTCCCGAACCTGAAGTAGAAGAATATGAATTAGAGATAAATACTTTTAAAGATATGGATGTACTGGCTAACGATATCGACGATGATACAGACTCCATTACTTTATCCGCAGCAGATTCACCCAGTACGGAAGGAGCTACGGTTGACATCAATCCGGATGGAGTTACGGTTAGGTATACACCTGTTACCGACTGGGTAGGAACAGATACTTTTACCTATACCGTAAGTGATGGTAAAAATGAAGTAGCGGGAACCACGGTTAGTGTATCTATTTCCGCAGCCGAATTATCAGTTAGTACCGCTGACTCGGTGACCGTTAAATATAAAGAAACCGGAGATATTACTGTAACAGTCAGTAATGCCGGTACAACCCGAGCAACCAGTTTCAATGTAGAAGGATATAATACTTCGCAATGGGCCAGTGGAGGGGGCACCTGTGGAACCACAATAACTGATGACTGTACAGTTATAAGCACTTTTACCTCACCTGGCAAAACTCCCTCAACTATTACTGACACCATTACTCTTTCTTATTTCAATGGATTAGAAACTGCCACACCTATAACCATTACTTTGTCCGGCAATGGTATTCCAAATGATATCAGCGTTGACCCCATCTATGCAGGTAACGGCGATTGGAACGATTACATCAAAAACGAAGGAGGCAGCGATCAATACAGTCGCAATGGTGATGCCTGTGTAGCCAGTGAGGCTGGCGATCCGGATAATTGTATTCATGGCGGTGAAAAGTTAAAAGTTGAGATTTTAAATGATGATGATGTAAACGACTGTGATGATATTACCTTTACTGAAGCATTGAATCTCTTTGACTGGATCTGTGACGAGAGTGGAAAACCCAATAACATCAGCTTTTTCACCGTTGGTTTAAAAAAGGATAAATCATTAAAAGATCTGCTAGAAGCTGGACCCGACTGGAAAACTAATATTGTTACCATTAATGATGGTAACTACGATATATTAGAAACTTCAGAGGCTGCCTGGTGGAACAACACGGTAGTTGATCTATCCGCGCAAGGAGCCAGTCTATCTACCCAAGGCAATATATATGTATTGGATTCCTCAGACAATAGTAATATTTTTAATATTACAAATGATAAGATTGCGGTGGTTCTATTAGATGGAGTAGTATTGACTTACGGAGGAAGTGCCACTGATAATTGTAATGGTTCGACTAACCGGTGTCTTTTAACCTCTAATAGCGATTTTACTTACATTGAAGGAATTTTTAATGGCGAAGGAGGACCCAACGATGCGGAACATGTAATTTACCTGGATGGTACTCGCTTTGCCAAGTTAAAAAACGTAACCGTTCAAAACGCCACAACCAACGGAATTTATATCGATGGTGGAACCAGAAATATGCTTTACGATATTACGTCCACCGGCCAGAACCCAGGAAACACGACTGATAGTGGTATACAAGTTGAAAATAGTAGTCAAAACAACTACTTTTTTAATATCAATGTAAGTGATAATATATATGGAATTTATGTTCAATCTTCGACTTATAACACTTTTACCAAAGTAAAAGCTACCGACAACAATCAGGTAGCTATTGTCCTGGATGCTGGCAGTTATAATACCTTGGCCTTTTTAACTGCCAGTAATAGCGCTACTGCCGGAGTATATTCATGGAACACCGCGACCAATAACTCTTTATCCCAATTTATTATTACCGACACAAGTATTGGGTTATTTTTTAGCGGTAGCTCCGATTATAGCTTTTCACAGAGTGTTGTTACTAATAATAGTTCATCTGGTATTAGGTTTGATGACACTAGCAGCAAAAATCATTATTTTGCTGATAATCTGGTAATGGGAGCTAATGGAGCCAGTAATGACGTCAACTGTACCGTTCCTGGAGGAACCGGATATGGTTTATTAGTAAGCGGAAATTACTGTACCAAAGAAGCCCCACCTTCTGATTCTGGGCTAAATATTGTAAACGATGTGGATCTTACCGGAGCTTTCAATGCTGACTGGGATCTCTATACCACCTCTGCCATCTATAACGTCAACGGTGACGGATCTTCCGATAATGGTACGCTAACCTTCAGTGGAGGTACTTGTACTAGTCCCATTACTGGATCTGATTCCTTCACTGACAAGCAAGGCAACTTGTACCTGATAAATGCGGTAGAAATTATTGGCGATAGTCTTGGTAACGACAATGGTTTATGTGAAAATAATGAATCTTGTATCTATGCTCCTCATTTTGGAGCCTATCAGGGGCATGGGGACTATGAAGAAAATGGTACCTGCACCTCAACCGGTAGTTTTTCGAGTACTACCATCTATGACTATCCCAATTATGGATATGCTCCTTAACTATAACGATACGTACCGTCAAGTACCATCAAGACTACATTTTAACAAAACTAAGGTTGTAATTATTGACTATTTATCGTTAACGCGGAACTAAGCGACTATACTGTGGTGGTAAGGAACTGTAATAAGGAGTTAAATAACGAATCTGAGCCCCCAAACAAGCAGCTAAGGGTCTATTTCCCATCATATGCTCAAAGGTAAAACCTTCAACAATACCTTCATATGTTGTTAATCCAGGTTTAGTAAGAGAAGGAGATTCCATATGTTCCAAAATGGCTCGTCCTAGCTCGGTTTGATGAAAAAAGTGACTTTTTCTAATTGCTTCTTTATGATTTCCTTCCCCAAATTCTTCCATAGCTACCGGATCTAAACGTCTATCTAATTGATCGGATGCCTTTTCTAATAATGATAACTCTCCTCCTGCAGCAGAAATTATACCCCCGCTCAAAACAAATCCACGATAAGTATAAAATTCTCCACGTATAGTATTATCTATTGCATTAAGTAAATCTACCACAGGTTTTAAATGCTGTTTAAAATATTCAGGATCCTCATTGCCATAACCTTTATGTAACATTGTTAAGATAGAGTTACCAAAACGTAATAAGTTATGTTTTTTTAAAAATGAAACAGTTTGATTAATTTTGGATTGATCATGTAGACGCATAAAAGCCTTGATCAATTCAGGGATTAAGTGAGGAAAATATTCTGGAAAATTATGATAAATGTAGAGAGCTAATATCTGAACCCTAACAATGTGGCTTTCCATATGTAAACGAAATTCCTCTTCAGTATTCACATATTTAAATCGCCGAGAATCCGATACAATGCCATTTTTAGCAACAATACTTATTGAAAATATAAAGAGATATAAGAAACAACTTATGATTAACTTCTTAGACACTCAAACGTCCTTAATCAAACAAGAAAAAAAAGCCCAGACCAGTACTAGACATAAGATGGTTTTAAATATACCACAGTTACTCATATAATTAATCCTTATATTTTATTATATTTTTAATTAAATTAATTTTTTTTATAATATCATAGGGCGGACTTTGTCCGCAGCCTTCAGTTATCAGTCTTCCGTTCTCA
>CAZJDM010000118.1:0-14586 GCA_964544765.1 uncultured bacterium
GTAAAAAAGGTTAAGCCGCTAAATTTTAATTTTAATTTTAAAAAGTCTCTTCTATTTATTTTCATGCGTTTACCTCGTTATTTTAAAAACAATTGAGTCACTTGCACTTTACTTTTACCTTTACCGATACTGATTTTCTCTCGGTCATGATGACAATCCCAACAAGATATTTGTCCTACACCTGTATAATCATGGCATTTGCCGCAAAAATTAGTTTCCTTCTGATGACAATCCAAACAGGTATTACTTAAGCTTTTTTTAAAAAACCTACCGTCGGGAGTTTTAAACATTCTGTCTCCTCTACGAACAACATCATCGCGCCACTCTTCCAGTAGATCCATATGATGGGATCTCATGTAATCAGCGGACATTACACACTGTTCTCCTTTGGTTACTTCAGTTTGAGGTGGATAACTCTTATCTTTACAAGTTAAATAGCTGTACCAAAAAGGAGTAGTTATCAGAATAAGAAAGATGATAAGTCCACAGATAATTTTGGGAGCATCAAACATCTTATTTATCCTCCTTATTTTCTTCCTGGTTATTACCTTCCTGGTTGGTATCACCAGATGTATTTTGATCCGCGTTTTTGACTGCCAAAGGTTCACCGCGTAGATCAGTTTCTCTTTTAGTTTGTCCTTTCATAATCAGCGCGTTTCCCACAAATTCATGTACCCCGGCAACGGCTATTTCTTGCGGAATCCAATATTCCAATAATGGCGGTAAGGAAGCTTTATCAATGGCACAGATACAAGACAATACATTTACACCGTGTTTTTCGTGAACATGTTTTACTGCGTTGGCCCTAGGTAATCCTCCTCTTAATCTCATTTCTAAATTTTCATCGGTCCCAATTCCGCTACCACTACCACAACAAAAAGTTTGTTCTTTAATGGTATTCTCAGGCATTTCATAAAAATTATTGCAGGTGTTTTTTATTATATATCTGGGTTCTTCAATCAGTCCCATGGCTCTAGCTGGATTGCAGGAGTCATGAAAAGTAATGTTCCAATGGTCATTATTTTGAGGATTTAGATTTAGTTTGCCCTGTTTGATAAGATCAGCGGTAAATTCACAAATATGCACCATCTTGGTAGAAGAGGCGTTGCGAAACTTAGTGCCGGTGATGGGCGACACTGGAGCTTCCAGGAAGTCAGCCGGACCGTTCATGGTGTCCATATATTGATGTATCACTCTCCACATATGTCCGCACTCACCACCTAAGATCCATTTTACACCTAAACGTTTTGCTTCCGCATAAAATTTGGCGTTTAGCCTTTTCATGGCATTACGAGAATGAAATAAACCAAAATTACCGCCTTCAGAAGCAAAGGAACTCCAAGTATAGTCCAAACCAATTTCATGAAAGAGCATGAGATAACCTAGAAGAGCGAAGTAATGCGGATCTCCAAAATAATCGGCTGAAGGAGTAATAAACAGAACCTCCGCTCCCTTACGGTTGATCGAGGCATCTATTTTAATTCCAGTTAGCTCTTCGACCTCATCGACCGCAAACTCAATGTTGTCCTTGAATGCGTGTGGCTGAATTCCCAAATGATTACCGGTTCGGTAGCAATTAGCAATTGGTTCGTTGATCCAATTAATATTTAAACCAACTAAGCTTAAAAGCTCACGACCGATCATAGTAAATTCCGCGGTGTCGATTCCATAGGGGCAAAAAACCGAGCAGCGCCGACATTCAGTACATTGAAAGAAATAATAAAACCATTCTTTGAGTACTTCTTCAGTTAATTGCCTGGCGCCCACCATTTTTCCCATTATCTTGCCGGCTACAGTAAAATTTTTACGATAGACTGACCTTAAAAGTTCAGCTCGTAGTACTGGCATGTTCTTGGGATTTCCAGAACCAATATAAAAATGACACTTGTCAGCGCATGCTCCACAACGAACACAGATATCCATGAAAATTTGTAAAGAGCGATATTTACCTAGGCGTACCCTTAATCCTTCCAAAATAGTTTCTTGCCAGTTGTCGGGAAGCTTCCAATCTTCTTCGTACACTTTCCAATCCCGAGGATGAGGAAGACCAAATTTTTCTACCATTTCACCTTTAGCACTGTGATTGTATGTTCCAGGTTTGAACTCAGTTGGCGTTTGCATCCATTCTTGTTCGGGAGGCACATAATCAATAGATTTGATCATATTATCAGGCTTTGGTAGTTTTTCATCAGCCATGCTCGCTCCTTTTTTATAACCACTCCTTATTAGGGATTAATCATTATTCATTAGTTTTAAGTTACCTCTTATTTTCGAGTTACTCCTTATCTAAAGGGAATTCTGCTCCTTTCATCAAATCTCTGAATTCATCTTCGTATTCCTGATAAGTATGTCCCTTTACGTCCGGGTTCCAAGGATTGATATGTCTTTTCATACGATTGTTATTGGCCAGATTTCGAGTAGGACTGAAAAATATTCCCGCCATGTGTAAAAGTTTACTAAATGGAAAATAAATTAGAAGTACACATATAAAAAATAAATGTATGTAAAATATGAGTCCAACACCATTGTTGACAGGAAGAGCAGGTTGGAAGCTGATTACGCTTGTTATAAATTCTTTAGCTATAACCAGATCAATTTTGTAAATGTAGCGCATTAATATGCCGGTAAAAACAATGGTTAGAATTAGAAAAAGAGCAAAATAGTCGGAAATAAGCGAAATGTAGCGTACTTGAGGATTAGTAAAACGTCGGATCAATAAATAAGCTAGAGCGATAAAAATTAAAATGTTGGTTAAAAAGAGATTAGGAACCATTATTTCAAATAGCCCATCTAATTGTTGTAGATATTGAATACCTGGCAAGACAGGATCAGTAAAAAAACGAAAATGCCTAAGCAAGATAATCAAAAAACTATAATGAAAAATAATAGCAAAGAGCCATAGAAAAATATTTTGCTTGTAAATCAGATGAGGTCCGTCTTTCATTTCTTTTATTTCGGTTGTAGTGTTTCTAAATAGAGAGCGAAAAAAGAAAATCTCCAAAAACATTCTTCCTAATACACCCCAAAGGTTATAAGGACTTTCCAGATTATTGGCTTTGATCCAATTTAAGGATTTTTGCTGTCCAGCCACAGTTGGTTCACGAAAAGGAACTGGTAATTTAGCCCATTTAAAAACGTTGGCAATAATCCCTCCTAAAAATATCAACAGGGCGAAGTAAGGTAAAATTATGCCAAAGAAGAAAGGTAATTTAGTCGCTAAAAGTGATATTAATAACAAGAAAGCTATTACTAATAAAGAATATAGGACTTTCATGAAAAATCTCCCTTTACCTTGGACCTGTGTTTCAAGTTTTTGCGGATGGGGTGGTTTAAACGAATTTCAAAAATTTTTTCTCGACACTTCGTGTATATGTCAAATGACAACTTAATTAGTTCATCAATCTGTTTTTCTACTTCCCAGCATAATAGTTCTTTTTGTTCAATCTGCTGATTAATTATTTCTGTGATCAAAATGTTTTTTAAGGAAAATAAAAACGATAAACTTTCAGCAGGAGGAAATTCCTGAATCGCCTTTATTTTGATAATGTTTTCCAAGTTACTCGATAATGATGAAATATCTTTCTGGTTAATAATTCCTTCCAGAATATGCTTTAGTTCATTTTGATAAATATGCCCTACCGGATTGGCAAATTGATCCTTTTCATTTTGCATAAACTGTGCAGTTTTAGATGGGTATTGATTAATAGTTGTTTTGAACCACTCGTGTAGTATAGAAGTTTTTTTTGATTTAAATAATTGTTGTAGCATCAATTAATCTTAGTTTTATTGTGTTAAGCCGCTAAAATTATGTCATCCGATTAAAATAAAACTATATTATTCTGCTAAATTACATCATTTCTAAAAATCCACACGGACAAACTTCCGCGCATTTCTTACAACCTGTACAAAGTTCATTTTTGTAGGTATAAAATTCTCCCGGCTTTCCTTTAACTACAGCGCTTTCAGAGCAATATGTGTAACATTTTTCACAATCGAAACAATATCCACAACTCATACATCTTTTAGATTCAGCTAGGGCATCAGCAGTATCTAAAGTGGCTATTATCTCTGTTTTGCCAGCTTTAATTTGTTCTAGTGATTCTTCTTTAGTTTCTTCATTTCGTTTTGAATCTGGATAATGATCAAGTAACATTTTGTCGGATTTTATAATGGTAGCGCTGTCTTTAGCTGGCTTATCTTTACCATTAATTTCGCAATCAGTATTAATGGCAAGAATTCTTCCACGATTCAAATCGCCAACTATTTTTAGCCAGTCACTGGGATATTTGAGCAGATCTTCAACTGTTTCCCACTTGGGGTATTCATCATTAAAGGTATGAATTAAGGTATCAGCTTCTAATTCAAAAGCAGGGTCATTGGTTGGCAAAAAGGGAGGTATTCCTTTAGAATTAAGTTCTGTTTTGACCGCTTTAATTTTTTTAATTCTCTTAATATCATTATCACTATCAGTTATTATTTCCTGAGGTGATGTTAAATACTGTATTTCGACTCCATCTTTCTTTAAATCATCTAATTGAGGCACATTTATATCAGTCAGTGGATAAAGAATAGTTGCTTCAGCTCCCCAACGTACTACCAAACGGGCTATATCCCGCGCTAAATCTCCTCCTCCATATATTACAACTTTTTTGCTTTTTTCAATTTTAATACTTTTATCACTTGTCTTATAAAGATCAAATTTCTCGCCCGAGTTAATTTGATTTAAAAAAGCGATTCCACTATAGACACCGTTTGCCTCTCCTCCAGGTATTTCTAACTTACTTCCCTTATGCGTACTATTTCCAATGATGACCGATGTAAATTGATTCTTAATATCCTCATAGGATAGATCATTACCAACACTACAGGCCGTTTTTAACTCTATTCCCATTTCGATAACTGAATTAATTTCATTAGTAGCTATTTGTGATGGTAATCGATAAGCAGGTATTCCATATCTTATCATACCACCTGGCTTGGAAAGGGCCTCAAAAATAGTGACTGGATATCCCAATTTAGTTAAATGGAAAGCACAGCTTAAACCGGCTGGTCCTGAGCCGATAATAGCTATTTTTTGCGTTTTCTTTTCTGAGCTTAATTGGTGTTTTAGACCTTTTTGTAGGGCAAAATCACCTAAGAAGCGTTCTACGTTATTAATGGCAACTGCTTGATCCTTATCTTTACGATTACATTTGTTTTCACATGGATGCTGGCAGATTCTGCCGCAAATTGCCGGAAAAGGATTAGTTTGAGTAAGTATGTTCCAAGCTTCCTCATAAGATTCTTCAGTGTTTCGTCCGAATTTTTCACCATCGGCAATGGCGGTTAAAAAAGAACGGATATCGTTATTCTGGGGACATCCGTTTAAACAAGGAGCTTTTTTAGGAGTAGGGATCGGTCTAAGCGAAGATGCTCTGGCTGGAGTTCCTCCTCTTAACCCTCCAAGTCCTCTTTTCTTTTTTTTGACCAATGCCATTTTGTCACCCTTTCGTAAAGATTAGAAATAACAAGAATCATTCATTACTGGCTTTATCCGTCTGTGGTATTTCAATAAAGGTACCACTGTAAAAAGTATAAATAAGGCGGCCAGAATCGATTAAAATTTTGGTAGCGGCCTTACACATATTTCGATCACAGCCATTGCCAAATTTATCTTTCATGGCTTTGTTTAACTCAGTTGGCCGAAACTTCTTTTTACCGGCATTTTCATTAACTAGATCAAACATGGCGTCAGCCACTTGTTCAGGTGTTAGATCCGACATTAGTTACCTCCTTATTTAATGCGATGGAAAGGTTTTGCCGCCCATCGCGTACATTTGCTTAAAATCTAATATGAGTTGATGTAGCAAAAGTTGTAGTTGAAAGTTTAAAATCATCAATATGGTATTTAGTAAATTCTATGCCTGTTAGATCAAAGAATTTAGCCCAACCTATTCTGTCGATCCATTCTCCCATACGTTCATATTTACGAGCGTTTTTGGCCCATATGTCAACCAAATTGACCACGGCATCAGTTACTTCCGGCCATCTGGGAGGATTATTTGGGAGCCATGGAATTGCTAACTTGGAAAAAGATGGTTTACTTCTAGCATTTGAAACTTTACCACCAACCCAAATAGAAATGCCGTCATTATTAGGATCAGCTATAGGCATAGAAGGACATGAGGTAAAACAGTTAGCGCAATACATGCAAAGATCTTCGGAAACTTCTACCGATTCATGTCCATCGACTGTTGCTGGTCTGATAGCGTTAGTAGGGCAAGAAGCCACTACATTAGGTATCTCACAAGTCTTTCCAAGTTTTTCATGATCGACCTTAGGAAGCCCTCGATGGATTCCTAAAATAGCGATGTCAGAACAATGAACCGCACCACACATGTTTAAGCAACAAGCAAGAGCTACGCGCAATTTAGTTGGTAGTTTTTGTTCGGAATAATGATCAAAAAGTTTGTCCATAACTGGCTTAACAATTCCCGACGCGTCTGTTGCGGCTGAATGACAATGTATCCAACCTTGAGTGTGGACAACGTTGGAGATCGAATTGGCGGTACCGCCAACTGGATATCCTATTTCGGTTGTCTCTTTGATTAAAGGATCAATGTTTGCTTCATCAGTTACCAGATATTCGATATTATTACGGCTAGTAAATCGAAGATGACCTCCACAGTATTTATCCGCAATATCACAAACTTTTCTAATTGATACGACGCTCATTAGACGTGGTGTGGCAGCTCTAACTGACCAGAGTTTAGCTCCGGACTCAGAAACGTGTAACAAAACACCTGGTTTAACATTTTCATGATATTTCCACTTTCCATAATTTTCTTGAATGATGGGAGGTAAAAACTTTTTATAATGGGGAGGGCCAATATCTAATTTTCTTTCTTTTTTTTCAATCATAATATTTTCCTCTCAAGTTATGCGACCAGGGATCGCAGTCAACAGTTATCAGTCTTCTTACTGAAGGCTGGTAATCACAAACTGATAACTGTTCATTATTATTCCTCATCTTCTTCATAGACCTCTTCATAGAAGATATAAGGGTTTTCTCTAGGATGTTTGACCATTTCGGGTTTTGGATCCAGGCCAATCTCCTCTAAGAAATTCCCTTTACCAACACGTTCGATAAATTCTCCCACTCTTTCTCTATTTTTTCCATGTTCGGCCCAGGGTTCCCAGATTCTTTCAATCAGATCTTTTAACTCATCATATGGCGGTTCTATTTTCATAAATGGAACCAACACTGAGGATAATAAAGCACCTTCCATAATAGGCGCCTTGGAACCTAATAAAATAGTAGCTCCACGTTCTTTGCCAGGTGCAAGTGCTTTAGGCATAGCATTGATACAGTGCATACATCTAACACAATTGGAATTATCAACAGTCAGTTTATCTCCGTCCCAGTCAATACATTTGGTGGGACAATTCATCATTACGTCTTTGGTGATATCAAGGCCGTTGTTAATATACTCGGGTATGGCACTTTGATCGATTTGAATATCATCTTTCCAGGTGCCGATTACAGACAAGTCAGCCCGAGCGATAGACGCTACGCAATCATTTGGGCATCCGGCCATCTTTATTTTGAATTTGTAGGGGAATTCTGGTCTATGTAACTCATCCTGATAGTTCATAGTGATTTCATGAGTACAATCCATAGTATCAAAACAGGCCCACTCACAACGAGACTTACCTAAGCAACAACTGGGTGTACGCAAATTTGAGCCGGAACCTCCAAGGTCGAAGCCTATTTCGGTCAATTCAGAAAAGGTTTTTTCTAACGCGTCAGTATTAGTACCAAGGAAAATGATATCTCCAGTTGAACCATGCATATTGGTTAGTCCAGAGCCATTTCTTTCCCAAATATCACAAATTTTACGTAACGCGTCAGTTGAATAGTACCATCCAGCAGGTTGATTAACCCGGAGAGTATGGAAATGACTTACTCCTGGAAATTCTTCGGGTAATGAGGAATAACGTCCAATTACACCACCGCCGTATCCCATCACTCCGACAATACCACCGTGTTTCCAGTATCCGATTTTGTCCCGATATGATTTTTCTAACTGTCCCATCAAATCGTTGACAGTTTCATTATCTTTGGCCAACGTTTTAAACTCTTTGACGAAACTGGGCCATGGACCCTTTTCAAGTTCATCAAGTAAGGGTGTCTCCTTTAATTTAATTTTTTTATCATCAGCCATTAGAATACCTCACTAGTTAATTAATGTTTAGAGTATTAATAATTATAGTGGCCTCCGGCCTAACAGTCTTCAGTTGTCTGATGACAGAAGACTGATAATTGACAACTTTTTAAACACATCCAGTTGGTTTAGGTAATCCGGCTACTTTACATGCTCCTTTAGCAGGACCAGATGGAAAATGCTCATATATTTCTTTTAATTTAAAACCCGTCTTTTTACACATCATACGGATCATTGGAGCAATTTTGAATTCCGTATAATAATCTCGGATAAAATTGACAATCTTCCAATGTCCTTCTGTCATTTCTTCAACACCTTCAGTCCTGGCTAATCCCTTTGCCAACTCTTCATCCCATAAGGATGGATCTTGGATAAAACCATCTTCATCTACAACATATTCTTTACCATTAATTTCCACTGTTAGATCACTCATATTTTCCCCCTATCTAAAATTATTAATAATTTTTATTTAAATGTGCCGCGTATAACATAGCCACAAAACGATACACAACATGAGCAAACTTGGAATAAGGAAAATAAACCAGTAAGAAAAAGACCGCGACAAGATGAATAAAATATCCGGGGTAGGCCCAATAGGGCAAATTAAAAATGCGCAAAAACTCTAAAACTACACCGGTTATAATGATAACGAATAAATCAATCAAAAAAATCCAATCAAAATAAATGCCCTTATGTCCAGAGTACTCACTGGTAGTGGTTCTCGAAACAACAATCATAATCAGTCCCACTAAGAATGAAAGGGCACTGATGTTTCCTAGTATTTTGATAAAATTAGTTTGGGGAAGCGGATAATAATCATATAACAGAATGCTAAAGACAGCCAAACCGGTTACAATAAATAAACCAACGAAACCAAGAAAAACCGCTAGATGAGAGAAAAATCGATTTTCATTAACATTACATTTTTTAAACTTATTGTGTAAAAAAATACTACCTACAACCTTGAAAAAAGCTTTAATGATAGGAACTCGTTCTTTAAAATTACTCCCAACCGATTTCTCCATATTATTCCAAAAGCTCTTAATACCAATAAATGCCATTAAGCAACTGAAAAAAACTAAGGAAGTAAAAAGAATGTTGATAGTTAAATGCGAATACATTTTATCGTAGAAAACTTGACCAGCTGGAATGCCCCATTTGCCAGTGATAAATAAAGTAGCGGTAAGTATTATAATGGGGATGGCTAATATTATTGGTAGAAATTTAATATCTGAAATCCAACGAGCCATAAAGGAAGGAACAGCATAATGCTCAATAGCCAGTTTGCGTAACGCGGCCATAACTTCCATGGGCTTGGCATCGCGAGGACAGTACTGGGAGCAATCGTCGCATTGATGACATAACCATATGGTAGGATCACTAAATAGTTTATCTTTCATTCCCCAGCCAGTAAGGATCATCTGTTTACGGGGAAATGGCAGTGCTTCAGGCGAATTATCACAGATTACCGAACATGTGGCGCATTGGAAGCATTTTTTAAAAGAGTCACCTCCAGCTTTTTTCATTTTTTTAATAAAATTGATATCAGGATTAATCAAGCTTGTTTGCAAATTTCGCTCCTTAAAATTTACATACCTTATGATGAATTTACATTCCTTTAAAAGGGTTTAACCCCATATCTTCGATCTCTTGCGCGTAATCGTTAAATATTTTCGCTATTTGATCATATTCATTAATTGCAAGTTGAAAGGCCTTGATTCTCTCTGGCTCTAATACTAAACGAGTTAAAGTTTCTTGTAATTTCTCTTGCCGTGTTTGAATCAGTTCACTTCCTTTAATAAAGTGACATTGATAATCATCGCCATGTTGACAACCAATTAATAGTATTCCATCAAATCCTGATGAAAGCGCATCAGCAATATAAACGTTATTAACTGAACCAATACAACGTACCGGTATTACCCGTATCAAAGGACTGTATTTTAAACGATGGATACCAGCTAAATCGATAGCCGGGTAAGAGTCGTTTTCACAAATAAAAGCAAGTATTCTAGGTTTTTCCTCGAACTCATCTGGAATGTTGATGGATTTGACCATGGAAGAAAGCATATCGATTGAATAATCACTAAAAGAAATAATTCGTTCTGGACAACTACCCATGCAGATTCCACAACGACGGCAACGATTAGGATTAGGTTGAGGTGTTCCTTTTTCATCTTCATCTAAAGAACCAAAGGGGCAATCTTCGGTACAACGCTTACACTGGGTGCATCGTTTGAGGGTAAAATCAGCAAATGATTGATCTCCCAGCCTTGGAAAGTCTGCTTCTCCTCGTTGTAACAGATCTCCAGCATGAATCGCCTTTAAAGCAGCACCGGAAGCGTCAGTTTTTGCTTCAGCTATATTCATTGGTGACCGTACACAGCCAGCGGCATATATGCCGGTACGTCTTGTTTCATAGGGAAAACATACAAAATGAGAGTCGACGAAACCATGCTTTAAGTCCGGTAGATCTTTACCTAGTCGATAAGTTAGATTTAATATATTATTTTGATGAGTTGAAGGTACCATTCCGGTGGCCAGAACCACCATATCTGCTGAAATAGAAATGTTATCTCCTAATAAGGTCTTTTCAGCGTTTACTATAATACCATTTTCACTTACTTCAACCTTACTAACTTCTCCTTTGGTGAGAAAGGTTCTTTCGTCATCTTGGGCCCATTTGTAAAACTCTTCAAAATGTCCCGGTGTTCTAAGATGCCTATAAATAATATATACATTGGCGTCAGGATTTTGTTGTCGGCAATAAATTGCTTGCTTTAAACCTACCATACAACATACTGAGGAACAATAAGATAGATGATTATCATTATGCTGTCCCGCGCATTGAATAAAAACGATGTTTTGCGGTTTATTGCCATCAGGAGCAATTATGCCTTCTCCTTCCTCTCCTCCTTCGGCGACCAACTCTTCCATTTGAACATTGTTGATGATATTGGGATGTTGACCATAAGATAAATGCTCAATGTTACTTGGTTCATAAGGTCTCCATCCAGTAGCTTGTATGATAGAACCAATTTTTAACTGATTTTCTCCATTGGAATTTTTAAGTGTAACGTCAAAAAGACCGGGTTGGCCTTCTATTTTTTCGATAGTAGTTGATGTACGAATTGTTAAATTTTCTTGATTGTTAACATCTTGGATCAAGTCATCAATATTGGTATACTGTAATTGATCATAGGGCCAGTTTTTGGGATATTGTCGATGCATTTTTTTGACTCGACCACCCAATTGATCTTCTTTTTCAACTAAAACAACGTTCCGACCGAATTTAGCCGCATCCAGAGCTGCTGTAAGACCAGATACACCACCACCGACAACTAAAATATCGGTAGTCATGTTTTCACCAATAAAAGGTTCGGGATGACCGATCTTTTGAGTTTTTACGATGCCCATACGAAGGTAATCTTCAGCCATCATTTGAGTATCTTCATGTTTTGGCTCTTGGCACCAAGCCACATGCTCGCGGATATTAACCCTTTCAAGAAAGATGTTAGGGTTGAAAGTAAAAACATCCTGGTTGACTCGGGCAGAACAGGCGGCAATAACAACAGCATTAAGGTCGTTTTCTTTGATATCTGATTTAATTAGATCAATACCTTCCTTATGACATAAGGCATTATGAGTTTTACACAGCGAAACTTTATACTCGTCATTTGCCATTTTACTTAAGGCATCTAAATCTAAAGAATCGCCAATACTACAACCATTACATAAATATGTACCTATCTTTTTTTCATTCAAAACTATACTTCTCTCCTTAAATAATTAATTGCCTTAAGTGCTGTCGCGCTGGAATCTTTAATACAAGAAGTAACATCAGTGGGCCTTTTGCATGATCCCACCGCAAAGATACCTTTGAGGGAAGAATTATTAGTTTCTAAATTGTCTGGGTTATCTAAATTGTCTGGGTTATCTAAATTATTTGGGTTATCTGGATTATAAAATCCATACTTATCACGTGGTATCGTATAAGGTAATTCTTGATCGAAGGTCGTTGGAACCATACCGGTAGCTAAAACCGTCATATCAACTTTTTGTTGATGTTTTACTCCGGAAATAACGTCTTCAGCAGTGACAGTTAAATCTTTACTTATGGCATCTTCAGTAATATTAGCGACCTTACCTTTAACAAGTTTCAATTTTTCATCTTTTTCTGAATTAATTAAGAAGTCTTCATAGCGACCTGGAGTACGTAGATCAATATAGAAGACAAAAATTTGAGCATCAGGATTGTACTTTCTAACATAATTTACTTGCTTTAAAGAGGCCATACAACAAACCGAAGAACAAAAAGGAAGATGGTTCTCATCTCTTGAACCGGCACATTGGACAAAAGCTACACTTTCTACTTTTTTATTGTCAGATGGTCTCAAAATCTCACCTGACGTTGGCCCATTAGATGAAGCTAATCTTTCCATCATTACATTGGTTATAATATTAGGCGATGTTGAGTAATTAAGATTCTCTATATTATCGGCTCTATAAGGTTTCCACCCAGTAGCAAATATAATGCCGCCGGCACTCAGATCTAATTGGCGTGATTTCATGTCGAGTTCAATTGCCTGGTATTTACACTCCTTTACACATTTGGCACAGGTCGAACCAGAGCATGCTTCTAGATCAATGAAATACTGGTAGGGATTGGCAAGTTCATGAGGAAGATAGATAGCTTTAGTTTTACGCATATTATAATCGAAATTACTGGCTCTTTCATTAGGACAAACATCTGTACAATCTCCGCATGCAGTGCATTTTTCATTAACTCCAGAGGGAGCAACGTTGACTGAAACCGAAAAACCATTATCTGTTGGTTGAATGTTTTCAACTTCCGCTAGAGTAATAATATTGATCAGAGAATTGGTACGAAGTCTTTTGTAGTATATTTCCAATCCGCAATAGGGTGGGCAAAGCTTAGGGAAGTACTGATGCATCGCGGCAACCCGACCTCCTAGGGAAGGGTCTTTTTCAATGATAGTAACTTCGTAACCAAATTCAGCGATCTCGATGGCAGTACATATACCGCTGACTCCACCACCTATTACTATTACCTTGTTAGCTGTTTTTTTGTCCATATTTTAACCAATTAACGTTATGGGCAGACTTTATGATCAAAGGGAATGCCCATACAACGAGTTAGTTATTAGTTAACAACTTAGTTATAATTAACAATGAGCTGTTATTTCTGCCTCTTCTTTATCTCTAATTTCTCCTCTTAGTTTTATAGTAGTCTCTCCGAATAAACATAGTTTTAACCAATCTACTCCAAAAGAGAGAAGATGGATATCAGAATCTTTAATTTTTTCTAGTGTTCTATTTGAAACATCAAACCTTTTTAAAAAGCTACTTTTAAAAACGAATTCTCTAAATTTATCTAGATCATAAAAAACAGTGTGAAACATGTCCATCTTTTGTGGAGTCAGATCGTTACCTTTTTTAAAGTAAGGATGTAGTATGATTTCTTTATACATACCACTGAACTTATCATAAGGATCTATTTCTTGATCTTTTATCCATTCTGCGATGGTCCAATTTGTAGATTGTTTCATCCCCTGACAAAAATCATCTTCTTGTTTGAAGTAATACTCCTCACCGGCATCCTCGGCTCTGATTTTTTGAGAAGCCAAACCGATTGGATACATTCTGCAGGACCATGGACGATCTTCGTAAATCGTGCATCCATCTTTACTAACGAATGGACAGTCCTTCTGTTGATTGTCATTCAGTTTTAAGAGTAAAACCGGTAGTTTTTGATCTTCAGTAAAAGGGCATATAGTAAATCTCTCCAAAAATTCGGAGGAACTTATATTCAATCTAGTTTTTATGCATAATACATCGTATGGAGTTAGAAATATGTTTACATCTTGGCAGCATTTATTAAAGCATGATAATTCTCTTTTACATGAGAAACTAAAACTATCCTTTTTATTTAATTTGTCATTATTCAATTTATCATTCATATTTCATCCTATATGTTAAAACATTTTAATAAATGTATGATCTATTGTTTTAAATCGCGATGGGCAGCTTGTGCCCATCGCGTTTATAAAAATTATTCACAAATCTGATGAATATCTCTTTTCATCATTTCCCAATTGTCTGTTTTAGAATCATATTTACAGTTAGCAAATACTTTCCAATCATCTTTCATGGTTGGGTTATCCGCTCGATAATAATAACCTGGCCATCTAGTTTCTTCTCTAAATAGCATGGTTCTGATATGAGCTTCTGCCTGCCATAGACGTTGAATATTCTCCCAGCATCTCATAAGCTCATGATGGTTATCAGCGGCCAATTTTTGCGCATCTTCTTTTAGAAGATTTAGAAATTCAAGACCTCTTTCTAACATTGGTTTACTGGT
>CAZJDM010000119.1:0-14455 GCA_964544765.1 uncultured bacterium
AAACTACCGCTAAGAAGAGACCAGTAAGAAAAACAGCAGCCAAAAGAAAACCAGTAAGAAAAACAGCTGCCAAAAAACGTGTAGTTAAAAAGAAAACTACCGCTAAGAAGAGACCGGTAAGAAAAACAGCTGCTAAAAGACGCGTTATTAAAAAAGCTGTAAAAAAAGTGGCTCGTAAGACTACTAAAAGAAGAACATTAAAAAAAAAAGTAGGTAGTGGTAGTCGAAAAGTCATTAAGGTTTCAAGAGCTATTAAGGCTAGAAAAAGAAAAGTAGCCAAAAGACCAGCTAAAAGAAGAACTTCTAGTAGAAGAAAAGCTTCATAGTCTTAGTAAGATAAGACAATATTAGAACAAAAAATAAACCTCCTGTCTAAAACTTAGGCGGGAGGTTTATTTTTTTTGTAGTTAGGTTTAATCAACGAGGGAGTTGAAAATTTTGACAATGTGCCTAAAGTCAGCCAATTAGAACTTCGCCATCATCTCCGATTGATCCTACTGGGCATGAATTAAGCGCTTTGATAACATTTTCTGTTTCATTATCATCTGCAGGTTGTTTGATCACGTAACAAAGATGATCGTTAGCGATCAGAAAATTATCTGGTGCCAGAGAAATACAATTAGAACAAGCTATACAATCGGTATCTACATAATATTTGCCAGATGTATTGCGAGGGTTTATTTGATCCTTGATCGCCACTGCTCCCTACCTTTCAGGTGTAGGCTCTATCATTACTCTCATATACTGTAAAGCTTATTTTATTATTGTGCGGCCATGACTGTAGAAAAATCGGTATAACTAATTGATTTAAATTGGATATAGAGTTTGACTTCATCAATTTTCTCAGGTAAAAAAATGATAGCTAAAATATGATCCACGCGATGGGCGAAACCCGCACATCGGTTAATATCTTATGAATGAAATAATAATTAATAATTCAGCCCCTAAAAAAATTTTTCAACTTAGAGCGGTTACCGCGCGCATAAAAGAAATTTTGTCTCCAGTAACTGAAAAACAATTCTGGGTGCGTGCCCATTTAGTCACCAGGCAAGGAAATGCGGTTCGAGGAGGGCATTTCTATGGTGAATTAGTTGATTACGAGGATAATAAACAAGTTGCTAAGTTAAGGGTCACTATGTGGCGAAATGTTTATACCATGGTGGTTGATAAATTAAATAAAGCTGGTATTGAATCTCCCTTAATGAATAATTCAGAGATCTGTGTTCTTTGTTCGGTCCGTTATCATGATGTTTATGGTATTGGTTTACAAGTTATAGATGTTGATCCTTATTTTGGTGAAAGTGAGATTGATCGTAATCGAAGAGAAATTCTAGAACTGTTAGAAAAAGAAGGGATTTTAAAACAAAACACTAAAATCTCCTTTCCTTTATTACCAAATCGAATCGGTTTAATCACCAGTAGGGGGTCAGCTGCTCATAACGATTTTGAACAAACCTTGTTTTCTTCTCCATATGGTATGAAAATTATCTTGGCTCCATCTTCTATGCAAGGAGAAAATACTAAAGATGAGGTTTTGAAAGCCATAGATTTACTGGAACAGGCTAAGGTAGATATTATTTGTATTATCCGAGGTGGAGGATCACAGGTAGACCTAGCTTGGTTCGATCACTTGGACATTGCTAGAAAGGTTTGTCTGAGTTCATGTCCAATTTGGGTTGGAATAGGTCATGAAATTGATAAAGGTGTACTAGATATAGTGGCTCATACTTCTTTTAAAACACCAACTGCTGTCGCGGAAGGTATAATTAGTCATTTTCGTGAGTTGGATAATATGTTGGTTGACGCGTCCTACAGACTGAAGGATTCAATTGAAAGACGACTGTTATTAACTTCAAAAAACATTGAAAATCAAAGTATATTTTTTAAGGAAAGAATTAAATCTCATTTGCAGGTATTACAGTCGGATTTATTTTATCGCAGTGGAATAATTTTAAGAGCTTTCCTTGCTCAATTTGAAAAGAAAGATTTAGAGCTGAATACTTTGTTCAATCAATTAATTGATAAGGGAACTGGATTTTTTGAAAGTCAAGGTAAGTTAATTGAAGAGTCTATTAGCCGTTTTGAACAATTATGTAAGATGGGATACGATACTAATTATCAACTTTTTCTTGATAGGACTAAGCGGATAAATCTAAGCAGGTATATTTCATTAATTAATATGCAACGAACTTTATTAAATGACAAACAAAAAAGATTAAAATCTTTGGATCATGAGTTTGTTTTAAAACGAGGTTATAGTCTAACCAAGGATGACAAAGGAAAGGTGATAACCAGCATTAAATATGTAAAGCTGGGAACTAGTCTTTATACAAATATTAAGGATGGTCTTATTACTAGTAAAGTGGATAGCGTTGATGAGAAAAAATTACAAAATGAAGAAACTGTTGAGTGAAGAAATTTAAGGTAAATAAGATAAATTAAGAGGTACTATCATGACTTCAAAACAAAAAGAATTATCATATGAAGAGAAAAATAATCGTTTAGAAGAGATACTCAATCGACTAGATAACTCTGAAACACCGATGGATCAGTTGGCTGATGAAGCCAAAGAAGCGGGGCAGCTTATTATTTCAATGCGCAAAACCTTAACATCTACTAAAAAAGAATTAGAGGATGTCTTTAAAGAAATAGAAAAACAAAAAGCAGAGATTGAAAATGAAAAACCGTTATAGATTGATGTTAGATCAGATAAATTAACTTTTCTCATAGGACGGGTCTTTTTGCAGGAAGGTACGAAAACTCTCACTTTAATTTCAAGCGATCGATATCGACCGTCACGCTCATAATAGAGGATCACGCTTGGATTTAGTCAAGTTGCTCTTCTTCATCCAATTGCATAAATTAGCCTCTGTAGTGGCATACCTGTATTTATTAACTATAGTCGGTTAAACGGTTACCCTCCCCCGTTTAACCGACATAGTAGAATCTACTGTTGCTGCAGAAGCTGGTTAATCGCAGACTATCTCCCAAATATATTTTATTAAATATTTATAAAATACTATTACATAATTAAAAAAAATGTCCAGTGATTAAATGGTTTCAATATTGATCCATTTTGGTTTCTTTATTCTTGTTATTTCTTTAAAAATATTTTACACAATCAAACAGTTTTGAAAAGTTTAGTACGAATTATTAATCTCATACATTTTATACAAGAGATTAATAATTCGTCTTAATGGGAGATAAGATGTTATCTATATTTAAATATTTAGATGCCAGTCAATTTCTAAGAGATTCTTGGGAAGAAAAACGAAAAAATAATCCGGCTTTTTCAATGAGATCTTGGGCCAGAACATTAGGTTTAGCTAGTCACGCTCCGTTAAACCTAATGTTAGCCAAGAAGAGGCCCATGCCCAAAAAATATGTGCCCAAACTCATTCAAAGTTTAAATCTAAATAAAGAAGAAGGACTGTATCTAGAAACCTTAATTGATTTAGATCGAACCAAAACTTTAGCCGAAAAAGAGTATTATCTTGAAAGGCTCAAGACACTTTCACCTGAAAAACAATTGAATTTAGTAGAGGTCGAAGAATTTAAACTTCTTAGTGATCCGATACACACAATTATATTGGAAATGACCAATTTAAAAAATTTCCAGGGCGATCCTAAATGGATTCAATCCGTACTCCATTTTCCAATAACCATCAGTCGAATTGAAAAAGCTATTGAGAGACTGGTCAATATGGGTCTTTTGAGCCAAAGCTCTGATGGTATTTATATAAAGACCAATCAACACATCGCTAGTCGAGTGGACGTTGAAGATCTTGGTTGTCTGAATTATCATAAAACTATCTCTCAATTGGCCGCTGGTTTAGTAAGTAAGCAAAATTTAAACCAACGTGAATACAATAGTTATTCATTAAATATTAATAAAAAAGACATTTACAGAGCCAAAATTATGATGCGCGAATTTATAGACAAATTTATTAATGAGATTGAAGCTACCAAAGACACTGCGGAAGAGACTTATCAATTTAACATGCAGTTTTTTGAAATAACTAAAGCGTCTCAAATAACCAAAGAACAGAAAAAAACCAAGTGCCGGAATCAAAAAAGCAATCTGTCTGCAAAGAAAGTAACAACATCCTTAAAGGAGGTTACCGAATGACAATTAGGAATAAAGTAAGAAAACTGCCTATAATTTTTCTGCTAATACTTGGCTTTTTAGTACTATCTTTTTCAAAATCCTATGCTGCCAGTGGCGCAAGAAATGGCAAAAAGTCACGCGCTGCTAGTGGGTCACGAAATGGTGGCAATCTCCATTATCCAAGGTTTCAAATTGCCAGAGATTTTGCCTTAAATATTATGGAAAGTGTAATTAAATATAGACACGCGTTTATTATTGACGATTCCAGAATCAAGACAACTTTGTTTGAAAATGCTGAAAATTGGGTTGAAAAAATCAAAGCGGCTGTTTTTGTACCAGAGAAAGAAATGTTTGAAGAAGATGGTAATTTTAAAGCGGCGCTTAATGTACCCGGAACCAATAAGATTAGAATTAGTGAGGCCTATTTTGATCGTTTTGGAGTTACTACCCAAGAAGCCGTCATTAATATCATCCATGAAACGGGCCATAAACTTGAAATCACTGATCACCAACTACTTGATGACATTGGGCATTTGTTAACCAAAACTACCAGTCAAAATGAACAAATTTCCCCTAATATGACCAACTATTCATTTAAAGACGATTCAGACTTTTTTATGCCTTTTGCTCAAGGATATTCCCAGAAAGGAGACTTTTTTGAAAACGTATTTCATCTTGATAATAGTATGTTTATTGAATGCAGTTTTGAGGATCATTGGCATACAAATTATACAATAAATCTAAACTTTCAATACAGTAATGGAGTTATTTCCAGCTTCGTTTTAATTCGTATTGCAAGAGTAATCTTCCATCATAAGAAAAAAGATTTTCAAGATTTATCCAAATGGATCATGTCACAACCAGAGAAGTTTCATGCTAGATTTCAGGATAATCAAGGTAATACGGTTTTCAACTTAAAATTGTTTGCTAAAAATAATGCCCAAGTGGCCCAAGGTACTATTTCACTCGCTCCTTTAATCAATCCGTATCCGGTTGTTAGAAGACCGGTGGAATGTAAAGCAAGGCCGAATATGTAGTAATAGTAAGAGTAATATAATAAAAACGTTTAATAGAATATAGCTATATCTATTTAAGTAAATGAGTAAGTAAGGATTTAATATTTAACACACATTAGGAGTTTAATAATGATTAACATATTTTATATATTGTTTATTTTTTCTTTCTCTTTCATGATTCAAGCAGCAAATGACGATCAATTATTCAAAGATTATCAAACCTGGTCCTTTCAAGACTGGTGCGAAAAATATAATCAATTACCCCCAACTTCACAACTTTCAATTGATTTAGTGAAACATTATGTCAAGCAAAATGATTGTAAAAAAGCCAATGACAAAGTAAATGATGTGGAAAAACTTGTTCCTCACTATGATTTGGATCACGTAAATAAAAGAGTTCTCAAAAAGTATGAAGATTTAAAGTTATGCCGTTCCTTTTTAAATGAGCCTGATCCAGATTTTGAAGAAAATTTTAAACCTTTCTGGGACCATAGTTGTTGGGAACTGGACTTTCGTATTCTTTCCAGTTTTAAAAAATTAAGAGTATTATCAATTCGACCAGGATACTCTCATATGCAGGCAATCAAAAAATTAACGCGGCTCAGGGAGCTGGCAATAAGTTTTGGAGGTGATGTGGAATATTTAACAGGAACCAATTTTCCCCATCTTCAGAATTTGAGCCTGCATAAGGTACATTTGTCAGGTAGTATTTTTTGTAGTATGACTTTACCGAAGCTAAAAACACTGGAGGTTGAAAACTATAATTACTTTGATTCAACTATTGATTTGAAATGCTTGTCCGGTTCACAGCAATTAAAAACCATTAAAATAGAGGCATCTGGAATCTTAATGAGTCAGGCTGTTAACTTACCTTCCCTAAAATCTCTAACTTTAGAATGCGGAAGAACAATGCTGCCAGCAAATAGTGTAACTAATTTAGGATCATCAACATTTCCTAGTTTAAAAACTTTAGATCTTGAAAAATGCAAAGCCGAAGGCGCCCGTCCATTATTATCATTGATTAAAAATAAACCAGTAAAGAAGTTTATCTTGTTCAACGATGTTTGGAACTATGGCCTCTATGCCTCAGCCCAAGATTTTAAATTCACTCCTCAAAATTGTCCCGTGAATACTAGTGAATCTATTTTTAATAAAGCTTGTACAAAGGCAATAGGCGCAGTTGATCAGAATGACGAGAGTAATTCTCCGCCAAACGACGAGAGTGATCCAGAAGGGGATGAAGGTGATTCTACGGGCGAGGTGAATGACCCATCCGTAGAGGATGAAAGTGATTCTACCAACAACGATGGAAATTCTCTGATAAAAAGAGTTAACAGTCTTTGGGGACAAAACAAACCTATTATTGGTTATTACTGCCAAGAAGAGGGTTGGATATATAGTTATGAATATCACTCGTTAAAGACTGTTATAATCCCGCCTGAAATTGACCTAAACAAAATTAAAGCTAATCATATTGTAGATCTTATAGGTCGTCAGATTTTTAAAGGATCATACAATATAAAAATGAAAAAGGGTGGATCAACAAAGATCCTAGATGGTTATAAAAAGTCGGGTGGATGTGAAACTGACGAATTAAAACCACCTACTAACTATGAAAAGATAGCAACTCTTCTAAAAAGTTATTATAAGAGTTCTCACATGATAAAGTTCTTTCATATTGAACTTTATCATTATAGTTACATAGTTAAAATCCTAGTGGCAGTTGATAAACACAGAAACGTTTTTGGATTTTATATTGAAAAATATGCAGATGAGTAGCTAGAAAAAGGCGGATACCCCTACTCAGAGACCATATATCGTTATCGAAGTCGTCACACTTGAATCATCATCCGCTGTCTTTACTAAGGTAAAAGATGATGTACTGCGACCTGTACAGCTAATACTATTTTCATCGGCGGTGGAACTAAGATAACTTAACCCTAGTTTGAAGTCTAAGGCAACATACTGGTTGAGAAAATAATTAATTCCACCCGCCAGATCTCCCCCCATAATGTCCCACTTTGAGATTCAGAGCTTCCTCCAACTGAAGAATCAACTGAACAACCTCCAAATCCAGCACCGCCCAAACCATATCCATATAGTTCTTGTCCCTTCAAGGGGAAAGACGCTTTAGCGAAAAGTCCCAGTACATGTAACGAACTGGAGGAAGTAACTTCATCATCATCACTAGAAGACTTAACTGATTTTGAACTATATAGATACTTAATATTGGGTCCAACTCCCAAGTTACCCATTAAATGAAAATAATGGCCATCTATATTAAAGTCAAAATTTGAGGTTTTAGAATCACTATCCTATCCAGATGACACACTGATTGATGTTATATTGCCGGTTAGACCAATTTCCGCTTTTTTGGTTTGATAACCATAACTAGAATATGATTGTTCATCAGAATCATTTCGATTCAAACGAGGCACAATAGCTTGCTCTATCAAACTAAACGCTTGTATTACAGTAGGACCATAAGGATCATATTTTTTTAATAAGCGACTAATAATAGTCTACCTAGCTCAAACATTCAAATCGAATTTGAATCTGGGTCCATAGAAGTTATTGATGTCACACGATCATTACATAAAACGTGTGCCGCTGTTAAGAGAGTACGCTTTCCTACCGCCACATAGCTACAGGGATACTCATATACCTTTTTATCTGGTCTTAAAATCTTTGCTGATAAAGTAATAACTTCAGTCACGGGCTACAACAGCAGCGTGACTGGTAAAACCGGGGGCAAATTAATTTACAAACTTCCTATAACTCACATGTTATACATCCTCAAACCTAAATAATCACCGAACAGCCGAACAAACATCTATCGGAACTATATGGTGTTAAAGCGTTTTATAATCATACGATCTGTTTTATTTTGATCCCTTATAATTATATTACTTTAGTGATGATTGTATGGTGTATTATTATTGGTTGAATACCATGGGTTTCAATAAAGGACATTCGGGTTTAAGTAAATTAAAATTACCTTTTTTATCAAAGCAATTGGCAAGATTATAGATGTTTTGGGAGTAATGATAGTTAGGTTTGTTTTCAGGCCTTCCATTTTTTATTTCGCAAGGGTTATGTTCGATGCAAGGAGCTAAACCTTTATGAGTACTAGTGCTCATAATACCAACTAAATAAAGCTTGTTATTGACACTAGTTAAAAGAGCCGATCCTGAACCTCCTGCTAAGGTGCTACATTTATGGCGGTAGACATTTTTCCAACTCAATATTCCTTCTGCCAACAAGGGTACAACTTCTTCAATAACACACTCTGATCTTCTAAGGTTATCTTGCTTTATATAACCTTCCTCTTTCATTCTTGACTTGTTTTCAACAGATAATCCAGTTTGAGGTACACCCACTAATTGTACTTTCATACCAACACGAGGTATTTTATTATATAAAGGTAATAGTTTGATACCATGTTTTTTTAGTTCTCCAACGGTTTTTTCTAACTCAAAAATTGCTATATCTCTATCCACAATGGATCCATAGACCATTTGCTTAGTAAAGAGTCTAATAGGTTGGGTATCAGCAAAGTCACTTGCTTTTAAGACTGATTCTGGAGTTGATGGATTAACTTTGATTTCACCTGGACGTATTTGATCCATAGAGCAATGCCCAGCCGTTAGCACATAACCAGGTGCCTTGTTGTTACCGATAGCATCAATTGCTATTCCAGTGCAAGACGACAAAAATTTGCCTATAGCATTGTATTCACTATGTGCTTTAGAATTTAATAATTGCCAATCAACCTGGCTAGAATTTATGTTTTTCTCAGTTTGTTTTAGTGGTTTACCATTACGGCTATAGATTGTGTCTAAAGTATGTTTGGTAGGTTTTTGTTTACAGCTAAAAGGAAATAATAGGGCTAAAACTAAAGTGATTGGGATATAATTCATATTTAGTCAACCTTGTTATTTGTGATAATACTATATTCTATATCTATTATAATTTAAATTTAAACTAAATACGATTTACCATTACCTAATTTCAGCCTAGTTCATTTATTATTGTATTATAAAATTTATAGGTGTTATCTTTTAAATATTATAAAACTCTATTTCATCAGTGTAACCATGGTTAGGGTCATCTTCATCAACTTCTGGATTCCTACCATAACCATCATCTCCATCTCCATATGTTGAATCTCCTCTATTTTGAGCAAAATCATCTGAATGGTTATCAATTTGATCACATGGTACGCTATAAAAATAGTAAGATCCGTCAGGATCTTGGCATCCATATCTACCGCGACCTTGATTTGTGCCACTATCGGGTTGAGATAAACCTCTGTCTTGTTGTGGAAGGCTTGGACTTTGATCTGGTAATGGTATTTGTTGATCGACATGAGTTTCAGGTTGAGGTGTATTTTGTCTTTGAGGTTCTGGATTTGGTTTTAAACCAGGGTAACAATTTTCAGGGGCAACCCACTTTTTTAATTGACCATCATAACAATTATATCTACTTTCATGGTTATAACCTTGAGTTGTTGAACCCTGGTCACCAGGTGCCTGTCCTAAAGAACCATCTTGTTGTAATTGGTCAGTTGATCCACTATTTCCATTATCTTGTCCAGATTGATCTTGTTGTCTTGGAACTCGTTGACCAGGATTAGCCCAATATTCATCAGGTGATGGTATTTGTCCTTTTATACTTGCAGTTACTAACCACTTTTTGAATAAAGTAATGTCTGTATAATATCCAGATGTTCCACAATGAACACCAGGTGCAGAAGATGGTAAATCACCATTTACTGCCGAAGCTACACCAACCAATTGTGGGGTACCACTAGATATTTTGAAAGCAGGTCCTCCAGAGTCTCCGGAGCATACTCCTTTTCCAGCTCCTGCTTTAAATGTAAAGACTCCACCGCCAGCAGAACCACTAACTACAGCTCCTATTTTTTTAAGGCTTCTAGCGCCACCACCTGCAGAAATTGGACGAATTGACGAAGGGTAATAGGTTGAAGGATAATAATCATCATGTTTATCTATAGTGCAAATACCAACACCAGGCGTGCAAGTAGAATATTCAGTATAATCCAGAGTATCATTTGTTATAGTTCCTGGGTACATGTATTGATACCCCTGAGGTGCTTGCTGGTAACCGTAAGGCATTTGTTGCTGCTGTCCATAACCGTAAGGCATTTGTTGCTGCTGCCCATAACCCCCGCCCGTTCCAGCTTCAGTCATTCCAAATCCAGCTAAAACAATGGAATCTCCTCGTTGAAGACTTCCGTTTAAAATTCTGACCGGACTATATCCAGCTGGTGCATCTTCCGGAAGTACTAAAAAAGCTAGATCATTATTCAATAAACCACCATATCCTTCTTTGTAGTTTTTATGTCGATATTGATTACTAAAAGGCACTGATATAGAGGGACCACTGCCTGTGTTAGTTCCAAATGAAACTTGTATAGGTTGGCCATTTGACCCCATATAACAATGTCCTGCAGCAATAACACTTCTTGGTGTTATTAATGATCCACTACAAAATGGTTGTCCTTGAGAATTTAATAAAGCTACTGTCGATTTAGTGTAGGATTCAGAAGCATTGACGTTGGAGCCATTATACATTTTAGTGTCACTACTTTGGCTATTTGAGCCACAACTTGAGCATACAAAGATAGTTATACCAGTCAGTATTAGTAGTATTGTACTATTTTTTACAATTCCTTTCATATTGCTCTTTTTTTTGACTAAAATACTCATATACCCCTCCTGTAGTAAGTTGCATGGGACAACTCTCTTTACATTGATACTTCTCGGTATTTTGAAAAATTTACTTTAGCGATATCTTGATTTAATAATTATTACATAGAATTATATAGGGTTGCCACCTGTGAAGTGGGTGTGAATGGAATAACAATAAGATGTATTAGTTGAATATTGATAAAATATGTGATAATTAAATTATAATTTATGTTTCTATAAATTAAAAATAAATATAAATTAAATCTGCATTTGGAAAATAATTGAAAAAAACACTGTATTTGTTGATATTATTGGTTATTTCATGTAAAACAACCACTCATAAAGAAGCAATTAATTCTCTTAAAACTGACTCTTATGTTCCAAGAGTTTCAAATGTTTGTAAAAAAGTGTTTTTAGCTATCCCATCTCATTAAAAAAGCAATATTAAGCAAATATGAGTTGAAGATAACGATGCTGATATTAATGACTACTCCAGTTCTTTTGGTGAAATTAAGCTAACTACTGGATTATTAAACAATTTTACTGATGATAGTGAATTGGCTGCTATTTGTGGTCACGAATTGGCACACATTGCTTTAAATCACGTTTTTACCCCACCACCAGCATCTACTATGGATTCAGTCTTAGGGGCAGGGCTTGGTCTAGTGACCTCTTTAGCTACCCTTGGCAATGTAGATGCTGGTATCGCAGTATCAAAAAGTGTGACTAATCGAAAAGCATATGCAGAGTCAAGGTCTCAAGAGTTTGATGCAGATAGTATGGGAGTTATTTATATTTGGAATGCTGGGTTTGATCCTAGTGCTATGATCAGAATGCGTAATCATATGGATAGGTTACATGGTAGTTTTCATATAAGTTTTCTAAGTGATCATCCTAGCTCAAGTGATGCTATCCAAGCTATCAAGTCATTAATAATAGACTCATGTAACAATGGTAATGGATATCTTAATAAAAAGGCTTATCAACAATGCCCTGTGTTGCTATCAAAACTGTCTTATTATTGATAACATTAACCACTTAACTTTATTCATGTTCAGTAGATAAACTACAGATTTTTTGGGAGTTGTTAAGGCCTCTCTGTTTCCATAATTTGCATTGTTGGCTGGCTATTTCGGAAGCGACTCCAGGGTATAGCGCAGATGTTCGTTTTATTATTGTTTCTAATATGTTGTTGCCTTGCATATTAGGTATATCATCAGTTAGTGGTAATAACTTTACATTTTGAGTAGTTAGGTTTTCGGTAAACATCGTAATAGCCATAACAGTTAAGACACCATCATCAAGGAATACGGTTGTCATAGTTTGCATTATTTCTATTTCATTTTGTTTGTATATCCAAAACGTCTTTTGGTTATCTGGAACATATGCCTTTATTCGAACCTTGCGATTTGTACAGTTATCTTTAGAAGGATTGGTATATACCACAATTCTTGGAGTCAGGAAATAACCAGTAATTGTTTGACAAACGCTGATACCTGCTTGTTTCTCATCGTCCATAGACTGAACCATAGATAAAGGGCCTGTATCAAGTTTTAATTGAACGCCGCCATCCTCTGATAGTAGTGAGTTATCAGCAACTTCAACCTCAGGTTGCTTGGGCTGATAATTCTCTGGAGGCCAGCTGTCGACAGTCCTTACACCATTGCCCGTGGGTTTAGGCGTTTGGGAGTTTTCCGGTGGCCAGTTGCCGACAGTGCGAACGCCACTGTCTGTGGGGGTGCTAGCAATTTTTTCGCCATTAGGATCTGTTTCCCTTGGTGTACTTTGTGAACTTAGTGGTATCACCGAGCTATCTCTTCCGTTATTATCTCCAGCTGGATTTAAGGGGATTGCTGTTCCATCTTCCCAGTTAATCTCTTTGCCTATAGGGTTTCCAAATGAACCAAGGGGAGGGACACACCCATATGTATTTCTACAGGAATTCATTGCATCTTCATCACTTAAATCTACGAATTTATAATCAAAATATTCTCCTGTAAATTTTCCGTCCTGGCCTTTGGTAAAAACAGCTTGTCCTAATTCATTATTATTTTCATCACGAACATCGTAAATTATA
Organism: uncultured bacterium; assembly: GCA_964544765.1. GTDB lineage: Bacteria > Bdellovibrionota_B > Oligoflexia > CAYFLR01 > CAYFLR01 > CAZJDM01. Next base: position 12,916 of record CAZJDM010000119.1, read on the forward strand.
TCTCCGGTTAAACTTTCATGTTTGTAATAATGTCCACCATTAGCCAAAGGTATTTTTTCTTTACCAACAACTACCAAACCAAGTAATCCAACTGTTGCGCCAGCAATAGGGTTAGCTAGTCCAATTCCTGAAGCTAAAGCTTTTACTCCATTTTTGGGAGTTGGATCTATTAAAGCTTTTATAATTGGAACTCCGGGTATTAAATCTGTAGCTATATCAGCAAGTTTTGTCCCCAATGACTTTTGGTTTCCAGCAGCAGCTTGAGTATCTTTGGTACCTGCTTGACTTAAAGAAGCTAAAAGACTGGGAGAGCACTTTGCTCCTGCTACAAGACATGGCTTGGCGGTGGGGTCAGGTGATTTTGGTATATTTGGTTGAGTGGCAACTTCGTCCATCGCTGATTTAATCAAACTAGGTCTGGCTTTATCTTCTTGATACATAGTTAATATTATTTTACTACCTGTAAAAAAATGATGATTGTTTGGTAGATCATGGGAGCTATTTAATGTTGTTGTTCCTTTATCAGTTAATATAGATTCACTTTGACAAGCGGTTATAAATATAAAACAAATTAAAATTGCTCTATTTATAAAAAGCTGGAAAAGTCTATTTTTATTATTCATAACTGTTTCTTCTCTTCAATTTAGCTGATTTTATTCAGCATCTATTTAAACTTTTCGGCATTGTCAGGAAAAATAGTGAGAATATATATATGTTTATATTTAACTTAAGTGTATTAGTATGTTATAGGTTGTTTTTAATTTACTAAAAGGCATAGCTTCCAGACAGGGAGATGAATGATTAGGCATTTAACTCAGGTAAAGTTGTGGGGACAGCCTGAATACAAGCATATAAAAGTCTATCAAATGATTCTTGAGGCCAATATCTACGGTTGTATCTATATCACCATTGTCCTAAAACTAAGCACAAAATTTAAGGAGATGTTTTTCCTGCAATGATTTTGGCACCTTATTACCCTTCAAATTTAAGATGTAACATTTTTTAGCAATATTCATAAGATCGTTTCTTACCTGAAAAACCGTGGTTTCAGAGTAATATTTTACTCTGCGTATTTCTAATAGTGTATAACATACAGCTAGTAGTTCTAAAACAATCATAAATGCCGATAATTGGATCTTCTCTATACTAAATTTGGCCTTGTTAATTAGATATGAAAAAGCTTGTTTGCTCTTTTTTTCAACCATTTGCCTTGATGTTTTTGAAAAAAAGAAAATTCCCTCTGTTAAAATAAAACCATGTATTATTATTTTAAATGATTTGAATACCCTTATATCAAAGCATCCAATATATATTTTTAAGTAATTGCAAATTTCACAAAGCTGATATATGTGTCTAATATTCATTATAGATCCTCTATTTTTTCTTGTTCAGATTAAGTAGAGGGTTTTATATTGAATTAGATAATTTTTAAAATATTTTTAACTATCTGTTGATGTTTGACTGTAAAAAAATACTAGGGTACAGCATCAGCCCTTGCTGAAACTTTTCTCTAATCCTACTACCAGTTGAAATATTGGAA